>NZ_JBBCWG010000002.1:0-551865 GCF_037146035.1 Chryseobacterium sp. MMO-72
CACTGAAAGGGATTTTTCTATATCTAAAAAACTTCTAATTACATATAAGCTTCAATCGGCTCACAGGTACAAACTAAGTTTCTGTCTCCGTAAGCTTCGTCTACTCTGGAAACTGTAGCGAAGAATTTGTGGTCTCTTACCCAATCTAAAGGATAAGCTGCCTTTTCTCTGCTGTATGGTTTATCCCAGGAATCGGAGATTACCAATTGTTCCGTGTGAGGGGCGTTTTTCAATACGTTGTTGGCTGCATCTGCTTCACCATTTGCAATCTCATCAATTTCCTGTTTGATGGCAATTAAAGCTTCTGCAAAACGGTCGATTTCAGCTTTGCTTTCAGATTCAGTCGGCTCAATCATTAAAGTTCCTGCAACCGGGAAAGAAACCGTAGGAGCGTGGAAACCATAGTCCATCAGTCTTTTCGCCACATCAGCAACTTCAATTCCTAAAGATTTGAACTGTCTGAAATCTACGATACATTCGTGAGCAACTCTTCCGTTTTCGTTTGAATATAAAATCGGGAAATGTTCTGCTAAAATTTCTTTTAAATAATTAGCATTTAAAATAGCGTGTTCCGTTGATTTTTTCAATCCTGAATTTCCTAGCATTTTAATGTAAGCATAAGAAATATTCAGAATTAAACCTGAACCATAAGGCGCTGCTGAAATACCTTCAATCGCGTCTTTAGATCCGATTCTGATATTGGCATTGGAAGGTAAGAAAGGAACCAAATGTTTAGCCACACAAATCGGTCCAACTCCGGGACCTCCTCCTCCGTGAGGAATTGCGAAAGTCTTATGTAAGTTTAAGTGACAAACGTCTGCTCCAATGTTTCCGGGACTTGTATATCCAACCTGAGCGTTCATGTTCGCTCCGTCCATATAAACCTGTCCTCCGTGTTCGTGGATCAAAGCGGTAATTTCTTTAATGTTGGCATCGAAGAATCCATATGTAGATGGATACGTGATCATTACACAGGAAAGATTTTCAGAATGCTGTTCTGTTTTTGCTTTTAAATCTTCGAAATCGATTTCTCCGTTCTCAAGATTTTTAACCACAACAATCTTCATTCCTGCCATTGCTGCAGAAGCAGGGTTGGTTCCGTGTGCAGACTGAGGGATTAAAACCACGTTTCTGTGACCTTCACCTCTTGAAATGTGATATTCTCTGATGACCATCAATCCTGCATATTCTCCCTGAGCTCCGGAATTCGGCTGAAGAGAAGTTCCTGCGAAACCTGTGATTTTAGCTAAATCTTTCTCCAGTTCACGGATCATTTCCTGATAACCTCCTGCTTGATCAACCGGTACAAATGGATGAACTGAACCCCAATTGTCCCATGAAAGCGGTAACATTTGCGTTGCGGCGTTCAGCTTCATCGTACATGAGCCTAAAGAAATCATCGAGTGAGTTAACGATAAATCTTTTCTTTCCAGACGTTTGATGTAACGCATCAATTCCGTTTCCGTATGGTATTTGTTGAATACTTCTTCCGTAAGAATTTCGTCTTTTCTTAAATTCTCTTCCGGAATGCTGTATCCTTCTTTAATTTCTAATTTGAAAGTCTGCTTGTCTTTGAACTGGGCAAAAGAAGCCATCAGATAATTTAATTTATCCAATGTTGTACTTTCGTTGATCGCAATACTTACAACCCCTTCTGTGAAGTAGTTTAAGTTTAATTTGTGATCAAGCATCATTCTCATCAGTCTTCCTTTCTCATCTTCATTCATCGTGATTTTTACCGTATCAAAGATCGGTTCTTCCACGATTTCATATCCTAAAGCTTTCAGGCCTCCCTTCAAAGCATTGGCTTTAAAATGAATCTGATCTGCGATATAATTTAATCCTTTCGGACCGTGGTAAACAGCGTACATTCCTGCCATAACAGCCAAAAGAACCTGAGCGGTACAGATGTTTGAAGTCGCTCTTTCTCTCTTAATGTGCTGTTCTCTCGTCTGTAAAGCCATTCTTAAAGCACGTCTTCCGTACATATCCTGAGAAACCCCGATAATTCTTCCCGGAATATCTCTCTTATAATCTTCCTTACAAGAGAAAAATGCTGCGTGAGGACCACCATAACCCAATGGAATACCAAATCTCTGCGTTGTTCCCACTGCACAGTCTGCGCCCATTGAAGCCGGAGATTTTAACTTCACCAAAGCCATCGGATCACAGGCAACAACTACCTGAAGATCTAATTTTTTATATTCTACGATGTTTTCTGTATAATCTAAAACAATTCCGTTTTTCCCGGGATATTGTAATAAAACTCCGAAGTAAGAACCGTCAAATTCATGCGTTTTGTGATCTCCTTCTACAATTTCGATCTCAAGACCTTCTGCTTTTGTTTTTAATACAGAAACCGTTTGAGGAAGAACAAGATCGGAAACGAAGAATTTGTTTGCTCCCGCTTTTTTCTGATCCTTCGTTCTGTTATTGAAGAACATATGCATTGCTTCTGCAGCCGCAGTAGATTCATCCAGCAATGAAGCGTTTGCCAGAGCAAAACCCGTAAGATCACACACAACAGTCTGGAAATTAAGAAGAGCTTCCAGTCTTCCCTGTGCAATTTCCGCCTGATATGGAGTGTAAGCGGTGTACCAGCTCGGATTTTCAAAGATATTTCTCTGAATAGCCGATGGCAGCAAAGTGTTGTGATATCCGAACCCGATGTAGCTTGTATAATCAGTATTTTTCGATGCTAATTCCTTAGAATGGATCAGCATTTCGTATTCTGAAAGCGGTTCTGAGATTTCAAGATCTTTTTCTAAACGGATAGAAGAAGGGATGGTTTGAGAGATAAGCTCCTCGATACTTGAAACGCCAACTTTTTCCAGCATCGCCTGTTTATCGGCTTCATTCAGGGAAATGTGACGGCTCACAAACTGTTCTGTATTCATTTTTATTTATTAGATTTTTTAAGTAAAAAAGATTCGTAAAATTACGCATTTTTAGAAAATTGTACAACTAAATTAAAATCATAAATAAATAATCTAAAGTGTTTTAACTTATTTAAAATTAATGGCTTTTTATTGAGTTATTGAACATAAAATCTGTTAAAAATAATCGATGGAAATAAATTTTTACCGACAGTAAATTATCCGAAATTAAAAAATAGTGGATATTACAAGTCCTTTATTTTCAAACTTGTCAGGTTTTAACATTATTTAAATGTTAAATTTTTTCAACCGCCTGCTGAAAATTTTAATATCAGAAATTAAAAAAAATCCTCCAAATCGAATGGGAGGATCTTATATAGATTGTGGATGATAATTACTGAAGATTAGGTTCTTTTACCAGATTTTCAATTTTTACGATCACATCATCAATGTCAAAAGGTTTAGGGATGAAAACATCTGCTTTGCAGGAGTTTACCACATTAGCTGCTTTTGCATGAGCGCTGATAATCATGACAGGAATTTGAGCTGTTGCAGGATCTTCTTTAATCTGGTTGCACAGATCCGTACCCAGACCGTCCGGTAATTTCACATCCATGATAAAAATATCAGGAATTACAGATTGATCTCTATTATTAAACGCTTCCGCAGTGGCAAAAGAGCGTACATCATAATTCTCGAATGACAGGAGTAGCTGTAATGCATCTCTGATGCCTGTCTCATCTTCAACGATAAAAATTGTCTTCATATCCGTTTCGTGGCAAAAACAAAGCCAATCTTAAATAAATATTAAAATCATTGTAATTTATATCTTATTTTTACTTCATTTAAATAATACCTCTTAATAATATTCACGAATAATAGCCTTTTTCTTAAAGGAATACTTTTTGTAATCTCTCAGAAACAAAATCACAACTTACAATATATGAAAAACTACATTCTACCAGTGTTAGCTTTACTGACGTTGAGCTGCAAAGAAAATAAAACAGAAAAAACAGAGGGCAATACCGCTGTTACCAAAACAGATACACTGAAACTGTCTGCGCCGGATGAAAAAAACAGTAAAACAAAGTTTAGTAACGTTCTTGGCTGGCCGAAAGGAAAATCGCCTGTTGCTCCGGAAGGATTTACCGTAACCAGATTTGCAGAAAACATTAAAAGCCCCAGAAACATGATTCAGGCTGAAAACGGAGATGTTTTTGTGGTTTTATCCAATTCTGAACGTACTGTTTCGGAGAAAATTAAAAATGACATCAGCGGTAAAAGTGATGCTGAGGTAGGAGGAAAATCGGCTAACAGAATTATCCTTTACCGCGATGCCGATAAAGACGGAGTTCCTGAATCTTCCAGCGTATTTTTAGCCAATCTTAATCAGCCTTACGGAATGTTGATTATTAAAGATCACTTTTACGTGGCAAATACCGATGGTTTATGGGTTTATCCCTACAAACTGGGAGATACGAAGATTACAAAACCGGGGAAAAAGATTGTAAATCTTCCTGCGGGTGGATATAACAATCACTGGACGAGAAATTTAATAGCAAACAAAGATCAATCTAAAATCTATATTTCCGTAGGCTCGGGAAGTAATGTAGGAGAAAACGGAATGGATAAAGAGGTGAGAAGAGCGAATATCTTGGAAGTAAATCCTGACGGAAGCGGGGAGAAGATCTATGCAGCCGGTCTCAGAAATCCCGTGGGAATGAGCTGGAATCCCGTAACGGGAGAACTTTGGACAGTTGTGAATGAGAGGGATGAATTGGGAGACGACTTAGTTCCGGATTATCTTACCAGTGTAAAACAGAATGCTTTTTATGGCTGGCCATATTCCTATTTCGGTAAAAATGAAGATCCGAGGAGAAAAGGAGAAAGACCGGATCTTGTACAGAAAACCATTGTTCCGGATGTTCCTTTGGGAAGTCATACAGCCTCTTTAGGTTTAACATTTTATACAGGTTCGCAGTTTCCCGAAAAATATAAAAACGGAGCATTTATCGGACAGCACGGATCTTGGAACAGATCTTCTTTAGTAGGATATCAGGTTGCATTTGTTCCTTTTGCCAATGGTAAACCGGCAGCTTCTTATCAGCCTTTTCTTACAGGATTTATAGCAGACGAAGCAAAGGGTGATGTGTACGGAAGACCTGTCGGAGTCCTTCAGATCGCAGATGGTTCTCTTTTGGTGGCAGATGATGTAGGAGGGATTGTCTGGAGAGTTTCCCGCGTCAGTAAATAATATCATCTTAAAAATTATATGTAACAGTCCGGAAGGGCTGTTTTTTTTGGTTAAATAAATTTTGTATAATATTTAATTTCACAGGATTATGTATTTAATTATGCATTTCTCTCTAATTAAACGATAATATTTTGAATAATTATTAAAATAAAACGCTAAATATTGTTATATTCAAAGAAGAAATTTTTTAAATGCCATGGGTACTTTAGACAATATTGCGGAAACATTGGGAAAGATAATTCCGGGTATGCAGGATACTGATATTCTGAATTATAAAGGCAGAGTAAAAATAGAGCATCATAAAAACGGCAGTTTATTAATTTATCCCGGAGATAGGGTGAAGTCTTTATATTTCATTAAAAAAGGAGTGGTGAGAGCATATTACTTTAGTGATGAAAAGAATATGGAAAAAACGGTATACATAAGAATGGAAAACTATTTTTTTGGCGATTACTACTCATTAATATTAAATTCTTCGGCAAGACTTTATTATGGATGCGAAGAAGACTGTATCCTTTATAAGTTTAATTTTGATGATGTAAAGGAATACCTTCGGCAGAATTCAGGGTTGATGAAGTTCAGTTTACATTACACCCTGTTTTTACTGGGAGAGCATCTTTCCCGTAACGAAGATTTTATTTTTTTAAACCCCGAAGAAAGATACCTTAAATACGCAAAAGAAAATCCTGAAATTATGAAGCGCATACCGGAAAAGCATATTGCCTCTCTTTTGGGAGTGGCTCCCGCATCGTTGAGCAGAATAAAAAGAAGGCTGTATCCTAAAAACTGATTTCATCCAAAGAATTTATCTGATTGGAATTAACATAAGTTAATTTTCTTCCCGAAATAATATTTTTTCTTTGCTGTGAGAAATATAACGTTTAAAAAACTATTTTTTTTCAGTTTCACTTTATTATTTGCTATAAAATATAAATTTGAATTGTTTTATTTCCGAACACGATGAATAAGAATAAAATTATGATTTTCGATGATAATTATGCAACTTTTAAGGTGTTGCAGGATATACTTGAGCAGGAAAACTACGTGGTTCAGTCTCAGGATAAAAATAAAGATGCTGTAAAACAGATAGAGCAATTCGCTCCGGATATTGTTATTGTAGATATGCTGAACTCATTGTCGGGATTCGGGATCATAAGAAAAATCCGTGAACAGCAGACGCTTAAAAAACTACCCGTTATAGCGGTTTCGATAGACAGCCTCAAAAGGAAAGAAGCATTCGATGCGGGTGCAGATTGCTTTATTGGTAAGCCTTTCGGGCTTGATGATTTGTATTCTACCCTGTTTTCTCTTGCGAGCAGGAGAGCTTCAGACAACTGTTAACACACTTTTAGAATCTCAGAAATTCCTATTTGCTTTATGGATTCTCTTAAAGACATACACAGAGGCAAATTATTTTTACTGTGTTCAGTGAAACAAATAACGGAAGATTACAGAATTTCTACAACCACTCTTCATCAATGAATAAAAAAATACAAAAGATAAAAACTCCTGATTACCATAGATTTTATGCAGATCTTTTAGAAAAGAAATGCTTTGAAAAGAAAGAGGTTAGAGGACTTATCATGAAAAAAAAGGATCTGTTTTACAAAGATCCGGAACTTCTGAATCAGCTTAATTTCGGAATTCCCGATAAAAATCGGGCACTGCAAAAAGAAATCATCGTTTAATGATTCCATGAATTTATTACCCATTTTTTATTCGTCCCTCAAAACAAAGTGTTACCGTAAAATTATGATCAATGCACGATAAAAAGGAAATAGCAGAAGCTATGGCGGACAAAATAAAAAGTATTTCTTACGATGATGTCTATCATTATCCGGGAAAAATAGCCGTTGAAACCTATACCGCCGGTGCTATCTTCATAGAGCCGGGGGATGTTTGCCAATACTTTTACTTTATTAAAAAAGGTATTGTACGGACGTATTATGTTTCAGGCAAAAATGAGCTTGAAAAAACCATTTTTATAAGACTCGAAGGAGACCATTTCGGAGATTATTACGCTTTGATCCGTAATCTGGAAAGCAGATTGTACTTCGAATGTCTGGAAGACTGCATTTTCTACAGGTTCGAGCTCTCCGAACTTCAGTCTTACGTTTATTCCAATGAAAGGATGCTGTCTGTAGCTTTCGATTTTATGATGAATTTAATCGCAGAATATATCATACGGCAGGAAGATTTCATCTTTTTCACTGCTGAAGAACGGTATATTAAATTTTCTAAAGAATATCCGGAAATTATCAGTCGGGTTCCGGCAAAATACATCTCCTCACTTTTAGGAATTACTCCCGTATCATTAAGCAGGATTAAAAAAAGAATTCAGAGAAGATCCGAAAAATAAAGCAGACCGGAATCTCTTCAGAGGTAAGACAAATAAAAGACAGATAAAATTCAATATCTGTCTTTCTCGAAATAAGATCTCTATTTCATTTGGGTTTTAATAGGTTAATCAAATTTTCCTTATCGTGTATCTTTATATAACAAAGGAAAGTAAAATCTAAATTACCCGAATTATCATTTGTTAATTTCACACAAGTTTGATAAATTATATTACAAGTAAAGAAAAGATCACTGTTTAGCAGCCATATCATGATTCGATAAACTACGATTATACCATTTGTTTTAGGTTAAATTACTGATACTGAGTAAGTATTATTTTATTAGTGCTTTTCAGGAAATAATGTTATGATACAGGTCATAAACTGCAGCACCGGATACAAGGTATATTTGGGAATGAAAGGATTTAAAATTCCTTCAGATTAATTACACACCAAACCTAAAATAGTAAAATATGAAAGCAGCAGTTATTCATTCGCCGGGAAATATCACCTGCGATACAGTGGATGATCCTATTATCAAAGACCAGAACGACATTATTTTAAGAGTAACTTCCACAGCGATCTGCGGAAGCGATCTTCATATGTATTCGGGAGGAATTCCTCAGGCAAGACCCATGGTTATGGGGCACGAGTTTATGGGGATTGTAGAAGAAGTCGGAAAAAACATTACCAGTTTAAGAGTAGGAGACAGAGTGGTCGTTCCGTTTCCTATCTCCTGTGGAAGCTGTTTTTTTTGTCAGCACGATCTTCCCACCGCCTGCGAACACAGCAATCCCGAACATTACGGTCCGGAAGGAGGAATTGTTACGGAAAAAGGAGGAGCGCTTTTCGGATACTCAGATCTTTACGGAGGGTACGACGGCGGACAAGCGCAGTACGTGAGAGTTCCTTACGCTCATGTGGGACCGAGAAAAGTTCCTGAAAACCTAAGCGATGAACAGGTTTTATTCCTTACGGATATTTTTCCTACAGGTTACACCGGAGTACTTTGGGGAGAACTGAAAGGAGGAGAAACGGTGGCGATTTTCGGCGCAGGTCCTGTAGGCTCCATGTCTGCAAAAAGTGCCATCCTGCACAATGCCAGAAAAGTGATCGTTATAGATACCCAGCAATACCGTTTAGATCAGATTAAAAACATTACAGGCTGCGATACAATTCTCTGGGAAGACGGAAAAGATGTCATCCGGCAGATCAGAGATATGACAGAAGGACGGGGTGCGGATGTCTGCATTGATGCAGTAGGATTTGAGCCCGACAGAAATTTACTGGACAGAGCCAAAGCGGTTTTAAATCTTGAAAAAGGTTCTGTTAAAGTGCTTGAAGCTTGTATGAGCGCCGTAAGAAGAGGAGGAATTGTTTCTGTTTTAGGAGTTTATCCCGTGAACTACGATAATTTCAAATTAGGACAGATTTTCGATAAAGGAATTACAATAAAGGCAGGACAGTGTAACGTTCATGCGATTATTGATGATCTTATGGATCATGTTCTGAGCGGTCGGGTTGTTCTCGATGATATCATTACGCACCGTCTGTCTCTTACCGAAGTTGCCAAAGGCTACGAAATTTTCGATAAAAAAGAAGACGGCTGTGTAAAAGTGGTTCTTGATCCATGGAAATAATTAAAATCATCAATCTTTAAATCACTTAAAATGAATATGAAAAACCAATATGCCTTAATAACCGGCGCAACCAGCGGAATCGGTTACGAACTGGCAAAAATTTTCGCCAAAAACGGCTACGATCTCGTAATTGTTGCCCGAAATTATGACGAGCTGAAAAAGAAAGCCGCAGAGCTGAAAAGCTTTGGAGTAAATGTAATCATTTTAATCAGGAAGATGCGTATTCTTTGTATTCTGAACTGAAGCTGAACGGAATAAGCCCTGAAATTCTTGTAAATGACGCAGGACAGGGAGTGTACGGAAAATTTCATGAAACCGATATTCACCGTGAAGTAGATATCATCAATCTGAATATTGTCTCCGTAATTATTTTGACCAAATTATTCTTAAAAGATCGTTTACAGAAAGGTTCAGGAAGAATTTTGAATCTTGCTTCCATCGCGAGTAAAGCTCCCGGACCTTGGCATTCTGTATATCACGGTACAAAAGCCTTTGTTTTATCTTGGTCTGAAGCCATAAGAGAAGAGCTGAAAGATTCGGGGATTACCGTAACAGCACTTTTGCCGGGACCTACTGATACAGATTTTTTCAACAAAGCAGATATGAACGAAAGTAAAATTCTGGATGATCCCGATAATCTTGCCTCACCCGAAGATGTAGCAATGGATGGGTTTAATGCTTTAATGAAAGGAGAAGACAAAGTTATTTCAGGATTGAAAAATAAACTTTCTGTTGCCATGACGAATATAACAACAGATCAAATGGCGGCTCACAGAATGTCGGAAATGCAAAAACCTTCCAGCGAAAATAAAAACAATTAAACTGAAACTTTTATGAAATCAATTGCCACCATACTATTGGGAATTTTTTGCGGTTTTGTTTCCTTGTCCTGCAGATGCGATCCGGATCAGGACGATCCCAAAGAAAACACAGAAACCAATGCCGAAAATAAAAATTTAAATAAGCACTGCACTATACAGAATCCGATTCTGCTGTTGTAAACCAAAAATAGAGCCTGAATTTCAGGCTCTATTTTCATTATTTAATCAATAGTAATTGTGAATACTCTGAAAGATGTAAAAATTAATAAAATATTTTTCGGTTTTCAATTCTTAACTGATGGTTGTCATGCATTTTTTTAATCGTTCTGATCACCGTTTCCACACGAAGTCCCGTTAAATTGGCAAGCTGTTGTCTCGTAAGAGGAACCTGAAAAGAATATTTATCTCCCGATTCACCTTTCAGGCTTTCCATAACGGTTTTTATTTTGTATGATGGATCCGCTGAAGAAATATTAAAAAGCATAATGTACTTATTATACAGCCTGTCTGCAAGACATTTGAACATTTTTGCGGAAACTTCAGGATTTTGGTTCAGGAGGCTGAAAAAATCATTCTTAGGAAGTTTAAAAATCCTGCATGGTGTTTTCGCAGTCGCATTGGTGGGATAAACTTTATCATCAAATAAAAAAGATTCTCCCAGACTCTGTCCATCCGATAATATATTCTGGGTAAACTCTTTTCCGTCTTCATGGTAATTATTCAGCTCCACGATGCCGCTGTCTATCTGAAAATAATATTTGGGCAAATTTCCTTCATGAAAAACGGTTTCGTTTACATTATACATCTCATAGATTGCACCGTACGCTAACAATAAATCTTCACTAATTATCATATGTTGAATTTTAATGTTAAAAAAATGAATATTTAAGCTTAATTATTTCTTAAATAATTACAAATAGCAAACCATAACGTAAAATATTTACAATAAAAAATACCACATTTATGGGAAATATTGTGAGTTTTCTTCAATTTAAATCATCAATTATGAGAGAGATCATAAAATATCACAGGAAGTCCTTATTATCTTTGAATAAGCATACTTTATCATTTTTGCACTTATTCTAAACAGGCTTCCCGATTCGGGAAGCTTTTTTAATTAAGGTAAGTTCGGCGTAAAAACAATTAAATCTCTGTAAATCTTATTTTCAGAATAAGCAAAAGTTATCAATAGCAAACAAAACCTTCTGCTTATGCTTAAATTAAAAGTTTAATGAGACTTATTGTGACCTGCATCATAATTTTTTCGTTCTCTGATCCTTAAGTTTGATAATCAAATCCAGATTAATATGAAAAATTTAGCATCACTTATCTTTATGTTATGCATTTTGTCGTCGTGCACAAAATCCGAAACGCAGTATACAGATCAGAACAATAAGAAAGAAACGGTAAACGATAAAGCTTCGGATACTATTCAGACACTGAATGAAGTTTCAGATACGGCAAATACCGAGAAAGACAGAACCCATGTGAAAACGGATAATGAATAAGGGAACATTCGTCCATCCGAAAGGCAGACTCATCATTGCCGGCGGGAAAGTTCAGAAAGAAGTTCATAATACAGAAGAGTTTTTCCCGATCAGAGAAGTATTAAAGTTATTGTATGGTCAAAAAGATGATGAAATTGCAGTGATTATACTTTCACAGGATTCGGATCGGCGTGGATCATTAATGCAAGAGAAATCGGAAAAACCAATACGTCGGTGATTCAAAAAGGATTTCCTGTGTATGCTGAAAATCTCAAAGTTCATATTTTAACAGACAACTGCACTCTTGATTTCAGTACCAATACTTTTAAAGGGACATCTACCGGAAATTAATAAAAAAAGGAAACCGCTTTGGTTTCCTTTTCTTATCATGAAAATGTTTTTTCTATAATGCCTTACTGTTGAGATTGATATCTGCAACTTTCGTAAGCAGTTCATCACATTTCTTTTCTTCTTCCAGAGTACTTAGAAGATGCTTCATACAGTCTTTTTCTTCCAGTACTTTTGCAAATGCTGCCAGAGTTCCGTAGGTTGCGATTTCGTAATGTTCAACTTTCTGTGCTGCGGCAATAATTCCGGCATCTCTTACAGGTCCCGGTTCCGTTTCTTCAATAATACTTTTTCCCTCATCCAGTAAACCCTGCATAGCGTCACATTTTTTAGCCTGAGCTTTTTTACCCAAAGCTTTGAAGCATTCCTCAAGTCTTTCAACATGACCTTCAGTTTCAATAATGTGGTTTTCTATTGCTTTTTTCAGCTTTTCATGAGTTGCATTTTTCATCATCGAAGGCAATGCTTTCAGCAGGGCTTTTTCTGCCCAGTAAATGTCTTTCAGAGAATCTTCAAAAAGATCCTTGAGTTCTTTTGCTGCATTTTTCTTTGCAGGTGTTTTGGCAGTTGCCTTTGTTGAGGTTTTCACATTGGATTTGGCTGCCGTTTTAGCAGGTGTTGTTTTTTTTGCAGGCGCTTTTTTAGTTGCGGTCTTCGTTTCCATAATATAATATTTTAGTGTTTGGCTGCTGAGGTTTCTGCAACTATAAGACCATTTTTAACTAAAGTACCGAACTGTGGTATCTAAAATTCAGACATGAATTTTTCTGTTGATGATTTTCAGATATTTTTCTTTTTCCAGCCTTTTCACTGCTCTTACGACGGTTTCCACTCTTAAAGCGGTTATAGCAGCAATTTGCTGTCGGGTAAACGGGACTTCATAAGAATATTTCGACTGATCTTCATAAAAGCTTTTATGATATTCCAGTACGCCTACAATCCGGGTATCCGGTCGGAGAGAAGAATTATTTTCCAGCATGATGTATTTATAGTAAAGCCTTTCCGATAAAAATTTATTGATGTCCCTCGAAATTTCAGGATTGTCGTCCAGCATTTTTATAAATCTTTTTTTAGGAAGCTTCAGAATGGTACATTTTTCAAAAGTTACAGCATTTACAGGATAGGTCTGATCTATAAACAAAAGAAGTTCACAAACGCTCAGTCCTCTGTCCAGAATAGCAAGAATAAGTTCCCTTCCTTCATCGTTGTAATGGTTCAGCTTTATTCTTCCTTCCACCACCTGATAATAATATTGAGGTTTATCTCCTTCATTAAAAATGGTGTGATGGCGCCCGAAAGTTTCTTCTTCTGCACCGTAATCGAGTAAAAGTTCTTCTGATATAAGCATATATAAGGTTTTAGATGTAATGAATTTGTTGAAGTAAGCTGAATTAAATGTAGAAGTAAAAAAATTATACCATTATGACTGAGATCATAATTTTACTTTTCTTGTCTAAGAATTTTAATCCCGAAAAATTTTCTATCTGTATCTAAAGAATTATGATGGACATCGTAAAAATAAAGATCGCTTTTCATTTAATTTTAATTCCACTAAATCAAAAATAATGACGCTGAAAAAAAATCTGAATCTTACTTTAAAAATCTGGAGACAGAAAAACAGAAAGGTTAAAGGAAAATTTGAAATCTATAAAGTTCCGGATATTTCCACAGACTCTTCTTTTTTAGAAATGCTGGATATTCTTAATGAAAAACTGATTAGCGAAAATAAAGAACCGGTAGCTTTTGACCACGACTGTCGGGAAGGAATCTGTGGAATGTGTTCGCTGTACATTAACGGAAGAGCACATGGTCCCGATACAGGAATTACGACCTGTCAGCTTCACATGCGAATGTTTAAAGACGGAGAAACCATCGTTATCGAACCCTGGAGAAGTATTGCCTTTCCTGTGATTAAAGATCTCATTACAGACCGGAGCGCATTCGACCGGATTATGGCTGCAGGAGGATTTATTTCCGTCAATACTTCAGGAAATACACTCGATGCCAATGCAGTTGCAGTTCCTAAAGAAGATGCCGACAAAGCAATGGATGCCGCTTCGTGTATAAGTTGTGGTGCCTGTGTTGCGTGCTGTCCGAACGGAGCTGCAATGCTTTTTGTGGGAGCCAAGGTTTCTCATTTTGCATTGCTCCCGCAGGGAAGAACAGAAGCCAAAAGAAGGGTTCTGAATATGGTTCAGGCAATGGATGAGGAAGGCTTTGGAAACTGTTCCGTAATCGGAGCCTGTGAAGTAGAATGTCCTAAAAATATTTCGCTGGATAATATCGCAAGGATGAACCGCGAATACATTTCCGCATGGCTTGATAAAAAATAGCCTGCCCATCAGTTTTTATCCGTTCGTTTAAAACTTTCAGACTTTTTGCTGTTTGAAAGTTTTAAACGAAACCTTTGATATAGATCTGAAGATTATAGACTTGTTTTAACTTAATAACTGTAATCATCAATCCTTGTTAAAAATCTTTGATTTCTGGCACCTTGAAGATTTTAAGCAATAAAAAAATCCTGCGTCTTTGCTTTTTCCAACAGGAATATTTTTATTTAAAAAAGTTTAAACAACTCTATTTCTGATTTCTGTTGTAAGCTATCAGATCCATTACTTTCACAATATCTTCATTTCGGTATTCAGAGTACACATGAGAATGGAAATCATTCAGTTTTCGCAGCAGCTCAAGAAGCTCTGTTTTTTCCTTATTTTCCAGTTTACCGGCAAGAATTCTGGAGGTCATGTTCACTTTTTCAACAGAACGGTGGAAGTAATCTTCCCCTTTCGCGGTAATGTTGAGGCGTTTACTTCTTTTGTCTTCACTGTCGTTTTTCTCTTCAATTAAGCCATATTCAAGAAGACGTTTGATGATCTGCGTTCCGGTCTGTTTTTCGTGCCCGTTTCTTTCAATAAGCTGAATTTTGGTAAGATTCGGCTCATCTTTCAATCGGTAGAGATAGGTGAATTCTTCATTGGCAAGTTCAGGAAAATCATTTAAACCCTTTCTTATCAGTTGTTTAGAATATCGTCCCAGAAGCAGAACCTGTTTGCAGATTTCATTCTCTGTGAAAGAAACCTGATGCTGTTCATTTTTAAAAAGCTTGGTCGGGCTCTCTTTTCTGTATTTTTTATCATTCAGCCACAACCGGAAATCTTCGACTGTAGAGTTAGGTCTGTAAGCATCGGAGTTTTCAAATTCTTTAACCTGATGAAGCAGATCAATGAAAAAGTCGGTATTCATAATGCAAATTTAATCTAAGTATTTTTAATAATGTAACAATTTAATAGTCTGGAGATGTATCAATGTATAAAGTCATAACTCCAAAACTCAAAAACCCTCAAACTCTCCAACTAAAGTTTCACACTTCCCATTCCTCCATCGATTCCGAAAACCTGTCCTGTGATCCACGACGATTTATCCGAAACTAAAAATGCCGTCATTTCCGCGATTTCTTCCGCAGTTCCCACTCTTTGTAACGGATGTCTTTTCGCAGAGGCTTCTCTTTTCTCAGGCGTAGCCAAAAGCTGTGATGCTAAATTTGTGTCCGTTAAAGAAGGCGCAATTGCATTCACCCTGATTTTCTGAGCCGAAAATTCTGCCGCCAGACTTTTCGTAAGACCTTCCACCGCATTTTTACTCGCTGCAATCGAAGCGTGAAAAGGCATTCCCAGTTTTGCCGCCACGGAACTGAAAAGCACAACAGAGGCACTTTCCGACTTTTTGAGATTCGGTAACAGTTTCTGAATAATTTTTACCGCTCCCAAAACATTAATTTCAAAATCATTCTTAAAATCATCTACAGAAAGTCGGTTAAAAGGTTTCAGATTAATACTTCCCGGCGCATAAACCAATCCGTCCACAATTTCCGGAAAGCTGATTTCATCTAAATTTCCCGAAAGAATATCTACTGCGTGAAATTCAATATTCGGATGATTCAGTTCGTGATTTTCCGTTCTGGAAATTCCAATGATTTTGTGTTGTTCTGCAAGAATTTTTGCCGTTGCCAGTCCAATTCCTTTTCCGCAACCGATGATGACGATATTTTTCATAATTTTTATTTTAATGTTTTGAACATGAAGGTTTTATTTCGAGACACTTCGACAGGCTCAGTGTGACATCTCTAATACTGCTCATTTAATTATCTGCATTGTGAGACTAATCTTGTTAAGGTTTTTATTTACAATGCTTTTTTGCTCTTTTGCAAAACTTTATTTCCAAACAATTCTTTTGTGCCTTTTGCGGTTAAATCAACTACCTTTTCGAGATTTTATTATTGCTGATAACTCTCTGTCTGCTGCATTTAAAGCGATCGATCTCTTCGCTTCTTTTCTTCAGATGTTTTTGGCTTACTCCCGAATTCACTCTTTTTCTCCAAAGCTTAAAACTCGATTCTTTCAGCTCCGAACGCATCAGTTCAATTACTTCCGATTCACTGATTCCAAACTGAAATTGTATCGCTTCAAACGGTGTTCTGTCTTCCCACGCCATTTCGATGACTCTGTCGATTTGTTGTATGTTGAGGTTTTTATTCATTTTTTTTGATTTTTAACGCAAAGTCCGCAAAGATTTTTCTTTAAAATTTTGAAAATATTTTTTGTTCGCAAAGGCGTTTCACTCAGCAAAGTCTTTTTATAGAATCTTTTTTGCTCTTTTGAAAACTTTTTACCAATCAATTCTTTTGTGTCTTTTGTGGTTAAAAAATCATTTCAAATTTCCCATAAATTCCTTCGCTGTTTTAAAATGCTGTTTTCGTTTCTCTTCCGGCATTTTCTCCAGTGTTCTCAGCATCATTCCCAATCTTGGATTTTTAGCAAAAAAATATTTGTTGTCATTGATGAAATTCCAAAAAAGCGCATCCCATTTTTCATTCCATTCTTCATCGGGATAATCGCTCATCTTTTTAATATAATTGCTTCCGCTGATGTACGGCTTCGTACTCATTTTTCCGCCGTCCGAAAAACTGCTCATTCCGTACACATTCGGAACCATAACCCAATCGTAAGAATCAATGAACATTTCCATAAACCATTGGTACACTTCATCCGGATTGAACTGAGCAAGATTCATAAAGTTGGCAAAGATCATCAGTCTTTCGATGTGATGGGCATAACCTGTTTTCAGGATTTTCTGGAGCGAACTGTCAATTGGGCGGATTCCTGTTTTGGCGGTGTAAAAAGATTCCGGAAGTTTTTTGTTGTGTTTCCAATAATTTTTATTCCGCTGATATGTCCCCTGATACACATAAACTCCGCGAACAAATTCTCTCCAACCCAAAATCTGGCGTACAAAACCTTCCAAAGAATTCACCGGAATATCGTGATCTTTTGCAAATAAAATCGCTTTTTCCAGCACATTTTCAGGTGTTAAAAGTCCGACATTCATTAACGGAGAAAGCACGCTGTGATGCAGAAAATATTCTTTTTCAACAATACTGTCCTCGTAAACGCCAAATTCGAGAAAACGGTTTTCAAGAAACTGTTCCAGCCACTGTTCCGCTTCCTCAAAAGTAGTCGGGTAGAGCTGTTCATCCGTAAGCGTTCCGTAATTTTTAGCGAAATGCTTTTCGGTGTATTGCTTTGCTTCCTCGTAAAATTTATTGTTTTTCGGGAAATGAATAGCAGGCGCTTTTTTATTTTTCGGGTATTTTTTTCGGTTTTCCGTGTCGTACGTCCATTTTCCGCCCAACGGTTTTCCGGCTTTCATCAGTATATTTCGCGTGATTCTCTGCTGTTTGTAAAAGTCAGTCTGATGATAAGATTTTTTACCCTCAAAATAATCTTTCAGATCATCTTTGGTATTAATGAAAAGCGGACTATCCAAAATTTCGAGTTCTAATTTGGTTTCCTTTAATCTTTTTTCCAGCCAGTTGTCGCAAACATCCGTTGTTTTTATCGTTGTAAAACTTTCTTTTTCAAGCTTCGAAATTAAATTTCGGATGTCTGAATATTTCGATGAACTTTCAATATATTCAACCTCAAAACCTGACTTTTTTAGTTCACTTTCATAAAACTTCATTGTCGCACGGTGAAACGCAATTTTCTGTTGATGAAAAGAATACTGCTTAAAAAACAGAAATTCCTCAACCAAAAACACAGGCTGGCTTTTATCCAAATAATCCGTATCCTCAAAAAGCTGATGCGGAAAGATCAATTGGGCGGTATGTTTTACTGCTTTAGCCATAAACGTCTGAATTTTTGATTGGAATCATACATTTCTGCCTGTTTTTCAGGGTTAAAAGTCCGGTCACGGTTGTCATTTCCGACTCCGGCGAGATACATCCAGTTTCCGTAATTGCTGTGAACATCATAATCAATCAGCATTTCTTCAAAATACGCCGCTCCGATTCTCCAGTCCTGTTTCAGAATTTTGCAGAAATAGGAAGCGACATTCTGGCGACCGCGATTGCTCATCCAGCCTGTATTTTTCAGCTCAAGCATATTGGCATTCACGAAATCGGAATCCGTTTCTCCATCCTTCCATTTTTGAATCAATTCTTCATTGCTTTCCGCAAAATATTTTTGATGATTGATTCCGCTTTTCCAGAAAATCAAATCTTTGTACTGTAAAGAAACATATCTGAAAAAATCCCGCCAGAGCAATTCAAAAATCAACCAATACGTGGATTCATTGGCTCCGAATTCTTCCTCATATTTTTTTATCTCGTGATAAATGGTTACCGCAGAAAAGCTTCCATCCGACAGCCAAGCCGAAAATTTCGAACTGTAATCTTTTCCCACCAAACCGTTTCGGGTTTGCTTGTACAGACTCAGATTCTGTGTTTCCGAGAAATAATGATACAATCTTTTCAATGCTTCATTTTCTCCGCCCGAAAAAGGAAAAGCAGTTCTTTCGTCCGTTTCAAAATCTTCAAAACCTAGCGATTTTAACGAAATGGTATCACTTTTAAAATGAATTTCCGGTTTATCGTACATCAAATCTTCCGATTCAAATTCAGGGCGGATCAGCAGGTTTTTTTCAATTTTCTGCCGGAACGCGGTAAAAAGCATCGGAATTTTATCCAAAGTTTTAAAAACAAAAAGCGGATGAACCAGAAACTGAGAATACGATTTTTCCCAAACGGCAGCCGGAACCACACTTCGGATTTTTGTCTTAAGATCGGTTTCTTCCTTCGCCCATTCTTCCTGACAGAAAATCTTCACGATTTCAAATTCCTCGGAAATTTCTTTAAAAACGTCTTCCGTTTTGCTGTACTTAACTAAAAAAGGAATCTTCTGTTTCGCTAAATTCTGCTTTAAATTTTCTACACTTTCCAGCAAAAAATTTGCACGGTATTTTCCGATTTTTCTGGAACCGAGCTGTTTTTGAGCAAAAAATTCAGCGTCAAAAACATACACTGCAAGAAAAGGTAAATCTTCCTGCATCGCTTTGTAAAGTGATTCTGAATCTCTCGTTCTTAAATCTTTGGTGAACCAGAGTATGTTGATTTTTTGTTTTTCCGGCATCTTTCGCTGCAATATTTTACTTCGTCCCAGTTTTTCTTCCACTTTTTCCGCCAGTTGAATGGCAGTCCGCAGACTTCACAGATTTTGGACGGTAATTGTGAAGGCATATTTTTTATATTAAACTTTAATTCAAATACAATTGTAATATTAACAGGTCGCTCCTACGGAGCTTCCTTTTACGGCTTTCTATTTTCTATTAACAGCTAATTCCTACGGAATTTTATAATGCTCCGATAGGAGCTGACTGTTAATAGCTAACATTTTTATAAGATGAGAGCTCCGTAGGAGCGACCTGTTAATGATTCATTTATTCCAATAAAATCGTTTTCAAACCTTTCGGCTCTTTTAATAACCTGTAATTCATCAAAATCTTTTGTGACTTTTGGCTCCGTCGAATCTTCGATTTGCGGTTAAATGTCACTTACAATAATTTTTAAAATTATTAATCGCTACATCTTTCGCTTTCAGATCGTGCATCATATTGTACAATCCGAAGAACGTTCGGTTCAGATAAATAAAATGTCGGGAACCGCGGTTGGTATTCATTCCCTTCATATCACTTGCTTTTGCATATTTTTGTCCCAAATCGGCAATTTCCTGAAAGAATGATTCGTCTGAAAAATCGAATTTTTCCTGATTAAAGGGTCTTGTAAACAGTTCCAGTAATTCATAGAATAATTTGGCAAAAAACTCCTTTTCCTGTGGAGAATCGTCTTCACGAAGAATTTCCAGTGTAAATAATTTCTCACGGAAAATCTCAGGATTTTTCAGATTTTCCTCTTTAGCAAGCTCAAAATATGGAATGTAAAAATCCTCCGGAATTTCCTTGATACAGCCAAAATCAATAACCAATAATTCATTATTTTCCGAAATCAGGAAATTTCCCGGATGCGGATCGGCGTGAACTTTTTTCAGAATATGCATCTGATACATATAAAAATCCCAAAGTGTCTGTCCGATTTTATTCAAATCCTCCTGCGAATTCTGTTTTTTGGTAAATTCCGAAAAATGAATTCCGGACATCCAGTCCATTGTGATGATTTTCTCACACGAAAATTCCGGATAATAATGCGGAAAATTTACATTCGAAAGATGACTGCATTCTTCTGCAAAGTGTTGACTTCTTTTCAGTTCCAGATTATAATCGGTTTCCTCAAATAGTTTGTCTTCCACTTCCTGAAAATAAGACTCCGAACCTTCTTTTTTGATGTTGAACATCTTCATTGCAATCGGTTTTACCATTTTCAGGTCGCTCGAAATGCTTTCTCTCACACCGGGATACTGAATTTTCACTGCCAGTTTTTTGCCGTCTTTTTTTGCCGTATGAACCTGTCCGATACTCGCGGCATTAACCGATTCAGCAGAAAATTCATCAAAAATATCTTCCGGATTTTTCCCGAAATATTTTCTGAATGTTTTCTTCACCAAAGCACCCGACAACGGCGGAACGGAAAACTGCGAAAGCGAGAACTTCTCCACATATTCCACCGGAAGAATGTTTTTTTCCATACTCAGCATCTGGGCAACTTTCAGCGCGGAACCTTTCAATTCTTTTAATGAATCGTAAATATCTGTTGCATTGTCCTCATTCAGAATTTTGCGGGCTTCATCTTCGTCTTTCGTGATTTTATTTCCGTAATATTTCAGGTAATTGACACCGACTTTTGCTCCCGCTTTAAGCAGACTGCTTGTCCGTTCCAATTTTCCTGTAGGAATTTTATCTAATGTTTTCATTTTTAAATTTTGTTTGTCAAATGTTTTTAACGCAATGTTGCAATGATTTTTTTAATTGCTAACTGTTCTTAAGTTCGCAAAAGGTGTTGTGTTAAACTCCTTTGGGAGCTTTATCTGTGTAGCTTAAAGCATTTGTTCTTGGTGGCACTCCGTAGGAGTGCTATTTTTAATTCATCTCTGAATTTTAAGATTGAACTCCTACGGAGTTCTCTTCAACACAATTATTCGTAATTTCAACACAGATTCCGCACCTACGGAGCGGAACATTCTCCTGTTTTTTCTTTAATTTTCGCAACTGAAGTACCTAATTCTTTTAAATTTAAATTTTGAATCGGCAAATCTAGCAGCCCGACCTGAACGGAGCTCTTTTTGTAAATCAATGGCTGAGGAATCGAAGTCATTGATTTGCAAAAAAGCGGGAGTGGAGGGCGGAAATAGCTGCCCAAATAAATATTAGCTTATTCGAAACCAAAAGCCAGTTGCCAATCGCCATTTATCAACTCATTTTAAACTTCTCCTTCCAAAGAAACTTTCCAAGGTCGAAAACTTTTCTTAAAGGTTCATTATCCATTAATTCAAAACCGGTGTCAATGGTTTTTTCTATGAAAATATCAGTTTTTTCAAAATCGGGAGAAGTGTCTTTTTTCCAGAAATCAATGGCGGAAACCAAATGGAGCCAAAGTGCTTCCTGTCTTGATTTTTCATTGAATTTTCGGATGTCTTCCTTCGCTTTTTCAATCATTTCCCATTCGTTGAAATCGAGAGTATTGACAAATTGTTTATGGGTTTCCCTAAGATTTTGAAGCGTTTTGATGTTCTGGATTTTATTGCTTCCCAAAATTGATAATACCAGAGAACGGTTCATTGTCATATTTTCAAAGAAAATATAATAGACATTCAGGAGTTTTTCTTTGGTTGTCACTTCGCTGGAGGAATTAACTTCCGAAGCGAGTTCCAGAGATTTTGTGAAAAGATGATTCAATATTTCTTTTTCAATCTGCTCGAATCCTGAGAAATAATGATAAAACTCTTTTTCCTCAAAATTATTTTCTTTCGCAAAAAGGTAAACGTTTTTCGGTTTTTCTCCGTGATTCAAAAGATAATCTCCGTATAATTCAAATATTTTTTCCTGCGTGATATTGGCTTGTTCTTGCATAATAGAATTTATTTATTGACAAATTTAGTAAATAATTTTACATTTAATTAAAATAAAGTATAAATTTGTACTATATAAACCATTTAATTTTTGAATTATGTTGACAATACAGGCACAATCGAATATACCTACAGATTTTGGAATGTTTACTGTTTATGCATTCTCAGAACACGAAGAAGACTGGAATCCGCACTTGGTTTGGGTAGCAGAAAACACAGATTTCAGCAAAACGGTAAACGTGCGTTTTCACTCGGAATGTATTACAGGCGAGATTTTTCATTCTAAAAAATGTGAATGCGGACAGCAATTAGACGCGGCAATGAAATATATGTCGGAAAACGGCGGAATGATTATTTACCTTAGACAGGAAGGAAGAAATATAGGAATCATCAATAAGTTAAGAGCGTATGCACTTCAGGAAAAAGGTTTTGATACAGTGGAAGCCAATTTGAAACTTGGTTTGCCTGCAGACGGAAGAAATTTTGATGTGGCAGTGGAAATGCTTAAGATTCTGAATGTGAAAGAAATTAATCTGCTGACGAACAATCCGGATAAGCTTAAATCTCTGGAAAACAGCGGAATTATTCTGAATCATAGAGTTCCTTTGGAAATAGAATCTAACGAGGTGAATGAAAGTTATCTTTCAAAAAAGAAAGATTATTTTGGACATCTCTTAGAAAAGGTATAATTTTCTCATTACGCTGAGAAACAAATTCCAGTCACCAAAACCAATCTTATGAAAAAAATTCTGCTTACCGGCGCTACCGGATATATCGGGAAACGAATGATTAACGTAATCGCTGCACAAGGTTATCAGGTAATTTGCTGCTGCAGAGACAAAAACCGTTTTTCTAAAAGTGTGGATATTGATGATGCTCAGATTGAAGTGGTGGAAGTGGATTTTCTGAAACCTGAAACACTGGAAAATATTCCAAAAGATATTTCCGGAGCGTATTATCTAATGCATTCGATGAGCAACAGCAACGATTATGCAGAAATTGAAAGACAATGCGCCGTTAATTTTTCAAATTATATTGAAAAAACTGATTGTAAACACATCATTTATCTTTCGGGTTTAGCGAATGAAAAAGAGCTTTCTCAACATCTGAGTTCAAGATTTGAAGTTGAAAAAATCCTGATGAAATGTAAAGTTCCGGCAACCGTTTTACGGGCAGGAATTATTATTGGTTCAGGAAGTGCATCTTTCGAAATCATCAGAGATCTGGTGGAAAAATTACCGGTGATGGTGGCTCCGAAATGGCTCCACACAAAATGTCAGCCGATAGGAATTGCCAATGTTCTGGATTTTCTGATTTTTACCTTATTTAAAGAACAGGCGTATCACAGAAATTTTGACATTGGCTGTGATAATGTTTTGACCTACAAAGAAATGCTTTTGGAGTTTGCCAAAATCAGAGGACTGAAAAGAAAGATTTTTACCGTTCCTGTAATGACTCCGAAATTGTCTTCTTACTGGCTGTATTTTATTACTTCAACATCCTATAATTTAGCTTCTGCATTGGTCGGAAGTATGAAAATTGAAGTTATCTGCAGACCGGAAAGCCTTGCGGAAATCAAACAGATTACCGGAGTTCAGCCATTTTCTTATGATACGGCGTTAAGAAGAACTTTGGCTAAAATTCAGGACAACGAAATTGCTTCAAGCTGGAAAGACAGCTTTATCAGCAGCAGAAGCGATTCCAGCCTGAAAGATTATCTCGATGTTCCAAAATATGGCTGTTTTGTAGATTTAAGAACCGAAGAATATGATGACCGTGAAAAATGTCTCCACAGAGTTTTTTCTTTAGGCGGTGCAAACGGATGGTACGGTCAAAGTCTCTGGAAAGTTCGCGGTTTTTTGGATTTATTGGTTGGCGGACCAGGATTAAGACGTGGAAGAACGCATCCCGATAGACTGCACGAAGGCGATGCACTGGATTTCTGGCGTGTTCTGTATGCCAACAAAGAAGAAGGCAAACTGATTCTTTTCGCAGAAATGAAACTTCCCGGAGAAGCGTGGTTGATGTTTAAAGTCTACAAAGGTAAACTTTGGCAAAAAGCGGTTTTTCGACCTCATGGATTAACCGGAAGATTATATTGGTATTCTGTTTTGCCGTTTCACGGGATTATTTTTAAAGGAATGGTGAGAAGACTGGCAGGAAAAATTTCTTGATTTCAAATATATCCGATTATTTTTTGAGAACTGGCAACGCAGATATGTGTTGCCGGTTTTTTATCGAACAGGATAAACAGTTGAGGATGATATTTTTAAGCAAGTTTTAAAATTCACCTTAAACATCATATAGAAAATTTTTATGAATCATATTTCGGTATCACTTTCATAATGCTTAATTTTAAAGCTTTAAACGTTTAAACATTCACTAATACATCATCATAATGGAAAAATACAGTTATGGTATGATCGGACTCGGAGTCATGGGGAGAAATCTCCTGTACAACATCGCCGATCACGGATTTTCTATTGCAGGATTTGATCTTGATCATGAAAAAATAAAAGATTTGGAAGAACAGAAAACTTCCGGTATGAATATCAAAGGAATACCTTCTCTGGAAGATTTTGTATCCCAGCTGGAAACACCGCGAAAAATCATTCTGATGGTTCCTGCCGGAAAACCGGTAGATGCGGTATTAGAAAATCTTAAACCTATTTTGAGTGAAGGCGATATCGTAATAGACGCTGGAAATTCTTATTTCAAAGATACCGACCGACGTGTGGCAGATCTGGCTTCCCAAAAGCTTCATTTTATGGGAATGGGGGTTTCCGGAGGCGAAAAAGGAGCGAGAACAGGACCAAGCATTATGCCGGGCGGAGATCAGGAAGCGTTCGGACTTTTACAGCCGATGCTGGAAGCCATTGCAGCCAAAGTAGATGGCGATGCGTGTACAGCCTATATGGGAAAAGGTTCTGCCGGAAATTATGTGAAAATGGTTCACAACGGGATTGAATATGCCATTATGCAGCTCATCAGCGAAGCGTATGATTTACTGAGAAAAGGAGCAAAGCTTAGAAATGATGAACTTTATGAAGTGTTTAAAGAATGGAATAACGGAGAAATGAATTCTTTCCTGATCGAAATCACAAGAGACATTTTCCAGCAGAAAGATTCTTTAACCGATGGTTATCTGGTTGATCAGATTTTAGATAAAGCAGGCGCAAAAGGAACCGGAAAATGGACTTCCGAACAGGCTATGGAAATCGGTGTTTCAATTCCGACGATTGATATTGCAGTAACGTCCAGAATTTTATCAGCTTATAAAGACGAAAGAATAAGAGCGTCCCAACTGTATTCTCACAGTGAGGTCGTAACTCCTGAGAACAAAGAAATTTTCATTAAAGAAGTGGGAGAGGCGCTGTATTTGTCGACATTAATCAGCTATGCACAAGGTCTGGCTTTACTGGTAAAAGCTTCCGAAGAATATCAGTTTGAAATTCCTCTGAAAGATGTGGTAAAAATCTGGAGAGGAGGATGCATTATCCGTTCCGTTTTATTGGAGAAATTCTACGCTGCTTATACAAAAAATCCTCAGCTTTCCAATATTTTGCTTGATGAAAACATCGCATCTATTGTTAAAGAAAAGGTTTCTTCATTGAGAAAAACAGCAGCTTTTGCAGTTTCAAACGGTATTTCAAGCTTAGGACTTCAGACGGCTTTAGGATATTTTGATGCGTATACTACGGAATCTCTTCCGGTGAACCTGATTCAGGCACAGAGGGATTATTTCGGAGCGCACACTTACCAAAGAACCGACAGAGAGGGAGTTTTTCATACCAACTGGGAAAGTTTTAATCATTAAAATTCAGAAATGAGCGAAAATAAAGTTTTGCAGCCAACAACAATTATCATTTTTGGCGCAACAGGAGATTTAGCAAAAAGAAAACTTTTTCCTGCTTTTTACAATCTTTATATTGATGGAAGAATGCCGAAAGGCTTCAATATCATTGCTTTGGGAAGAGCAGATAATTCTGACGAATATTTCAAAAATTACATCAGAGAAAACCTGAACAGCTTTTCAAGAAAAAAAGTAACTTCGGAAGACTGGGCGGGATTTCAGGCACATATTACCTATTTTCAGCATCAGCTTGATGAAGAAAATTCCTATAAAAATCTTAATCAGAAGCTGGAAAGTTTTGATAAAGTCTACGGAACAAGAGGAAACAGACTTTTCTATCTTTCAATAGGTCCCAATTTTGTGGCAACCATTTCCAATCATATTAAAAATGCATTGCTGGCTTCAGATCCCAAAAAAGACCGCATTATCATCGAAAAACCTTTCGGACACGATAAACAGTCAGCGATTGAGCTGAACAGTCTTTTGGCAGATGCTTTTGAAGAAGAGCAGATCTACAGAATCGATCATTATCTTGGAAAAGAAACTGTACAGAATATTCTTGCCTTCAGATTCGGAAATGCGATTTTTGAACCTTTATGGGATCGTAAACATATTGAATCTGTACAGATTACGGTAGCGGAGGAAGTAGGAGTGGAAACCAGAGGAAGCTTCTACGAGCAGACCGGTGCGCTCAGAGATATGGTTCAGAATCATCTTTTGCAGATTCTCTGTATGGTGGCAATGGAACCGCCTGCTTCACTGGAATCCGGAGAGATCAGAGATCGTAAAGTAGATGTCCTGAAATCTATCCGAAGAATTCCTGCGGAAAAAGTGGATCATTACGCCGTGAGAGGGCAGTACGGAAAAGGGACGGTAAATGGCGAAAAAGCAAAAGGTTACAGACAGGAAGAAGGAATTGCACCGGATTCTAACACGGAAACATTTGCCGCTGTAAAGTTCTATCTGGATAACGAAAGATGGCAAGATGTTCCTTTCTACGTAAGGACAGGGAAAAAGATGAAAGAAAAGCATTCTTACATTACCATTCAGTTTAAGCCGCTTCCGCATTCTACGTTTTCAGAAAGTTCACAGCATTTATCTGCCAATAGACTGATTATTAACATTCAGCCTTTAATGGATATCAGACTGCAGTTTATGGCAAAAAAGCCGGGACTTTCTCTGGTTTTAAAACCTGTGGAAATGATTTTTGATAATTTTGCCTGTCAGGAAGATACACCGGAAGCGTACGAAACGTTATTGTTGGATGCACTTTTAGGAGACTTAACCCTGTTTATGCGTTCCGATCAGGTAGAAGAAGCATGGGATGTGGTGAAAACCATTCAGGAAGCGTGGGCAAATGAAAAAGACAGCTCTTTCCCGAATTACGAAGCCGGAAGCTGGGGACCGGAAGAAAGTACGGCTCTGGTAGAAAGACAGGGGCATCACTGGGTTTAAAATTTAATAAAGAAAAGTAAAAATGAAGATTACCGTATTTAACGATTTAGATACATTATATAAAAAATCTGCAGACCGATTTGTAGATTTGGCTGAAAAGTCGATTCAGCATCACGGTCGTTTTGTGGTGGCGCTAAGCGGAGGTTCTTCTCCGAAAGCTATTTTTAAGCTGTTGGCTTCCGAGGAATATGCAGATAAAATAGAGTGGGGCAAAGTCTTTTTTTTCTGGGTAGACGAAAGATGGGTTCCGCTGAATGACGAGAAAAGCAATGCTAAAATGACATTCGATACACTTCTCGATCATGTTTCCGTAACTAAAGATCACATTTTCCCAATGTATAAAGACGAAGTTTCTGCGGAAGAATTTGCTGCGGAATATGAAAATCAGATCAGAAATGTTCTGGGAAATGACGGACGTTTTGATTTTATTCTTTTGGGAATGGGAGACGACGGACATACAGCATCACTGTTTCCGGGAGAAAAAGTTCTTTGGGAAAAAGAAAAGTGGGTGGATGCGTATTACCTGAAACCTCAGGAAATGTTCAGAATCACCCTTACAGCTCCCATCATCAACAACGCTGAAAATATTCTGATTGTTACCTTCGGAGAAAACAAAAAACACGCTCTGAATGAAGTTTTAAACGGAGTTTACAATCCCGAACAATATCCGATGCAGCTTATTGACAAAAGAGAAAGCGTAGAATTGTTCACAGACGAAAAAGCAAAAGGGTAATCATTAAATTTAAACTTTTTTAAACTCTTTATCTTAATATTTTGGTCTTTGTGATGGTTATAGCTATTCAATTTTGATTTGAAAACTTTACATCGAATTTACTTAAGATAAAATCTTTTCTGGTTAAATTAACCTCAGTTCAGGATAAGAAATAAATTTAAATAACTGATTTATAGTATTATATTAATTTATCGCAAAGAAAAACAAAAGATTTTTTTACTTATTGAAAGTTGGTAAGATAAACAAAGGCACTTCGTTTATTTAGAAAAGACAAAAATGGTATCACTTTGATCAGTTTTACGCCTTTGTATATCTTAAAAGCTGAATTCCTGATAATTGAATCTCTTTGTTTAATCTTGCGTTTGAGAAGACTTATCCTGAACTCAGGTTAAATAAGTATTGCAGATATTAAGCAGCGACGGCACTTGTGCCGTCGCTGCTTTCTTTAAAACCATAGTATAAATATTTACTTACCCTTTATGATACGGACAGCCTGATGTCGCAGCCGGAGCATTTAAGGATATATTTTGCGAAGCTTTTGTTCCTTCAAGAAACTGCTCTTCTATAATTTTTCTCTGATCTTCAGGAATATCCTCCAGTTTTCGCAGCGTGTTCACCTGAATATGCGGCCAGCTTGTCGTTCCGCCATCATCTCCGAAATGGAATTCGAAAAGAATAATCTGCTCATACTGAAGCTGAAGAATCTCTCTTCCGTTTTCTACCACGGTTTCGATCCACATTCTGAAATTTACCTCCACCGTCGGAACAAAACGGTTTACGAAAGGAACATTTAAGATCCCGCCTTGCGCGCCGGTCTTGTTTTTGGAAGACATCTGAAGAAAAACATAATTCTTAACTTCCTGTCCGCTGAGTGTATCTCTCAGTCTCAGATCCGGTCTTACGGAATAAGGATAAAGATCGTGTGCAAGAATTCTCTGCGTATAAATTTTATTTTCTCCCGGATCATTTTGGTCATTCAACGTTTCGTGAACCCACGCCGGAGCGGGCTGATCCAGATTGATAGGATGCGTTTCACTCGCTCCTGCTCCTCCCATCGTTGGCGAAACAGAAAGGAAATCGTAATTCCAAGCTTTGTCACCTTCCGGAAACTGTGGCGCTCCCTGTATAAGATAATTGGATTGAGAAGGCACGATGTCGCCCAGTAAAGTAATCGTACTTCCGTGAGGAATCACCCCACTTCGCGAAATAGAATAATCCGGAATAAAATAAGGTCCGCGATTACCGGCTCCCGGTTTCAGTTCTTTTGCCGGAATGATCTCATAATATTCCTGATCTTCCTTCAGTTCGCTCATCAGAATATACTGAGGATTTCCGTTTTCATCCTTCACCTGCACCAAAGGCTCGTTTCTGTATTCGCCTTTGTACCCGTAGTTTTTGTAATCCTCCTCATCAAAAGCATGAATTCCGCGGTCTCTTTCAATGGATTCCTTTGTGGCTGCATGATTGTAAACATCACTTAGCCAGAGATACATCCCGTTTTCTTCATGAATAGGCGTGTACAGCAAATCCGGATTATCTTTTTGGGTATTCACACTTTTAATGCTCTGCTCATACTTTACAGCACCGCAGAACAGCTCATTTGCACCGCCACGGTTACGCACACCCCCCGGAACAAGAGAAAAAACCAGTTTTTCAATGTATTCTTCACATTCGAAGCTGAATTTTCCCGGAATTGTTCCCGAATTGGTTCCCGGCGAAGGCATAATCGTGGTATGAACGCCGCTTCCGTTCATTGTTCTGTCGATATTTTTATTGTAATCGGCGTTGTAGCTCACCCAGGTTCCTTCCAGTGCTTTTAAAATTCCGTAGTCCACATTATCTGCGATCTGGTTCAGGTCTTTTTCTCTGAAAGGAATCAGCGGATCATCAATCGTAAGTTTAGAATAGCCTTTCATAAGATTCTCCAGAAATCCCTGAGAACTGTCTGCTGCAGTTCTTAGAAACAGGCTTTCCTGCTCAATACTTTCTTTTTGTCTTTTCAGCATGGTAATTTCGTTTTTATAATGGTTAGTATTTCTGATTCTGAAAATTATTCAAACTTCAAAACAGAGGTCTGAATCTTTTCGGAATCGTCAGTTTTATGCATCCAAAATTAATGAGTTTAAGAAACAAAAAACTCAGTAGTTTTACTTAATTGTGCAGGGTGAACAGAATATTCCGTAATTTAAAAATCAATAATGAAGGATAAATACATATTTTTAATTTGTTTGAATTTCTTAACTTTGTTCTATGAAAGACAAAGTAAAAAGAACGGTTTCGGATTTTAACAGCGAATTGAAATTAAAAGGATTCCGTGCTTTTCAGATAGAGCAGGATACCAATGAAACCCGCACTTACAGCCGCAAAGAATTCTACAAGATTTGTCTTACTACCGGTAAAAGCAAAATTCATTATTCAGATAAAACCTTTGAGCAGGAAGGAACCATTCTGTTTTTCGGAAACCCGCATATTCCTTACTCCTGGGAAACTATTTCTTCAACTTATGCAGGTTATACCATTCTTTTTTCTGAAGAGTTTTTTAAAAATTCCGAACGTTCAGAAAGTCTTCAGCAGTCTTCATTTTTTAAGATCGGAGGAACTCCTGTTCTGAAAATCACCGAAGAACAGAGAGATTTTCTCAACACCCTGTTTCAAAAAATGATTGCCGAGCAGGAAAGCGATTACCTTTATAAAGATGAGCTGATCCGAAATTACATCAGTCTGATCATCCATGAATCTTTAAAGCTTGAACCCGCTGAAAATATAGATCATAATCAAAATGCGGCATTCAGATTAACTTCTGTATTTCTAGAATTGCTGGAAAGACAATTCCCGATTGAAACAACAGATCATCCGCTGCAGTTGAAATCTGCTCAGGAATTTGCGAAAAGCCTTAATGTTCACGTTAACTATCTTAACCGTTCTGTAAAGGAAATCACCGGGAAATCCACCACATCGCATATCACAGAAAGAATTCTTACCGAAGCAAAAGCTCTTTTGCAGCACACCGACTGGAATATTTCTGAAATTGCCTTTGCATTGGGGTTTGATTATCCTACTTATTTCAACAATTTTTTTAAAAAACAGACAGGAACCAATCCGAAAGCTTTCAGATCTGCTGAAGTTTGATTTTCTTAATTTTTGGTTTGATTATCATTACCTGCTGCACTAATGCGGTTTCTACTTTTGTACCATCAATTTTTAATTTAAAATGCGGATATGAAAATAGTAACAACTGCGGTGGTTTTGTCCTGTATGCTGATCGGGCAGACCTTTGCACAAAAGAATCAAACTAATCAGAAAAAAATGAATGCAACGGAACAAAAAGAACATTACACGTTCACACTAAGCGATAAAGTGGTAAGAAAGAAAGTCAGCTTTAAAAACCGTTACGGAATTGTACTTTCAGGAGATTATTATCTTCCTAAAAATAAAGAAAACGAAAAACTTCCTGCTTTGGCGATCAGCGGACCTTTCGGAGCAGTGAAAGAACAGTCTTCGGGCTTATACGCGAATCAGATGGCAGAAAAAGGCTTTGCGGTAATTGCTTTTGATCCTTCTTATACCGGCGAAAGCGGAGGAGAACCGAGAAACATTGCTTCTTCGGACATCAATACGGAAGATTTCAGCGCGGCAGTAGATTTTCTGGGTTTGCAGAAGAATGTTGACCGGGATAAAATCGGGATCATCGGAATCTGCGGTTTCGGAGGATTTGCGCTGAATGCAACTGCCATAGACAAAAGGGTAAAAGCGGTTGCCACGACAAGTATGTATGATATGCCCCGCGTTTCTTCAAAAGGATACTACGATAAAATGACTCAGGAAGAGCGGGATAAAATTTTAAAAGAAATGAGCCTGCAGCGATGGAAAGATGCTGAAAAAGGGAGTCCTGAATATAGAAACACTCCTAACCCAAATGTTCTGAAAGGTGATGAACCACAGTTTGTAAAAGATTATTTTGATTATTATAAAACGCCGAGAGGATTTCACGAACGCTCTGTAAATTCAAATCAGGCATGGACGAAAACAAACGGTTTTTCTCTGATGAATATCCCGATTTTAGCCTATGTGAAGGAAATTTCTCCAAGACCGCTTCTTTTGATTGCCGGAGAAAATGCCCACTCCAGATATTTTTCTGAAGATGTTTATAAAATGGCTGCAGAACCTAAGGAATTAATGATTATTCCTAATGCAGTTCATGTTGATCTGTACGATAAAACGGACATTATTCCTTTTGATAAACTCGAAAGTTTTTTCAGAACATATTTGAAATAATTGAATGATCCGCCGATGAAAAGGCGGATCTTATGTTTACCCCTAAAAATATCAGATTTGAATAGCAAAGAAAATATCTTCAGCAGATTACAGAATGGCGAAACGGTTTTGCCGGATGATCCTGAAATCCATCATTTGAGAGAAGCATTTTATAAAATCAAAAATAAGCTCAATCAATTGAATAATTCTTCTGATCCGGATGAGATATCAGAACTGTTAAGTGAGATTACAGAACAGAAACTTGAAAATGTAACGGTTTTTACGCCGGTTTACATCAATTACGGAAAAGGGATTACCATCGGCAAAAATGTGTTCATCAATTTCGACTGTACTTTTCTTTCTTTGGGAGGAATCACAATAGAAGATGATGTTTTGATCGGCCCGAAAGTCAGTCTGATCACGGAAAATCATCCTTTAGAACCTCAACACAGAAAAGGTCTTACTGGGAAATCTATCATTATTAAAAAGAATGCGTGGATCGGAGCCAATGTAACGATTCTGCCCGGCGTTACTGTTGGAGAAAATTCCGTAGTTGCAGCAGGAGCAGTGGTTTCCAAAGATGTTCCGGATTACACCGTGGTAGGAGGAATTCCTGCAAAAAATATTAAAAAGATTGATTCCGTACATTAAAAAAACAGCAGTAATCATTCCGGCTCTTATTTTGTCAGGATGTCAATTTCATAAAAAAGAAACAATGACTACAGCAGATCTATTTAAAAAAGGAGAACCGCTTCCGGCAGAATGGTTTACCGGAAAAGCATTTCTTACTCCCTTAGTTTCAAGAGATAAAAACAATAATTTTTCGGCAGGAAGTGTTGCTTTCGAGCCTGAAGCCAGAACAAACTGGCATACGCATCCCAAAGGACAGGTTTTACTGGTTATTGACGGAGAAGGTCTTTATCAGGAAAAAGGAAAACCCGCTCAGGTTATTAAGAAAGGAGACGTAATTAATATTCCTGAAAATACAGAACACTGGCACGGAGCATCTTCTAAAACTTCCATGACGCATATTGCGATCACCAATTATGAAGGTAATGAGCAGGTTACATGGCTGAAAGCGGTGAGTGATGAAGAATATTCAGCTGCTCATCCATAGAAATTTTTTGCGTCAGAAAGAATTGCTTTCAGATTCTTCGGGAGGATAACGTTTAAGGCAGTCAGAAGTATTTCGCAGGTAAGTTTAAATTATTTGTGAATTCTTGGAAATTTTTTCTTCACTATTAGGCTGGAATCACCATAAAAGCTATATTTGCAGCCTAAATTTTAAAAATAATGAAAGAACTAATTGAAAAAATCAACGCAGAATTTGAAGCTTTCACAACTGAAGCAAACCAACAAGCAGAAAAAGGAAACAAGGCAGCTGGAACAAGAGCTCGTAAAGCAGCTTTGGAACTAAGCAAGCTTTTCAAGGAATTCAGAAAAGTTTCTGTTGAAGAATCAAAAAAATAGTTGTTCCCAAAACCGGCTTTTCAGTCGGTTTTTTTATTTGAATTCTAACGAAGGAATTCAGTTTTTTAAATCATCACTTTTATGTGGTCTTGATTTGTGAATTGTAAATCAAAAGCGAATCTCATTCACCATTGACTTTTTCACCATTCACAGCTGCCATTCACCATCACCAAATCCTTTCCGCGTTTTCTCATTTCCCCGAATCTCTTTATCTTTAAAGAATCAATGATTAATATGAAGATAAACAGATTTTTTGCGTTGCCTGTTATGATGGCAATGACACAACTTTCTCTAGCTCAGAATTCCGTTCCTCAGGAAAAACTTAATCCCATAGTTCAGAATTTCGTGAACGAGGTAAACAATAATTCCCAGCTTGAAACGATGGCGTATGAACTTTTAGACGGAATCGGTCCTCGACTGATCGGAACTCCGGAAATGCTTGCCGCCAATGAATGGACGGTAAATAAACTGAAATCATGGGATATCGAAGCCAGTCTGCAGCAATTCGGAACATGGAAAGGATGGCAAAGAGGAATTACTCATGTGGACATGACATTTCCGCGCATGAAAAGTTTATCGGCAACCCAGTTAGCATGGAGTCCGGCAACGAAAAAAGCAGTGGAAGCAGAAGTTGTTATTCTTCCGAAAGTTTCTTCCAAAGCTGAATTTGACCGATGGATTTCTTCTGTGAAGGGAAAGGTTGTTTTGATGGCGCAATACCAGAAAATCGGTCGCTCAGACGATCAGATTAAAGAATTTGCTACACCTGAACTGTATGAAAAACTAAAAAAAGAAAAAGAACAGGCTTCAAAAGAGTATCAGAATTATATAAAAAGCATTGGCTATAATAACGAAACGCTTCCCGAAGCTCTTGAAAAAGCAGGAGCGGCAGGAATTGCGATTTCCAACTGGACAGGAATTATGGGAGCCAACAGAATTTTTGAGGCAAAAACGAAGAATATTCCCATGTTTGATATTGAACTGGAAGATTACGGAATGTTGTACAGAATGACGGAAAACGGCACAAAACCAAAGATCAGGATGGAGATGAAGTCAAAAATCCTTCCTGAAGCTAAATCATTCAACACCATCGGAATGATTAAAGGAAAAGAAAAACCTGATGAATACGTTATTCTTTCTGCGCATCTGGATTCGTGGGACGGCGCACAAGGCGCTACAGACAACGGAACGGGAGTTTTAACCATGTTGGAAGCGATGAGAATTCTTAAGAAATATTATCCCGATAACAAAAGAACCATTATTGTCGGACTTTGGGGAAGTGAAGAGCAGGGACTGAACGGATCGAGAAGTTTTGTAGCAGATCATCCGGAGATTGTAAAGGGAGTTCAGGCGGTTTTCAATCAGGATAACGGGACGGGTAGAGTAGTGAATATCAGCGGACAGGGTTTTGTACATGCTTACGATTATCTTGGAAAATGGCTGAACGCGGCTCCTAAAAATATTAAAAGCCAGATTAAAACGGATTTTCCGGGAACTCCGGGTGGAGGAGGTTCCGATCATGCTTCTTTCGTGGCAGCGGGAGTTCCGTCGTTCGGACTGGGTTCTTTAAACTGGGGTTATTTTGGCTACACGTGGCATACAACAAAAGATACCTACGACAAAATTATTTTTGATGAGGTGAAAAGCAATGTAATTCTAACGGCAACTTTAGCGTATATGGCTTCAGAAGACCCCGAATTTTCGAACCGGGAAAAAAGAGCAATGCCTCTGGACGATAAAGGGCAGATTACCCAATGGCCGGAAGTGAGAAAACCGATAAGGGATTTTAAGGATTATTAAAATTCAGTGTTTTTATAAGCCACAAAATATGAAGAGTCAGTTTTAAAGTTTGTTCTAAGAGAGAGAAAGAACATACAAAGTATTTAAAAATCTCTGATTTTATTTTTTGAGAATTTTAAAAATTTTGAAGATAGATTTTAAAATGAGCGACTAGTCAATGAGTCGCTCATTATTTTTATTATTTTCAGTTTGAAGCATATCTTTTACTTCGGATAGTTTACTTTCTTTAATGACATAAGTTTTACAGATTTTATTGTTGAGATACATTCTGAAATTCATTTGGGTAGATGTTTTTTTACCGTACGGATTTCTGTAAGTCTGTTCTGTAAAGACAGGTAAGAGATTTGCCAAACATAAAATATTTCTTTTCAAAGACTTTCCGAATTTAGGATGATTGCCTTCATCATCGATTACTTTCATACGGAATATCTTTTTGCCTAAAGTTGTTCCGAAATAATATTCACTGATAGCCCCCAAAACAATCACCAAAGGAATTGATAAGAGTATATTGAATATGATGGATTTATTCAGCAAGAAATAAATGAAGCAAGAAAATACAGCAATGTCTATCCATTTGGCAAAAAGCCTTTGAGTTTCATTTCCTTTAAAGCTTGGATTATATGGAAGATGATATTCGTAAGCATGATAAATTCTTTTCCCATACCCGTCAAAATCGAGAGTAGGTCTATGAATAATTTTTCTTTCTTTTATATCCGAAATTTTCATACAAGTTTAACTACAAAACCATACTCAGCTGAATTCTTTTTCTCGCCTCATCAATCTCCGTTACTCTTACCTGAACGTGCTGATGCAGTTTTACCACTTCATTCACATCAGAAACAAAGCCGTCTTTTAACTGGGAAATATGAACCAATCCGCTTTCCTTGATTCCCAGATCTACAAAACAGCCAAAAGCTGTGATATTATTGACAACTCCGGGCAGGATCATTCCTGTTTTTAAATCTTTGATGCTTTTTACATTCGGATCAAATTCAAAAACTTTAGCCGCTTTTCTCGGATCCAGTCCCGGTTTTTCAAGCTCTTTTAAAATGTCTTTGATTCCTAAAATTCCGATGTCTCCGGTGATGTAGTTTTCGGGTTTTATCAGTGCAATTTTTTCTTTATTGGCAATCAGTTCATTGGTTTTTATGCCTAAATCTTTTGCCATTTTTTCAACAATTCCGTAGGCTTCGGGATGTACGGCAGAATTATCCAGCGGATTTTTGGCGTTGTGGATTCTCACAAATGCGGCTGCCTGCTGAAAAGCTTTTTCTCCCAGTCTCGGAACTTTTTTAAGCTGCTTTCTGTCCTCAAAAGCTCCGTTTTCAGTACGGTAGTTTACAATGTTTTCTGCCATTTTCTCGCCGATTCCCGAAACATAGCTTAATAAAGATTTACTTGCTGTATTCAGATTGATTCCTACAGAATTTACACATTTCATCACCGTAGAATCCAGTTCGTTTTTTAGCTGAGTCTGATCCACATCATGCTGATATTGTCCGACTCCAATGGATTTCGGATCTATTTTCACCAGTTCCGCCAACGGATCCGCCAGTCTTCTTCCGATGGAAACCGATCCGCGAACCGTCACATCATAGCTTGGAAATTCTTCACGCGCAATTTTACTTGCAGAGTACACCGAAGCTCCGGCTTCCGAAACAACGAAAACCTGTAAAGGTTTGTCGAATGCAATTTTTTTGATGAAAAACTCAGTTTCGCGGCTTGCGGTACCGTTTCCGATGGAAATGGCTTCAATATTATAGGCATTTACCATGGAACGGATTTTTTTCATTGCCATTCCGCTTTCATTTTGCGGAGCGTGCGGATAAATGGTCTCGTTGTGGAGCAGGTCGCCTTTTTCGTCCAGACAGACTACTTTACAGCCGCTTCTGTAGCCCGGATCAATCGCCAGAATTCGTTTTTCTCCCAAAGGCGGTGCGAGAAGAAGCTGTGTGAGGTTTTCAGAGAAAATCTCGATGGCTTTTTTATCAGCTTTTTCTTTGGCTTCCTGTAAGGTTTCATTAGAAATTGCGGGTTCCAGTAATCTTTTGTAGCTGTCTTTGATCGCCAGTGAAATCTGTTCCGATGCTTCGTTGCTGGATTTAATGATGGCTTTTTCAATAAATTCAATGGCTTCCTCTTTATCGATCCCGACATTGGTTTTCACAAAACCTTCGGATTCAGCTCTTAACATGGCTAAAAGGCGGTGAGAAGGTGTTCTGTTCAGGTTTTCTTCCCATTCGAAATATTGCGAGAATTTCTGGGCTTCTTCTTCGTCTTTTTTGGCTTTCACCACTTTTGAAGTAACCACCGCTTTTCGCTGAAATAATTGGCGCAGATTTTTTCTCACATACATATTTTCGTTGATCCATTCTGCCATGATGTCTCTTGCGCCCTGCAAAGCTTCTTCTTCGGACGCAACCTGATCGTTCAGATATTTTGAAGCCAAAAACTGCAGATCCTGAACTTTCTGGCTCATGATGATTTTTGCCAAAGGTTCCAGTCCTTTTTCTTTCGCGGCATCGGCTTTGGTTTTCTTTCTTTTTTTGAACGGCAGATAAAGATCTTCAATTTCCTGAATATCAAAGCTTTCTTCAATTCTCTGTTTCAGTTCCTGCGTTAAAGCGTTTTGTTCTTCAATCGATTTTAAGATGGATTCTTTTCTTTTTACAATTTCTTCAAACTGTTTACTGAGTTTCGAAATCTGTTCAATCTGTGTTTCGTCAAGGTTTCCGGTTTTATCCTTTCGGTAGCGGGAAATGAAAGGAATGGTGCAGTCTTCCGCCAGTAGTTCTAAAGTGGCATTGATGCTTTTTTCGGATATGTTGAGGGATTGCTGTATGTATTGTGTTGTGTTCATTTTAAATTTTAAACGGCTAAAATAATCAAAATGTCTTTTGTAAACCTATTTTAAATTTAACTACATTAACTACAAATGCTTTACTGTTTTATTTAAATTTAACAAAGACCAAGAAAGATATTGTCTGTTTAAGATTTGAAGTTTGTGATGATAAAATTCAAATAAAGAAAAAATTGATTGTAATAATACAGAATAAGATGAATATGCTTTGCTTGAAGATAAACTTTAAACTTTTTTATCACAAAAGATGCAAAAGATTTAAACACTTTAGTTGTTTAAGTTTAATACCTAAATTAAAAAAGGGCACGTAAGTTAAAAAATCAAAGATTTTTTCTCTTTGCAGACTTTTGAAATACTTTAGATAAATCTAATAAAGTCTTTTGTCTCTTTTGCTGTTAAATTTAAAATGAGTTTAAACTTGATATAAAGATTTTAAATGTACCATGTGTATTTAATAATTCTTATTTTAGCTGAGTGGTGATTAACGAGAAAACCTGAAATTTTATTTCTTGATGTATGATAAGATAAAAGTGTGGGATGTTTTCTATTTTTGGCTCCGGAATTTAGAGATTACGAATCAACTTTAAACAATTTAAATAATATGAAAAAACTAAGTGTTATTGCATTGGTTGCAGTAGGATTGCTTGCAGCGTCTTGTAACAAAGAAAAATCGGCTGAAAATGCAGCAACTTCTACCGAGCAGAAAGTAGCAGAAAGCAAAGGGGAAGTTTTGCCTGTAGATACGCTAGGTTCTGTAGTCAACTGGAAAGCATTCCACAAAGGGGGAATGGCTCCGCGTTGGGGAACTTTAATGGTAAAATCGGGAGATTTAAGCATCGAGAACGGCGGTGTAACAGCAGGAAACTTTGTGATCGACATGAACTCTATTAAAGTAGATCCGGCTTCTGTAACGGAAAAAGATAAAAAACCTGCAGATCTTGAAGCGCACCTTAAAAACCCTGATTTCTTCGACACGGCAAAAAATCCGACGGCTGATTTCAAAATTACAAGCGTAGCAGATCTTAAAGAAGCTCCGAAAGATGCAGTAGCAGGAGCCAACAAAACGGTAAGCGGAAACCTTACTTTATCCGGAAAAACAATGAATGTAACATTCCCAGCAAAAGTGGATGTAACGGAAAATTCAGCGGCAATCCAGGCTAAATTCACGGTGAACAGAGCAGACTGGGGAATTAAATTCGGAACTTCCGAAGCGGATCCTGCAGAATGGATGATCAGCAAAGACATCGAAATCGCTGTAGATGTAAAAGCTAAAAAATAATATTGTTAGATATTTCAGACTTGTAAAGCTGCCTTTTTTGAGGCGGCTTTTTTTATGTTTGAGATTATTTTAGTAATTAAGAAAAAATCCCACGGAGTACGCAGGATTAAAGATTTTCTTCGGCTTTTAGCCTTATTGTGAATTGCTTGATACAAATGTAAAAACATTTTTTTTATTATAAATAAGGAAAACCGTATTTTTCTAAAGAAAAAACAATGTACATTTAAAAATCCCTTATAATAAAGGGTTTAAAACAATTCACAACTTACATATTAATTAATATAACTAATAAATAATGAAAAAGAAAGCTAAACATTTAAAGTCAGAATATGCTTTTGGAGGGCGTATTCAATTTATCTCCGGAAATAAACTTTCGCTTTCTGAAGCAAAGATATATAATTAATTTATATTTTAATATGTAATTAACCTAATTTATTTATATATATTTGTATTATGTAATTGATAATCAGTGTAATATTTTTTTTATGAGAAAAGTTTTAGGAATTGATCTTGGCAGTAATAGCACAGGTTGGGCAATTAGAAATTTAGACTTAGAAGGCAATCAGATAGAAGATTTTGGAGTGATTACTTTTGAGAAGGGTGTTGCTTCAGAAAAAGGTAATGAATTCCCTAAAGTTCAGAAAAGAACAGAGAGTAGAGGTAAGAGAAGAAATTACCAAGCTGAAAAATACAGAAAGTTTGGAATTTTGCAATTTCTTATAGAAAGAAATATGTGTCCTTTGTCTATCGAAGATTTTAATAATTGGAAAACTTACAGGAAAGGAAAGAAAAGAGAGTATCCCCAATCCGAAGAATTTCTGAATTGGATAAGATTTGATTTTGATGGTGACGGTTTACCAGACTTTCATTTGTTTGGAAAAGATAAAAACGAGAGTTATTACATTTTCAGAGCCTTCGCAGGTAATCTGCAATATAAAGATGTATTTACAAATGATCCTCAAATTTTAGGAAGAGTTTTTTATCAGCTTGTTCAAAGAAGAGGTTTTAAAGGAAGAGATGAGGAAGAAGCTAAGACGATGTTAACCGGAAGTGATAAAAACGGAACAAAAGGAAGAAATGATATTGAGGAATATTTAGATAAGCATAAAACTTTAGGCGCTGCACTATATCATTATCAAAAAGACTTCGGAGGAAGAATAAGACAAAGATATAACTTAAGAAAAGACAGTGAAGCAGAATTAAAATGGATTTGTGATTTACACGATATTTCTAAGGATGACTATTCTAAACTATGGAAAGCCATCATCTGGCAACGTCCTTTAAGAACACAAAAAGGCTTGATTGGAAACTGTATTTACGAAAAAGGAAAAAAGAGAGTGGCTGTAAGTCATCCTCTGTATGAAGAATATAGAACTTGGGTTTTTATTAATAACTTAAATATCATTCCACCTTTAGATGAAAATAAACAGGAATATATCCAAGCTAAGATTTATCCGATATTTTATAAATCAAAACCTGATTTTGAACTCAGCGAAATTGATAAACAACTAAAGAAAGACGGTGCCAAAAGAACATCAAAACATCACGAAAAAACAAAAGTACTTTCCGTAAAATTACTTAAACAATTTCAGGATGTTTTTGGAGTAAATTGGAAAGATATACTAAAATGGGATATTAATGGAGAAAGAATCTCACAGCCTGTCAAAAAATCTCACACCGAATATACTTTTGAAGACGTTTGGCACGTTCTAATGACTTTTGACGGACAGGAAAATCTTAAGAAATTTGCTTTAGAAAAGCTAAATTTAGATGAGGAAAAAGCGACTAAATTTTCTAAAATCAAATTGCAACAAGGTTTTGCGACTTTAAGTCTTTCTGCGATTAAGAAAATTCTTCCCTATTTACAAAAAGGTTTCTTGTACAGTCACGCTGTGTATATGGCTAATCTGTATAAAATGCTTGGTGAAAATGAAATTTCTGAGACACTGATTAATCATTTTTCCGAAGAGATTTCTAAGATTTTAAATTTGGATTCAGCTAATAGAAAAAATGCAGCGATTGTCAATAGTTTGATATCGGAAATGCTTAATGATGAAAACCGCTATTACATTACTGATGAAAGAGATTTGGATAATACTGAAAAAAAACTGGTCTTAAAAAGCATTGTTGATAATTACGGACAGGAAAGCTGGGATAAACTTGAAGAAGAAAGCAAAACAAATATTGTTACATACGTTTCACAAAAATACCTTGAGTTTTTAAAGAAATCTTTTTTTGATAATAAAAATCTATTTGTACAGCCTGAAAGAATTGATGAAAAGATATTTAATTTTTTAAAAGATACTTATCACGTTTCAAAAGATATGAAGAAATATCTTTGGCATCCTTCTGAGCAGGAAAATTATGCGGAAGCGGAAAACTATTTAGAATATTCGATAGGAAAGAAAAAATATTACGTTAAAGAAAATAACAGAAGTGGCTTCTTAACAAGAAATCCCGATGCAGAGTTTGAAGGTCGGGAAATTAAATTACTAGGCAATCCTGAGCCATTAAGTAAAGGATTTAAAAATCCTATGGCATTGAAGTCTTTACACAAACTGAAAAAATTGGTGAATTATCTCTTGCAGACAGGGAAGATAGATGAAGAAACAAAAGTGGTAATTGAAATTGCAAGAGAGCTAAATGATAAGAATAAAAGAAAAGCAATCGAGATTTGGCAAAAGGAAAGAGAAAAAGAAAATGATGTTTACAGGAAAGAACTGGCAATTTATCGGGAACAGTTTCCTAATGTGAAGCTTATCGATGAATATACATTAGTCCGTAAAATCAGATTGTGGCACGAACAAAACAAAATTTGCCTTTATACAGGCAAGCCAATTTCCTTTTCAGACTTAATCATTGGTAACAAGTATGATTTTGAGCATACAATTCCTGCAAGTATCAGTTTTGATAACGAATTGAAAAATCTCACCATTGCCGACTCGGGATATAACCGTTTACAAAAAGGAAAGAAATTTCCGACACAATTAGTCAATTATGATATTGAACAGGTTATTAATGGTGAATTCTATAATCCAATAATCAGAAACATAGAATTTCTTTTTGGAGAAAGAAAAGTAGAATATAAAGAGTTAAAAGGCAAAACAGAGAAAATAGTTACTTGGAAGAAGATTGAGGAGTTTGAAAAACTATTTGATGAATGGAAAAAGAAGGCTTCTTATGCAAGTACAAAAGAGTACAAAGATTTTTGTATTGTGAAGTATCACACCATTAAAATGGATTTGGATTATTTAAAAGCCAAATTAGCCACTTTTACCATTACAGAATATAAAGCAGGCTGGAGAAATAATCAGTTGAGAGATACTCAGATTATCACCAAGTACGCTTTACCATATTTTAAGACTTTATTCAAAAGAGTTTCTGTGGAAAAAGGAGGAGTTACAGATATCTTTAAGAAAGTTTATAAAGTACAGTCAAAAGATTCTAAAAAAGACAGAAGCGTACATAGTCATCACGCTCAGGATGCTGCAATTCTTACCTTAATTCCAAATGCTTTTCATAGAGAAAGAATTATCAAAGCTTATCAAAACGAAATTGATAACAGAACGGGCAAAACTTATCACGAACTTCCTATGGATTGGGATAACTTTTCTGAAAATTATATTTTGGAATTAAAAGATAAAGTTTTGATTAATAACCTTACAGATAGCCGAACGATTACTCAAACATCTAAAATAATAAGAAAAAGAGGTAAAATCGTTTACGACATAGATCAGGCGGGCAATAGAAAAAAACGAGTTGCCAAAGGTGATACGATTCGGGGACAGTTGCACGGAGAGACTTTTTACGGAGCCATCAAACAGCCTTTAAGAGATGAAGACAACAAGATTTTATTTGATGAAAATAAAAAAATGATTCTTAAAGATGAAATTTATCTGGCTGTCAGAAAACCCTTGGTTTATAAAAAGGATGTAAATTCTCCAGGATTTAAAAGCCTTGAAGAAGTTGAAAAAGCAATTGTTGATAAAGATTTGTTTAAAATAATTAAAAAACAAGTTGAAGAAACAGATTTTAAGACAGCTTTGACTGAAGGTGTTTATATGCTTGATAAAAAAGGTAATAAAGTTAATAAAATAAGAACAATACGTTGTTTCGAAAATGGATTAAAATATACTACAGCAATTAAAGTTCATAATCACAGTTTTGTCTCAGATAAAGATTACAAAAAATCTACATTAGCAACTAACGGTGAGAACACGTATTGTCTGTTTTACAAAAGTGATGCAGGAAAAGCGATGAGAATTCTTTCAATTGTCGATTTGGCGGAACTTAAACTAAAAAAAGTTCAAAAGCTTTTCACAGAACCAGAGTTTTCTTTTATAGAAACGGGCAGAGGTAAGAATAAATTACAGCTGCCATTATATTCAATTTTAAAAAAAGGAGACAAGGTTTTATTTTACAAAGATTCAATTAATGAGTTAACTTACTTAAATACTGAAGAACTCTCAGAACGGATGTATAAGGTTTATCAATTTGAAGGAGATTCAAATAGAATGAAATTTCGTCATCATCTAGTAGCTGGAATTGATACTGAATTAAAAAAAGATAACCAGGAGTATTCATCGTTTAGTTTTGAAGAAAAACAAGTTTTCTTAAGATTAAGTCAAGGACAATGGAATTTTGCAATAGAAGGAAAAGATTTTGAGATGTATATTGATGGTACAATAAAATGGAATTTCTAATATGATCACCCGCTCCATCTACATCGGCAATCCTGCTTATCTTAAACTCAAAGACGAGCAGTTGAAAATCCTCTGTCCGGAAACCAAAACGGAAAAGGGGAGTGTTCCTGTGGAAGATTTGGGGTTATTGATGCTGGATCATTATCAGATTACCATTTCGCACCATCTGATTCAGAAAATGATGGGAAATAATGTTGTGGTGGTGAGTTGTGATGCTCATCATTTACCGCACGGAATTATGCTTCCGCTGTATGGACATACCGAACATTCCGATCGGGTAAAAGATCAGTTGGAAGCCAGTGAACCGCTGAAAAAACAGCTTTGGAAACAGACTGTGGAATGTAAGATCGAAAACCAGAAAAATGTCCTGATGAAACAGGGGAATTACTACGAACCGATGATTGAATATCAGAGAAATGTAAAGTCCGGCGATATAACGAATATGGAAGGAATTGCAGCACAGCATTACTGGAAATATCTTATCAGTCTGGATTTTTTAAGGCAGCGTTTCGGAGATTCACCCAATCAGTTTTTTAATTTTGGATATGCCGTGCTCAGAAGCATTGTCGCAAGAGCCATTGTAGAAACCGGACTGTTGCCTGTTCTCGGTATTTTTCATAAAAATAAATACAATCCGTATTGCCTTGCCGATGATTTAATGGAACCTTACCGTCCGTTTGTTGATCTGCTTGTGATGCAGTGGCTGAAGATTCATCCGGATAGCGAAGAACTGACGAAAGAATTTAAAGCGCATATTCTCCAGATTGCGACCAAAGATGTGCGTATTGATGACAAAACAAGACCGTTGCTGGTTGCTGTAAAAATTACCACGTCATCGCTTTACAAATGCTATACAGGAGAAAAGCGACTGATTTCCTATCCGGAATTGATATAATTTTTATGGCAGCTTTATCCGCCTGTAGCTTATCCTGAGAGGAGTCGAAGGACAAAAATCAGCAAAAAGAGCTCCACTCAGGTCGGGCTGCGAACGTTACGACAAACATACAATAGTCACCAAAAATGAATGCCGAAAGGTTTAATGCATACCGAATTATGTGGGTTTTAGTATTATATGACCTCCCGACCGAAACGAAAGCGAATATGAAAGATGCAAACCGTTTTCGGAAGGCTTTGATTGATGACGGGTTTACCTTATTTCAGTTTTCGATGTATGTGCGACACTGTCCGAGCCGCGAAAATGCAGAAGTACACATCAAGAGAGTCAAATTTATGCTTCCCAAAGCCGGAAAAGTAGCCATTATGTGCATTACCGATAAACAGTTTGGAGACATCGAAATCTTTTTTGCCAGAAATAAAGAAGAACCGCCACCGACCTTCCAACAGCTCGAATTGTTCTGAATTTTGAATCCTGAAAATAAAAATAATCTACTGAAAACCAGTAGATTATTTTTTGAGGTTGTCCTTCATTACGAAGATAATGATTTTGAAATCCGCAGCCGGATAAGCGTAGGCGGATTCGACGAAAAGCGTTGGATTCGATTTCGCTGAGTCAAAGCAATTCCCAAATAGAAAATCAAAAAAGATAATTAGAGATAGATTATAATTACCTTTTAGAGATTTTGTTATTTTTAAAATATAAAATAATCCATTGAAAACCAATGGATTATTTTTTGAGGTTGTCCTTCATCACGAAGATAATAATTTTTGAAAGCAATTCACAACATGTGATCTAACGTTGACTAATACCTTCGAGTTGTCCTTCATCACGAAGATAATAATTTTTGAAAGCAATTCACAACTTGGAAGCAGCGAGTAACTATACCTATCAGGTTGTCCTTCATCACGAAGATAATAATTTTTGAAAGCAATTCACAACCACAGTTTCGTGATCATCTAGAAAACCTACGTTGTCCTTCATCACGAAGATAATAATTTTTGAAAGCAATTCACAACACACTATTGCCACTCAGTTTCCAAATCCTGGTTGTCCTTCATCACGAAGATAATAATTTTTGAAAGCAATTCACAACCCAACCCTCCTTGATTAAGGTTGGGCGCATGTTGTCCTTCATCACGAAGATAATAATTTTTGAAAGCAATTCACAACCCAAATCCATCAATTAAATATCACGGTGCAGTTGTCCTTCATCACGAAGATAATAATTTTTGAAAGCAATTCACAACACAAATTTAAACATAGACTAAATATTAAATGTTGTCCTTCATCACGAAGATAATAATTTTTGAAAGCAATTCACAACACAGAAGCAATATACTGAAGAGCAAACTAAGTTGTCCTTCATCACGAAGATAATAATTTTTGAAAGCAATTCACAACAATTACGTCGTCCGTTAATATTATCAAAGGGTTGTCCTTCATCACGAAGATAATAATTTTTGAAAGCAATTCACAACCTGGAAAAACGAAACATATCCAATAATAGGGTTGTCCTTCATCACGAAGATAATAATTTTTGAAAGCAATTCACAACACAACGCAAGTAGATAAATTGGTTTTGTTTGTTGTCCTTCATCACGAAGATAATAATTTTTGAAAGCAATTCACAACTCTCCAGTATAATTGTTTTTTTTGCCATAAGTTGTCCTTCATCACGAAGATAATAATTTTTGAAAGCAATTCACAACCGATCTTTCAAAATATATTAAAATTGAGTTGTTGTCCTTCATCACGAAGATAATAATTTTTGAAAGCAATTCACAACCAAGCCAATTTAAAACCTGTTGATTTTTCGGTTGTCCTTCATCACGAAGATAATAATTTTTGAAAGCAATTCACAACCGTGCCTAGGTATTCAGATTATAAAACTGCGTTGTCCTTCATCACGAAGATAATAATTTTTGAAAGCAATTCACAACCGGCGACGTGGTCTGTTACGCGTTACTGTGGTTGTCCTTCATCACGAAGATAATAATTTTTGAAAGCAATTCACAACCAACCCAATTTAAAACCTGTTGATTTTTCGGTTGTCCTTCATCACGAAGATAATAATTTTTGAAAGCAATTCACAACCACGCTTCCTTTCAATGGGAATTTGATAAAGTTGTCCTTCATCACGAAGATAATAATTTTTGAAAGCAATTCACAACATAAAATAACTTCATATAGCCTTCGGGTATGTTGTCCTTCATCACGAAGATAATAATTTTTGAAAGCAATTCACAACCCATATTTATCAGTGATTACTTCATCTGTCGTTGTCCTTCATCACGAAGATAATAATTTTTGAAAGCAATTCACAACGGGGAATGTCTACACCATTAATATCAACGAGTTGTCCTTCATCACGAAGATAATAATTTTTGAAAGCAATTCACAACTAACTCAGTGATTTCAGAATTTACCTCTGCGTTGTCCTTCATCACGAAGATAATAATTTTTGAAAGCAATTCACAACCAATATGTAATATGATGAAAGATAAAGTTTGTTGTCCTTCATCACGAAGATAATAATTTTTGAAAGCAATTCACAACTTTACCAACGATTGACGATACCACACCTGGGTTGTCCTTCATCACGAAGATAATAATTTTTGAAAGCAATTCACAACTCAGAATTTACAGGTTCAAAGTAAATGGATGTTGTCCTTCATCACGAAGATAATAATTTTTGAAAGCAATTCACAACTCAGATCTTGATACGGTTTTTCTTTGATATGTTGTCCTTCATCACGAAGATAATAATTTTTGAAAGCAATTCACAACTTCTCCGTTTTCGATCGCTTTTTTTGAATCGTTGTCCTTCATCACGAAGATAATAATTTTTGAAAGCAATTCACAACCAATACCGCGTTAGGTTTTCGGGGGAAAAAGTTGTCCTTCATCACGAAGATAATAATTTTTGAAAGCAATTCACAACCCAAATCGAGTAGAAGCGTCGGCGCCATCGGTTGTCCTTCATCACGAAGATAATAATTTTTGAAAGCAATTCACAACCTACCACTCGCTTTGATTCTCAAGGCAATTGTTGTCCTTCATCACGAAGATAATAATTTTTGAAAGCAATTCACAACCTACCACTCGCTTTGATTCTCAAGGCAATGTTGTCCTTCATCACGAAGATAATAATTTTTGAAAGCAATTCACAACGTCCTTCGGTAATGATTTTTGCTCGCGTAAGTTGTCCTTCATCACGAAGATAATAATTTTTGAAAGCAATTCACAACCAATGTCCGTACTGATATATTTCAGGTTCCGTTGTCCTTCATCACGAAGATAATAATTTTTGAAAGCAATTCACAACCTCAGCTCCATTTGAGTCTCTTGGTAGATCGTTGTCCTTCATCACGAAGATAATAATTTTTGAAAGCAATTCACAACATTACACAATGAGGCAAAGTACGTGTATTAGTTGTCCTTCATCACGAAGATAATAATTTTTGAAAGCAATTCACAACGGTCTTGGAGACCTTGCAGGTAAACCCGTCGGTTGTCCTTCATCACGAAGATAATAATTTTTGAAAGCAATTCACAACTCCTGTTAATACTGGCAATACTAGGACTACGTTGTCCTTCATCACGAAGATAATAATTTTTGAAAGCAATTCACAACCACCATTATAAGGGCACTTGATTTCAATTAGTTGTCCTTCATCACGAAGATAATAATTTTTGAAAGCAATTCACAACTTTTATCAGGCATAGGCAAAAGAATCGCATGTTGTCCTTCATCACGAAGATAATAATTTTTGAAAGCAATTCACAACCAGCCGAACAAACTTCCTGTTATTGCAAAGTTGTCCTTCATCACGAAGATAATAATTTTTGAAAGCAATTCACAACCCAATTAATAAGTGGTCAATCTGCGAACCAGTTGTCCTTCATCACGAAGATAATAATTTTTGAAAGCAATTCACAACGTACACTCATTTATATAGTCAGGTTGTTTTGTTGTCCTTCATCACGAAGATAATAATTTTTGAAAGCAATTCACAACCATAAACATGAGCAATAGAATAGGTAATGCGTTGTCCTTCATCACGAAGATAATAATTTTTGAAAGCAATTCACAACTTGGACTAAAAAAGGGCAATTAATTACACCGTTGTCCTTCATCACGAAGATAATAATTTTTGAAAGCAATTCACAACTACCATTTACTCCATGTTTTTTATTGTTGTGTTGTCCTTCATCACGAAGATAATAATTTTTGAAAGCAATTCACAACGCATGGAAGGAAATAGATGAAGATGCTGTAGTTGTCCTTCATCACGAAGATAATAATTTTTGAAAGCAATTCACAACGTAGAAGCCGCAAGTAACTATACTTATCAGGTTGTCCTTCATCACGAAGATAATAATTTTTGAAAGCAATTCACAACTTATAACCCATGATGGAAATGAAATCAGTCGTTGTCCTTCATCACGAAGATAATAATTTTTGAAAGCAATTCACAACTGTTCTTTTACGTATCTGTAAAAATCATAGGTTGTCCTTCATCACGAAGATAATAATTTTTGAAAGCAATTCACAACTCACAATTAAACCACGCTAAAAATTCATTTGTTGTCCTTCATCACGAAGATAATAATTTTTGAAAGCAATTCACAACTCTACGAAAAGCAAACTGGAATCATGATTAGTTGTCCTTCATCACGAAGATAATAATTTTTGAAAGCAATTCACAACCAAGACCCTGTATTCCCCTAACTAATCTAAGTTGTCCTTCATCACGAAGATAATAATTTTTGAAAGCAATTCACAACTGCTCACGTAGTGCCAAAAAGAAGTTATGCGTTGTCCTTCATCACGAAGATAATAATTTTTGAAAGCAATTCACAACCAACAGGTAGCATTTCCAACAATTAAGAATGTTGTCCTTCATCACGAAGATAATAATTTTTGAAAGCAATTCACAACGTACCTGTAAGTGTAGCTGATGTTTGAAGTGTTGTCCTTCATCACGAAGATAATAATTTTTGAAAGCAATTCACAACCAAATGAGCTCAAGGCAAGTACGACTCGTAGTTGTCCTTCATCACGAAGATAATAATTTTTGAAAGCAATTCACAACTGTGATTTAACTTTAACGGATGCATTCGAGGTTGTCCTTCATCACGAAGATAATAATTTTTGAAAGCAATTCACAACCGACTAAGATAGATGATCGTTGGAATGGCTGTTGTCCTTCATCACGAAGATAATAATTTTTGAAAGCAATTCACAACTCGTAAGTCGCATGACTTTCATATGTAAGAGTTGTCCTTCATCACGAAGATAATAATTTTTGAAAGCAATTCACAACTGAAAAGAAAATCATTAAAGAAATGGGGCTGTTGTCCTTCATCACGAAGATAATAATTTTTGAAAGCAATTCACAACGAGATTCTGAAATTCTAAATATTCCATTGTGTTGTCCTTCATCACGAAGATAATAATTTTTGAAATCTGCTGCAGGAAGAGCGTGGGCGGATTCGACGAAAAGCATTTGATTAAGCTATGGCTGAGTCAAAGCAATTCACATTCAACTTTTGTTGTCTCAAAGATAATAATTTTTGAAATCCGTTGCGGGAAAAGCGTAGGGGGATTCGACGAAAAGCATTTGATTAAGCTATGGCTGAGTCAAAGCAATTTACTTTCAACTTTTGCCGTCTCAAAAGATAATAATTTTTGAAATCCGCTGCAGGAAAAGCGTAGGGGGATTCGACGAAAAGCATTTGATTAAGCTAGGGCTGAGTCAAAGCAATTTATATAAACGCACGTTGTCCCAAAGATAATAATTTTTGAATCCGCCGCAGGAAAAGCTTAGGGGATTCGACGAAAAGCATTTGATTAAGCTAGGCTGAGTCAAAGCAATTCACATTCAACTTTTGCTGTCTCAAAGATAATAATTTTTGAAATCCACTGCAGGAAAAGCGTGGGCAGATTCGACGAAAAGCGTTTGATTAAGCTAGGCTGAATCAAAGCAATTCATATAAACCCACGTTGTCCCAAAGATAATAAATTTTGAAATCCGCTGCGGGAAAAGCGTAGGGGGATTCGACGAAAAGCGTTTGATTAAGCTATGGCTGAGTCAAAGCAATTCACAACTGATCGTCCTCAGCAGTAAAAAAGAATTTAGTTGTCCTTCATCACGAAGATAATAATTTTTGAAATCTGCTGCAGGAAAGGCGTAGGCGGATTCGACGAAAGCGTTTGATTAAGCTAGGGCTGAGTCAAAGCAATTCACATTCAACTTTTGCTGTCTCAAAAGATAATAGTTTTTGAAATCTGCTGCAGAAAAAGCTTAGGCGTATTAGACGAAAAGCGTTTGATTAAGCTATGGCTGAGTCAAAGCAATTCACATTCAAATTTGCTGTCCCAAAGATAATAGTTTTTGAAATCTGTTGCAGGAAAAGCGTATGGGGATTCGACGAAAAGCATTTGATTAAGCAAATCAGGCTTATTTACAGACTATAAAAAATAGCCATAACCGAAGTACAATCGGCTATGGCTAAAAAATATTTTAGTAAAAACGAAATTAAATTCCGTCGATGATTTCATTTAAAACCGTACTCGGTCTCATAGCAGCATACGTTTTATACGTGTCTGTTTTATAGTAACCGTCAATGTTCTGAGGTTTTCCCTGAGCACCAATTAATTCTGCGTTAATTACTTCTTCGTTTTCCTTCATTGCCTCTGCGATCGGAGCAAATTGTGCTGCTAATTCTGCATCAGCAGTCTGGTTTGCCAGAGCTTCAGCCCAGTACATTGCCAGATAAAAGTGAGAACCTCTGTTGTCGATTTGTCCCACTTTTCTTGCAGGCGATTTATCGGTAGCTAAGAATTTAGCATTAGCCTCATCCAGTGCATCTGCTAAAACCTGAGATTTTGTATTCCCCTGAGTTTGTGCCAAATGTTCTAAAGATGCCTGTAAAGCAAGGAATTCACCTAAAGAATCCCATCTTAAATAGCCTTCTTCGATGAACTGTTCAACGTGTTTTGGGGCAGAACCTCCTGCTCCGGTTTCGAACAATCCTCCGCCGTTCATTAACGGAACGATAGAAAGCATTTTCGCAGAAGTTCCAAGTTCAAGAATTGGGAAAAGATCGGTTAAGTAGTCTCTCAATACGTTTCCGGATACAGAAATGGTATCTTTCCCTTCTCTTGCTCTCTTCAGCGTTTCCGTCATGGCATCTTTTACATCAAGAATCTTAATGTCGAGACCGGTGGTGTCGTGATCTGCTAAGTATTTTTCAACTTTTTTGATGATTTCTCTGTCGTGTGCTCTTCCTTTGTCTAACCAGAAGATAGCCGGAGTATCAGATAATCTGGATCTGTTAACTGCTAATTTTACCCAATCCTGAATCGGAGCATCTTTCGTCTGGCACATTCTGAAAATATCTCCCTTTTCAACTTTCTGAGAAAGAAGTACGTTTCCGTTTTCGTCCTGAACTTGGATGGTTCCTTCTGCAGAAGCCTGGAATGTCTTATCGTGAGATCCGTACTCTTCAGCTTTCTGAGCCATTAAACCAACGTTCGGAACAGAACCCATTGTAGTAGGATCTAATTTTCCGTGTGCTTTCATATCATCAATAACAGACTGATAGAAACCTGCGTAAGAACGATCCGGAATGATACAAACCGTATCTTCTTCTTTTCCGTCTTTGTTCCACATTTTTCCGCCTCCTCTTACCAATGCAGCCATAGAAGCATCAACGATGATGTCTGAAGGAACGTGGAAATTCGTAATTCCTTTATCAGAATTTACCATCGCTACTCTTGGCCCGTTTGCCAAAACCGCTTCAATATCTGCTTTAATATCTGCTTCCTGAGCATTTCCTTTGATTTTTTCGAAAAGATCAGCCAGACCGTTGTTTGGATTAACATCTAAAGACTTGAATGTCTGTGCATATTTTGTGAAAACTTCTTTGAAGAACGTTTCTACAATGGCTCCGAAAATAATCGGATCGGAGATCTTCATCATGGTTGCTTTAAGGTGTGCAGAAAGAAGAACGTTTCTGTTTTTTGCCTCTTCAATCGCTTCCTGTACGAAAGTCTTCAAAGCATTCAGATTCATTACGGAAGAATCAATTACTTCTCCTGCCTGAAGATTAGCGAAGTCTTTCAGTTGCGTTTCGGAACCGTCATTTCCTTTGAAAACGATTTTATATTTTGTAGCATTCTCTACCGTTACTGAGGTCTCAGTACCGTAGAAATCACCTGAGTTCATATGGGCAACATCTGTTTTGCTGTCAGAAGCCCAGTCGCCCATTCTGTGAGGGTTTGCTTTTGCATAATTTTTAACGGCTTTTGGAGCACGTCTGTCAGAATTTCCTTCTCTTAATACAGGATTTACGGCACTTCCTAAAACTTTGGCATATTTAGCCTTAATTGCTTTTTCGTCGTCATTTTTAGGTTCAGCCGGATAATTCGGTACCGCGAAACCTTTGGACTGCAGTTCAGCAATTGCTTCATCCAGCTGTGGCACAGAAGCGGAGATGTTGGGTAATTTAATGATATTTGCGTCAGGTTGAGTTGCCAGCTGACCCAATTCAGCCAAAGCGTCGCCGATCTTCTGATCGTCTTTCAAAAATTCCGGGAAGTTTGCTAAAATTCTTCCAGCCAAAGAAATATCCGGAACGGCGATCTCGATGTTTGCAGATTTTGTGAAAGCTTTTACAATCGGTAAAAACGAGTGTGTAGCCAACATGGGAGCCTCATCCGTAAGGGTGTAATAGATTTTTGATTTGTCTGACATTATACTGTAATTTATTATTTGATTTTTTTAAGACTCACAAATTTAGTGATTATGATTGTTTTATAAAGATATTTTGCCCAGAAATTGTTTAAAGTGCCCTTAAGTAAATTGTTTAGAAATCTAAGACAATGATTTTAAATCTTTTTGCAGATGGGTCCTGTGCTGTTTTTGAGACTCCATCATGGTTGTGGAGATGTTAAGATCCCTGCTTAATTAAATTCAATTATTTTCCCAGTTTTATGGATAGGAAGCCTGCTTTTGTCAGGTAATTGGTTTGAAATGCTTATCCGAAAGAGTAGGGGCGCTGCCAAATTATTGAATAATGAAGCTTAGGGATTATCCTCATGATAAGGGTTTAATCTTCTCGATGTTCCACTAAAGGATTGATTGCATCTCAACGAGGTATTTAATTGGGAAAGGTGAGATTTCTTCTTACAATAAAGAAGTGATGGAGAACAACTTACCTTCTCAGATCCTTCTATGAAGTTTTTTCCTTCACAGATGTTTTTTTATTGAAACTTCTGTGAAGGAAAGGGAGCCGGGGCCTTATAAAGCATATCCTAAAGATACTCCTAAGACGAATCCTGCTTTTCTGTTATTTACACTTGGAAATTCTATCATAGGGTTCACTCTCACCACAAAACCACCCGTAGCAATCAACCGATAACCTACCCCCACATAGTACATATTTTCGTACTTTCTATAAGTTACAGCAGGATCTTTTAATGTGTTTGTGAAGTTCTTCCCAAAAGTAGGTGTAACCCCTAAAATAAATTCCACATTATTATGATTTCCATATAATACTATTACCTGAACAGGTATACTATATCTTGGGGTCATATCATTTTTTGCCTGATCAGCAAAACCAAGCCCAATTCCAGCTCTTCTCGCTATCCTAAACCTATTATCTCTTGACAAACTATAATTACGTTCATAATTGGCACTAATTAGCTGATCACTATTAGCTAATACTTCACCATAAATAATATTTTTTGAATCAACTCCATGTTCTTGCGAAAAAGCAAATGAACACAATGTTAGAAAAATAATTGTTAGTAGTTTCATTGTTCTTTGTATATCTTATTAATTTTTTCATCGGAAAGATTTACTATCCCCAAAACTTTTTTACGCCTTGGAAGTCTTTACAGGCTGATTTTTTGTTTCCTATTTTGTTATAGGAAGAAGCTCGGAAGAGCAACAGATCATTAATTTAAGGCTCAATATTTAAAGCTTTATTGCGTATTGATGGACATTTCATGATCTTTTCATCTGATAATAAGAAACAGTAAGATCTGAATAAGCATTCCGAAAGGATAGTAACCATTCTGATCGGTAATTTCAGCAAATCCTCCCGTATTTTTTTAGCTTACCCTTACGTTTCGTAAATGATCTTTTTACCGGTAAATATATTGATTCTTTCCGCAAAATTTATTAACATAAAAAATAATGCTTACTGTTAAAAGTTTAAAGACTTTTTTAATAAAATACAGCTGCATTATAAAACGCAAAGAAGCTATCTCAATTGTGAGACGGCTTCCTTTATTGTTGCTCACGGATTATAAATCCGGGAGATCACGGAATCATAAAAAACATCAAAATTTTTTCCGGTGAACGGCATTCATTTTTACAGGAAATTTTATCCTTCTGATTCCGGGTAACTAAAATTTTAACAAATAATTTTCAGAGTTTTTATTAAAGGAATGAATTTCTGCATTGTAGAGTTTTCCCCGCTTCTGCCTTTATGAGGCGGAATGCCGCAATATTTTATATTTCCTCCACGTTTGAAATAAAAATTAATACCATCATTTCTTAAAGAGCACAATATGAAAAAGAAATTTAGCAATCCTCCGTTGTATGATGAGGAGACCATGCATACCATTCTGGATATCTTTTCCGGAATTCTGGAAACGCTTGAAAAAAAGCAGATCGGCGACTTGCAGTATTATGACAGTGCCGATGTCAAAAGGCTGCTGAAGATCAGCGACAGTACCTTATTCAGAATCCGGAAATCACAGAATATTCCGCATGTAAAGATCGGAAAGAAGATATATTATCCCAAATGGTTTTTTAATACTGCCCTCAAAAAATGAGGGTATTTTTTATGCTTTTCGTGGACGGGATGAAGTCCCGAATTCTGCTGAATGAGGCGGGTATTGGGCTGGTCATTCCTCTGTCATCCTGAGCGCGAAGCAGCCGAAGGATCTCTTTTCTTATCACAATAATCTGTTGTTTTGATTTTTGTGCGCAACTGCTTCACGCAGATTGTGGAGATTACGCAGATATACAATGTAACTGCTTAAATTACTTTCTAAGTGTGTTAAGCAGCCGAAGGATCTCTTCTTATCACAATAATCTGTTGTTTTGATTGTCGTGCGCAATTGCTTCACGCAGATTGTGGAGATTACGCAGATACAATGTAACTTCTTAAGCTGCTTTCCAAGTATACTAAGCAGCCGAAGGATCTTTTTTTATAACAATAAATAATTGTTAAATGCTTTCGATTCAATATCATACTTTAAAATCAATGACTTTCTGCGCTGTCATCCTGAGCGCGAAGCAGCCGAAGGATCTCCTTTTCTTATCACAATAATCTGTTGTTTCCATTTTCATCCGCAATTGCTTCACGCAGATTATGAAGATTACGCAGATATACAATGTAACTGCTTAAATTACTTTCTAAATATAGTAAGCAGCTAAATGATCTCTTTTTTATTACAATAAATAATTGTCTAACGCTTTCAATTCAATAGCATACTCTAAAATCAATGATTTTCTGCGCTGTCATCCTGAGCGCGGAGCAGTCGAAGGATCTTTTATATCACAATAATCTGTTGTTTTGATTGTCGTGCGCAACTGCTTCACGCAGAGTGTGGAGATTACGCAGATATACAATGTAACTGCTTAAATTACTTTCTAAGTTTGTTAAGCAGCCGAAAGATGTCTTTATACTACAATGATTTGTTTAAAATGATGTAGCAGTGATGTGGACTTCGGCTCCGCTCAGCCCACGATGGTGGGTATGGTTGACAATGATTTGTTTAAAATGGATTGGCAATGAAGTACGCTGAGCGGAGCCGAAGCTAAAAATATCTGTATTACATTTTATCGGAGATAAAATCTTTGCGCCTTAATACATAGAGCATGTTAGAAATCTTGCGTCCTTGCGATTATAAACAATTTTGGGGAGGGTTGTTCAGGATGATGTGCGCTTGGGCTCCGCTCAGCGTACGGTGGCGGGTGTGGTTTGCAATGATTTGTTTAATGGAATTGCAGCACCGTAGGCTTCGGCTCCGCTCAGCCTACAGTGGCAGGTTTGCGTTACAATGGTTTGTTTAAAATAGAGTGGTAATGATGTGCGCTTCGGCTCCGCTCAGCGCACGGTGGCGGGTGTGGTTTGCAATGATTTGTTTAGATGGAATGACATGAAGTACGCTGAGCGGAGCCGAAGCGTACAATGAAGCAGAAATACTTTCATAAAATTCTTCGGGAATCCTTCGACTGTTGTTCGGTGTTTCTTCGGAAAAAATCCCATTTTTCCGAAGCCGATCCGAAGAAGACCCGAACATGATCCGAAGAAATGGGTTTTCAAACCGGTCAAAAGCAGTCAAAACCGGTCATCTTTTTCACAGGTGCCTGAAATTGGAAAATTCTGTAATACCTTCGTTCTGTTAACCAATAAAAATGCACAAAATGGCACGAATAACAAAAGGAATCCTTGGAGGATTTTCAGGAAAAGTAGGGACGATTGTTGGCGCAAACTGGCGCGGACAGGACATTATCAGAAGCATTCCCAAACCAAGCTCGAAGCAGCCCACCGATAAACAGCTTCTGCAGCAGACCAAATTCAGCATGGTGATCAGTTTTCTGCAGCCGCTCAAAAATATTCAGACGAAGTATTTCGGATCGGGGAGCGGTTCAAAATCAAGGGTGAATATGGCGGTTTCCTACACGATCAGCGAAGCATTACAGATGAATGGCGATGTTCCCGAACTGGTATACAACAAGGTTCTGATCACGAAAGGGGATCTGGCAGGTTTCCAGAACGTCACGGCTTCTCCCCAAACCGGAAATATCATTACGCTGAGCTGGGAAGATAATTCCGCACAGGGAAACGCAGATACCGCCGACAAAGCCAATGTGGTATGTTATAGCAAAGAACTGGGAACGTTTGAAATTTTCGAATCCGTTGCGGAAAGGGAAGGGTTGACTGCTGATGTCACGATGCCTGCTTCTTACACAGGAAAGGAAATTCAGGTCTGGGTGTTTTTCAGGAATGCGAAAGAAACGCTTGCGTGTAACAGCGCGTATCTTGGGGCGTATACCTTAATTTAATTTTGAATCTCCATCCGGAAGGGTGGGGATTTTTTATGGTGGCTTCGGCTCCGCTCAGCCACCATGTTTTTTGATTTGATTTTTGGGTGTTGTTGGGCGGTGGGGTGTTTTCTGTAGTGGTGGCTTCGGCTCCGCTCAGCCACCGTGTTTTTTTGATGTGATTTTTGGGTGTTGTTGGGCGGTGGGGTGTTTTCTGTAGTGGTGGCTTCGGCTCCGCTCAGCCACCATGTTTTTGATTTGATTTTTTGGTGTTGTTGGACGGTGGGGTGTTTTCTGTAGTGGTGGCTTCGGCTCCGCTCAGCCACCTTGTTTTTCGATGTGATTTTTGGGTGTGGTTGGGATGTGGGTTGTTTTTCTGTAGTGGTGGCTTCGGCGCCGCTCAGCCACCGTGTTTTTTTGATGTGATTTTTGGGTATTGTTGTGCTGTGGGGTGTTTTCTGTAGTGGTGGCTTCGGCTTCGCTCAGCCACCGTGTTTTTTGATGTGATTTTTTGGGGTTATTGGGCGGTGGGTTGTTTTTCTGTAGTGGTGGCTTCGACTCCGCTCAGCCACCATGTTTTTTGATTTGATTTTCGGGTGTTGTTGTGCGGTGGAGTGTTTTCTGTAGTGGTGGCTTCGGCTCCGCTCAGCCACCTTGTTTTTCGATGTGATTTTTTGGTGTTGTTGGACGGTGGGGTGTTTTCTGTAGTGGTGGCTGAGCGGAGCCGAAGCCACCTACTCATCTTTTATAAAAAACTTACTGTGGGTTTCGTTCATGCATTCGGCCGCTTTTTTAAGCTCTTCGTTCCAGCCATTGATTAAAGCTTCTTTTTTTCTCCGGCTCCATCCCTGAATTTGTTTTTCCCGGTAGAAAGCAAGATCAATACGTTCAAATTCTTCAAAATAAATAAGCTTTACAGGAAGCCGTTTTTTAGTATGATTGGCACCCTCTCCTTTTTGATGCTGCGAAAGCCGGCGTTCGAGATCGTTGGTGCTGCCGGTGTAATAACTGCCGTCTGAGCAGAGAAGAATATACATCCATCCTTTTATCATTTGTATTTTTTTCTAAAGATAGTATTTTATTTGAATGCGGTGGCTTCGGCTCCGCTCAGCCACCGTTTTTTTTGATTTGATTTTTTTGGGTTGTTGGGCAGTGGTTGTTTTTCTGTAGTGGTGGCTGAGCGGAGCCGAAGCCACCATGCTTTTTTGGTTCCTGATACAAATTTATTTTGTAAAAAGTTTTTATTAAAATTTAGAAAATAATATCTTTAACGTTTTTAATTAAGGATAACCATGTCAGAAGAACAGAAACGCCAGTTGCAGCAGCAGCTTTGGAATATAGCGAATACTTTACGCGGGAAAATGGATGCGGATGAATTCCGTGATTATATTTTAGGATTTATTTTCTACAAATATCTTTCAGAGAAAATTCACTTTACAGCGAATAAAATTTTGCTGGATTCGGGAGAGGATATTGATTACAACGATGTGGATGAAAATACGGAAGAAGGGAAGGAAATTGTAGAAGCCATTTATGAAGAAGTGGTTGAAGATTTGGGATATTTCCTTAAACCTTCGGAACTTTTCAGTAATATTGCCAAAAAAGGACATCAGAAACAGGAAGGGAAATCTAATTTTATTCTGGCTGAACTTACAAAAATCCTTAACAATATTGAGCAATCCACATTAGGGACAAACAGCGAGGATGATTTTGAAGGACTTTTCGATGATCTGGATCTGACTTCGGCAAAATTAGGAAGGACAGAAGACGAGAAAAATACTTTAATCTCCAAAGTGCTGTATCATTTGGATGATATTGATTTCAATTTATCGGATACCAATGCCGATGTTTTAGGAGATGCTTATGAGTATCTTATTGCCCAGTTTGCCAGTGGAGCAGGGAAGAAGGCGGGGGAATTCTACACTCCGCAACAGGTTTCTACCATTTTGGCAAGAATCGTGACGAGCAGAAAAGCACAGTTAAAATCTGTATACGACCCGACCTGCGGAAGTGGTTCTTTGCTTTTGCGTGTTGCGCGTGAAGCGAAAGTAAGTGATTTCTACGGTCAGGAAATGAACCGTACGACGTACAACTTAGCGAGAATGAATATGATTCTTCACGGGGTCAATTACAGCAACTTTGACATCCGTCAGGAAGATACGCTTGAAAAACCTCAACATTTAGATAAAACTTTTGATGCGATTGTCGCTAATCCGCCTTTCTCTGCAAAATGGAGTGCTAATGAACTGCATCTTTTGGATGAAAGATTTTCACAATACGGAAAATTAGCACCGTCTTCAAAAGCAGACTTTGCGTTTATCCAGCATATGATCCATCATCTGGATGAAAACGGAATTATGGCTGTCGTAATGCCTCACGGCGTTCTGTTCCGTGGTGCAGCCGAATTGGTGATTAGAAAATATCTGATTAAAGAAAAGAATTATCTGGATGCTGTGATCGGTTTACCTGCCAATATTTTCTACGGAACAAGTATTCCTACGTGTATTTTAGTCTTTAAGAAATGCCGTGAAGCCGATGAAGATATCCTGTTTGTAGATGCAAGCAAAGAATTTGAAAAACAGAAAAATCAAAATGTTCTGCTTAATGCTCATATTAATAAAATTGTTGACACTTACCAAAACCGTACAGTAACGGAAAAGTTCAGTCATAAAGCGACATTGCAGGAAGTGGCTGATAATGATTACAATCTTAATATTCCTCGCTACGTGGATACTTTTGAGGATGAAGAGGAGATTGATATTCAGGCGGTAATGGCTGAAATTAAGGAGCTTGAGGCAAAGCGCTCTCAATTGGATTCTGAAATTGAAGTTTATTTGAAAGAATTGGGTCTTGTTTTTTAAGCATCCTTAATTCTTTTACTAACGAATAATAATATAACTGAGATGACAGAAGAAAATAAAAGTATCGGAAAATTTCCTAATTTACGATTTCCAGGGTTTGAAGGGGATTGGGAAGAGAAGAAATTGGGAGAAGTCGCTGACATTGGAAGAGGCAAATCAAAACATAGACCAAGAGATGCCGAATTTTTATTTGGAGGTAAATATCCTTTTATACAGACTGGCGATGTACGAAAAGCAGATTTATATCTCACTGATTTTACACAAACTTATTCAGAAGCAGGATTACTGCAAAGCAAATTATGGGATGAAGACACTTTGTGCATTACTATTGCTGCAAATATTGCTGAAACTTCTATTCTTAAAATAAAAGCTTGCTTTCCTGATAGTATTATTGGATTGCTTCCTAAGGAAAATAAAACTATTGTCCTCTTTGTAAAGTATCTTTTTGATAAATTTAAAATTGAGATACAAAATCTTTCGCAGGGTGCAGCACAAGATAATCTCAATCAAGACAAGTTATCAAAAATAGAATTTGCTTTCCCAAATATAGAAGAACAGAAGAAAATTTCATCTTTTATATTTTCTATTGACTCTCGTATTCAAACCCAAAAGAAAATAATTGAACAATTAGAAACCTTAATGAAAGCTACTCGTGAAAAGGTATTTTCTCAGAAGTTAAGATTTAAAGATGAATATGGAAATTATTTTTCTGATTGGAAAACAATCAAATTAGATGAGATTTGTGACATAAAAAAAGGAGAACAACTGAATAAAGAGGATTTGACTGATACAGGTAATTATCCTTGCTTAAATGGAGGTATGAGCTTTTCGGGATATACTGATAAGTTTAATTCTGATAAAAACACAATCACAATAAGTGAAGGAGGAAACTCTTGTGGTTTTGTGAGTTTTATGAAATCTAAATTTTGGTTAGGAGGTCATTGCTATAAAATTATTACAAAAAGGGATATTTCTACAAAATTTTTATTTCATTTACTTAAGTTTTATGAGAAAGAAATAATGAATTTAAGAGTAGGTTCAGGACTTCCAAATATTCAACAGAAGGATTTAAAAAATTTACAATTAATATTTTCAAATGATATTGAAGAACAAACAAAAATAGCCAATTTTCTTTCTTCTATTCAAGAAAAAATAGAAACAGAAAAACAAATTTTAGAAAAGTTAGAGCTTCAAAAAAAGTTTCTTTTGGCTAATTTATTTGTTTAAAAAAAGAGCCTTGTCACAGTTTTAAATCTTGACAAGGCTATGCCTAAACCCAAAATTCTTTAAACAAATAGATTTTGTAATAAATATTTTTTCTGATTTTCATATTGAGTTAATAACTCATTTTCTAAATTGATTTTTTCATCAAGTTTTGATAAAAAGTTAGAAATATTCTTTTGAATTTTTTCAGAAGGAACATTCAAAAACATTGGCTGGATTTCAGAAATATAGTGTCTTTTGTGTTCGTTAGATGACATATTTAGAAAAGAAAAATATTCAAAAACAAATTTTAAATCTATATTTTTTTTGGAGGTCAATAACTTGATAGCCGAAGATTTTATCTTAAATGGAAAATCTACATATTTTAAATCCATCGTAAAATCATCCAAAACAATACATTTTCCTTTATCGTAAATTCCCCAATCTTCATTTGTATAACCTAAAAGAAAGGCTTTATTTGCAGTTAAAACAGGAATAAGTGAGTTATCAGACGAATAGTCAGTACTTGAAACTATGTATTTTGTAGGCTGTTCATAATTTAAAATTTCTTCAACCGTAAATCTTTCATAACCACCTTTAATTATCTGCGTAAACAATTTATTTCGTGATTGGATTTTAAGAGTTTTTAAACCCTCAATTATTTTCTTTTGAGTTTGAATTCTTTCATCAACAAACAATAAAAATGAAGCAATTTTATCTTGTTCGGGAAGATTAGGAAAATATAAATTTACTGAACTTAGTATCTCTTGTCCGACATTAAATCTTGTACTTCCTCCAGATTTAGAAGTTATATTTTCTCTCGCTGAATTGGTTTTAAGAAGTTTATTAAAAAACACTGGATTATATTCTCCAATTTTTTTTCCTCTAATTACAAAACCTCCAAATGTGGCATTTTTGTTTTTATCTAAATAAACATTAGCAGTCCCAACTTCTTCTCTAGTTTCCGAACTTCTCTGAAAAAGAATATCTCCATAACTTACTGAAAATTTCTCAACAATCAACTCATCGACATTAACTTTGCCAACAATATTGTCATATGTAATAAAGTCATTAGATAGAATATCTAAGACGTTAATGAATTTTACACCAGAACCGTATTGTTCTTTAGAAGCGTTAATACCATTTTTGAATTCCAATAATTCTCCTAATCGTTTATTCTCCCAAACTCCTGTAAATTCAGGAAATCTAAGTCTAGGAATCTCAAAATATCCTCCGGTAGGAAAATAAAAGTTCTCTAATGTAAAAGCTTTAGTATTTCAAATCTCAAATTGCAAAGTAATTTTATCCTTAATGTTAACTTTCAGTTTTAATTTAAAAACCAAAAAAATTATGACAAGAAAGAAGACATTGGCAGAAATCGCTGAACTGTGGAAGAATGACAAAAAGCTGTATGTGAAAAAATCAACCTTTTCGGCTTATGTGCTGTTGCTGGAAAATCATTTATTGCCTGTATTCAAAGACTATTTTGAGATTGAGGATGATGAGGTACAGAAATTTGTGTTTCAAAAACTCGAACAGGGTTTAAGCCAGAAAAGTATTAAAGACATCCTGATTGTTCTGAAAATGGTATTGAAGTTCGGGGCAAAAAATAAATGGATTGATTTCATTAATTTCGATGTGCAATATCCCACAGTTCGCGAAACTCATACCATTGAAGTGTTAAGCAGAACGCATCAGAAAAAAGTGATGAACTATATTCAGGAGCATTTTACCTTTAGAAATCTGGGGGTTTACATCTGCCTTTGTTCGGGAATGCGGATTGGGGAAATCTGTGCCCTGACCTGGGAAGATATTGATACGGATAACGGAATTATCAATATCCGCAAAACCATTCAGCGAATTTATGTGATTGATGGCGGAGAAAGAAGAACGGAACTTTTGATTGATTCTCCTAAAACAAAAAATTCGATCCGTGAAATCCCGATCAGCAGAGATTTGCTGAGAATGCTGAAACCGTTTAAGAAAATTGTAAATCCTGCTTTTTATGTACTCACCAACGATTCTAAACCTACAGAACCCAGAACGTACCGAAGCTATTACAAAAATCTGATGCGCTATCTGGAAATTCCGGATATTAAATTCCACGGTTTGAGACACAGTTTTGCCACAAGATGCATTGAAAGCAAGTGTGATTATAAAACGGTGAGTGTTTTGCTGGGACATTCTAATATCAGTACCACTTTAAATTTGTATGTGCATCCTAATCTGGAACAGAAGAAAAAAGCCATCGACCAGATGTTTAAAGCGCTAAAATAGTTGCAGTTGTCTCCGATTATTTCTTACATTTGGGAAAACTAAAACAACTTTGTCAAAGTTTAAGGACTTTGACAAAGTTTTTAACCAAAACTCAGTACGAATGTCAAGCCAGCCGGAATATATTTTAGAGCAGAAATTAGTAGAACAGTTACAGCAGTTAGGGCATAAAAAAGTGACGATTCGCAGCGAAGCGGATCTCATTAGAAACCTAAAAACCCAGCTCGAAGTTCACAATAAAAAAACATTTTCAGAAAAGGAGTTTGAAAAAATCCTCAATCATCTTGCTAAAGGAAATGTTTTTGAAAAGGCTAAAACGTTACGGGATAAATTTCATTTTATAAAAGACAACGGAACTTCAGAATGGATTGAATTCATCAGTCAGGATCACTGGTGCCAGAATCAGTTTCAGGTCACGAATCAGGTGGCACAGGAAGGAAATTTTAAAAACCGGTATGATGTAACCATTCTCATCAACGGATTACCTGTAGTACAGATTGAGCTGAAACGCCGCGGTCTGGAAATGAAAGAGGCGTTTAATCAAATCAACCGTTATCATCATCAGTCTTTCAATTCCGGAAGTGGATTGTTTAATTATGTTCAGTTGTTTATCATCAGTAACGGAGTCAATACAAAATATTATTCCAACAACGCAAAACAGACATTTAAGCAGACTTTCTTCTGGTCGGATGAACACAACAATAACATCACGCAGCTCGACCAATTTGCCCCTGCATTTTTAGAGCCTTGTCATATTGCCAAAATGATCACCAAGTATATTGTTCTGAATGAAACGAATAAGATACTGATGGTTTTAAGACCTTATCAATATTACGCGGTTGAGAAAATTGTTGACAGGGTAAGAAATACGGATAAGAACGGTTTTGTCTGGCATACAACAGGTTCAGGAAAAACGCTGACTTCCTTTAAAGCAAGCCAGATCCTGAAAGAAATTCCTAAAGTGGAAAAAGTAGTTTTTGTGGTGGATAGAAAAGATTTGGATTATCAGACTCAAAAAGAATTTGATGCTTTTGAAAAAGGAAGTGTGGATGCTACAGAAAATACAGCCCATCTGGTTAAACAGCTTTCCGATAATACTAAACTTATTGTAACAACTTTACAGAAGTTGAATACGGCAATTACCAAAGAAAAGCACGGCAATAAAATTGACAAGCTGAAAGATAAAAAGGTGGTTTTCATTTTTGATGAGTGTCACAGAAGTCAGTTTGGAGATACGCATCAGAACATCAAAAAATACTTTAAAAATGCCCAAATGATAGGCTTTACAGGAACTCCGATTTCTGAAGTGAATTCAATTGGGAAAATAGACGGCGCTCCGGCAACAACGAACAGACTTTTTGAAGACTGTCTGCATAAGTATGTGATTACAGATGCCATTCGTGATGATAATGTTCTGAAGTTTTCTGTGGAATATGTGGGAAGATACAAGGAAAAAGAAGGAAGCAATACGTATATCGACACGGATGTTGAAGCCATAGATACACAGGAACTTCTTGAAAGCCCGAAACGTCTTGAAAAGATTGTAGATTATTTGATAGCAGAATACGGAAGAAAAACGCATAACGGTACTTTTAATGCAATGTTCTGTGTAAGCAGTATTGATGTTTTGCAGAAATATTATGATCTTTTTCAGAAGAAAAAAGAGGAAAACAGGCACAATTTGAAAATTGCCACTATTTTCAGCTATGGAACCAATGAAGAGTCTAAAGATGCCACCGGAATTTATGAGGAACCGGAGTTAGGAATGGTTGCAGAACCACAGGCACAATATGGAGATTCTCACAGCAGAAATGTGTTGGAAAGATATATTGGTCATTACAATGAAATGTTTGGAACCAATTTTACGACCAAAGACAGCCAGAGTTTTTACAATTATTACAATGACATTGCTAAAAAAGTCCGCAGTAAAGAAATTGATTTAATTATCGTAGTGAATATGTTTCTGACGGGATTTGACAGTCCCCAACTGAACACTTTGTTTGTTGATAAAAATCTGAAATATCACGGATTGATTCAGGCATTTTCACGTACCAACAGATTATTGGGCGAAAAGAAATCACAAGGAAACATTGTTTGTTTCCGTAATCTGAAGTCTGCAACCGATGATGCGGTGACTTTGTTTTCCAATAAAGAAGCGATTCAGGAAATTATCATTCTGCCGATTGAAGATTATATTGAGCTTTTCAATTCAGCTTTGAACAGTTTAAAGATGGTTGCTCCTGAAATAGACAGTGTCAACAGTTATCAAACCGAACAGGAAAAGTTTGAATTCATTACTGCTTTCCGTGAAGTTATGCGCGTTTTGAATGTATTGAAATCATTTGCAGATTTTGATTTCAATAAACTGGAAATGACAGAATATGAATTTGATGGCTACAAAAGCAAATATCTGGATATTTGGAAAGAAACAAAACCGCAAGGAGGAGAAGGAAAAGCAAGCATTTTAGATGATGTTGATTTTGAACTTGAGCTGATTCATCGTGATGAAATCAATGTAAGTTATATTCTCTCACTTTTAGCCAATCTTACCGATTCAAATCTAAAAGGTGATACGTTAGAAAAAAAGAAAAAAGAAATCCGTGACATCCTTTCCGGCGATGCAAAACTCCGAAGTAAAAAAGAACTGATCGAAAAATTCATCGAAGAAAACCTTCCTCATATTTCTGACGGAGACAATGTGAACGAAGAGTTTGAAAAATACTGGAACAAAGAAAAAAACTCGGCTTTCGAGAAAATAGCAACCGAAGAATCTTTAAACAAAGACAGATTCCGAGATGCTATCGACGATTTTCTTTTTACTTCCAAAACTCCTAAAATAAGTGACACCCTAAAACTCCTTGAAATAAAGCCAAAGCTTACTGAACGCAATAATATCGGAAGAAGAATTATTCAGAAAGTGCAGGATTTTGTGGAGGTGTTTATTGATGGGGTGGCGAGTTAAAGATTTAAAAATATATATATAAAACTAATCAATTGAAAATTTATAAATATGAGTGAGACAACTTTGGAAATTAACTTAAATGAAGATTATAAGATAAAGATTGAAAAAGGAAATACATTTAATGATTCAATTTTTAAAAATGTCTATAAAAGTGCGCTTAGCAATATTTTAGATATTATAAAGCAATCCGAAAATAGTAAAGATGCTAAGTACGATGATTTTAATAATATTATAGCATTTACGGGTGAGAGAGGAAAAGGAAAATCATCTTCTATGATTTCATTTAGGGATGCTTTAATCAATAAATCATGTAGTGATCATGAAAGTTTTTTTAACATTAATGAAATCGAAACTTTTGATTATAATACCATTAAAAGTAAAACATTTGCTGATATTGATATAATAGATCCCTCATTATTTAGAGGTGAGAGTATTTTTGAAATAATTTTAGCTAAAATGTTTCAAAAATTCCAAGATACATTACATGATTCAAATCTCAATATGAATCAGGATGATAAAAGAGAACTATTAAAACATTTTCAAAATGTTTTTCAGAATTTACAGATAATTAATAGTGATCCAAAAGAGCTATATAAAAAAGAATCCATTGAAGCTTTAAGTAAATTAGCAATAAGTAGTAATCTCAGATTAGATTTTAAAAATTTAGTTAAATGTTACTTAGAAAAATTTGAAAATAATAAAAGTTTCTTAATCATAGCAATTGATGATTTTGATTTAAATTTTTCTAATACTTATTTAATGTTAGAAGATGTAAGGCAGTTTTTAATTCAGCCAAATTTAATTGTTCTTATATCACTCAATAAAATTCAACTTGCAGATAGTTTATATAATAGCTTTTTAAGTGAACTACATACTAAATATCCTGTAGATAAAAATGTGCTTCGAAATAGAGCTAGTAAATATATTGAAAAACTCATTCCTATAAGTCGAATGATTGAATTACCAAATTTCACTTTAAAGGATGAAGCGAAAATAATTGATATTGTAAAAATTAGGAGATTAAATGATTATACTCAATATTCTTTAAAAGAACGTAAAATTAATAGCCTATATGAGTTTTTAATTTTTTATTTGAGCTCTAAACTAAATGTTTTGATTCCTAATTATAGCTTTAGACAAAATTTAATTATTCCTAAAACTTTACGAGAAATCAAGGAACTAGTTCAAAACGCATACAATTCGGATTATAACGTTATAAAAAAATATATTCTTATTAAAAGTTATAATGATTTAGGTCCTGAGTTTTCAAGATTATTCAATAGCATAGAAACTAATGAAAATTCTGTGCTATTAATAGTACAACAATTTTTTCTTGATGAATTAAGTGAGTTTCTTGATGATAAGGTGGTAGAGTTAATAGATGGTTATAATCCAGATAATGTATCCATCGGGGATATTATATCTTTATTCGAAAATATTGAAAAAAATGTCAGAATTAACAATGTTGAAACTCTTAGGTTTTTAGATTATACAAAAATTTTGGTTTCATTATTAATATCCCATAATAACTTACTTAAAAATACAAATAGATTTTTTAATAATGGAATTGATTTAAGGTTGCCACGTGAATATAGCATTAGGAGAGATTGGGTTAAATTCAACATTGATACAAAATTATCAGATTTTGAAAAAAGTAGTTCTAATTTTTTAATTTTCTCTTTGATCCATATCTACGGTGATCCTGACTACAACTACAGGAAATCAACACACAATTATTTTTTTAGATTTTTTGAAAATTTTACTCAAGGGGTACTAGATCCATTTGCGATTTTTACAAATTACCTAGAAATAAAACAAAATTTGTTATTTGAAGATTCAGATAAAGTAGCAGAACTATATAGTATGGTTGAGGATTATGATGAAATATTCTTAGAGAAATTAGATGATCCAGCATTTACTCAGGAGTTCATTCACGGAGTTAGTAATTTTGCATTTGCATACAGAGGAAAACAACCAGATTATTTTCATCTTATGTATATATATCTATACAGGGGAGGAGTAAATTCTTTAGGTAATATTAGAAAGAAAAATCGTGCGTTAGTAAATGATAGAATAATTAAAGCTTATTTAAACTTTCCATTATTTAAAATTTGGAAAAAAGAGATTGATGATCCAAATAGTATCGTGAGAAAAGTTATTAATAAAATGTACGATTCATCTAAGGAAGACAATGCTAAAAGAAAAAAAAATCAGAGTATTAGTAAAGTTGTTGATGATTATTTGAAAAAAGATCTTTGGAATAAAAGAACTTTAACATATTTCAAGAATAAGATAATTGATATAGATCCTAACTCATCAATAATAAAATTAGTAGAAGATTTTTATGATAAAATTGATACTGTTTTAGATGAAGATAGACGCTTAATTACTATGATGAATTTTCAAACTACATTAACAAAAGCTAAAAATGGATAATCTACGCAAATCAATACATCTATTATTTGCAGATTATTGCTCCGACTTTATTTTATTAGTAAAAGAATCAAACAAATACATTAATAAGAATAGTTTTTTAGAAAAAGGTTTTAGAACATTTTCGAATTACTCTATAGATGAAATCCAAAACATTTATCAAAAACTTGATTCTGATTGGTTTCATGATGTTCATCAAGAAAAAAGTAAAAACTATTTTCATATTCTTAACCATTTTACTTCAAAAGTTTTAGTAGAACAAGATTTGGAACCATTTGTTGTATATGAACATTTACTAAAATGGCGGGATTTATCCTACTATATAGGAGAGGATATACTTACTACTTCTTTTTACGCTTGTTTGGATAACAGATCTCAGCGTAAAAGAGATTTTTTTGCATGGAGGCCAACAGCATTCTCGGATAATAAAAGACTTCATCAGTTACTTAAAAAGGGGTTAGCCGAAAACCATTTTCATTTAAAAGGTTCGGGACCTGTTTTCGATCTAAGTTGGATCAATATAATGAATCATCCAATTTCTTTTGAAAAAGCATTCGAGGATCTGAAAAAAGAAATAAGTCTCCTAACAAAAACCTCTAATGCTTCACAAAGTCCAAAAAAAGAACTCAAAGTACTTGTTTATAAAGCAGCTTATATAAGATATGAATTATTTAGATTTGCAAATAAAATCGATCAAGAGAAGCAATTTATCATAGATATTTCACAAGAAAGTAACTTTTCTGATTCTTTTGATTTATTGATGAATTTATATCAACTTTCGAACAATATTGAAGTGTTAAGGTTTGATCTCGGGCATCAGTTCGAATATAGAGGAAATGTTGAAATTATTGATTATGCAATTCCTAAAAATATTCATATACAGAATCTTGAGAAGTCTTATGTATTCTATGGAGAGAGAAAACTGCTTTATGACAGTTTTAAGCTAATATATTCAGATAATAAAGAGTTTAAATCATATATTCATTTATTTCATGCGTATTTATTAATTAAAGCGCAGTTTAGAGCTGAACTCATTCAGGTCAATGATAAAGTAGGATTTGGTAATTTTTCTATGTATCAGGATAGAAAAGAGTTTTTCTTACCTGATGATTCTATATATCATACTGCTTTTATGAATTTAGCAGTGCATGATACAAAATCGCATAGTGAAATTAGTTCTTTTGAGCTAAGAGTGGCTCCAAAGGATGATGTAATGAAATTAAAATCGAGTTTAGAAGGATATAACAAAGCGTTAGATAATCAAGTTATCTTATCAAAACAACTGATTCGTTCATTATCTGGTGATGGTAATAGATTTGATTTAAAGAAACATAAAATATTTTACACCATACATTACATTAAAACAGGAGAGACAAAAGAATATTCTGACTTATCACAAGAAATACTATGCAGGCATCATCATTTAAGATTAGAGGTTAAGAAACAATCGATAGCAATAAGTCAATTGCGGGAAAGCTATTCGGAAGTGTCAGATTTAATTCGTGGAATAGATGCTGCTTCTAGTGAATTCAAAGCTAGTCCTGAAGTTTTTGCGCAAGGATTTAGATATTTAAAGAATCATAAACTAAAAGGACAATTTAATCATTTGAAAAATAAATTGGAGGAACCTAAGATTTACGCAACTTATCATGCGGGAGAGGATTTTTATGATTTAGTTGATGGTTTAAGAGCAATTGATGAATGTATTCGATTTTTGAATCTTTCTCAAGGAGACAGAATCGGACATGCTTTAGCTTTGGGAATTGATGTAAAGGAATATTATAAGTTTAAACAATTGAAATTGATGTTACCAAAACAAATTGTTTTGGATAATATTGTTTGGTTGTTAGCTAAGATTAGAAAATTTGGTATTGGCATTCACCGAAACGAAGTCAATAGACTTGAAAAATTATATGAGAATCTCTTTTATGAGTTATATACTGCAAATTTTGGTAAAGGAAGCTTATTAGAACAAAAATACATTCATCATACAACTTATTTTGATGCTTGGAAACTAAGAGGTGATGATCCTTATTTATATTTAAGCGATTTAAAAAATGATATTTACAAAAAACTGAATATAACTTATTGGGAAAGATGCCGTATTAATGAAGAATATCCGAAAAATAAAAACATTCGAGATAATATTGATATAAAAGCATTGTATCAGGAATATCATTTCAATCCCAAAATAAAAAAGGCAGGATCGCAGATAAAACAGTTTGAAATTTCTCATGCTTACATGGAATTGGTAGAAGCTGTACAATTTAACATGATGCATGAGCTTAAAAACAAAAATATCGCTATTGAAACAAACCCAACATCAAATTATTTGATTGGAACTTTCAGGAGATATGCGAAACACCCAATTACAAAATTCTTCAATTTGGGATTAGAGTTAGATCATGAGAAAATTAAAAATTGTCCTCAGCTTTCAGTTTCTATCAATACTGATGATCAAGGTATTTTTTCAACCTCATTAGAAAATGAATTTGCATTAATGGCTATAGCCTTAGAAAAAGAAAAAGATGAAAATGGTAATCTCAAATATAATTCCTCAATGATTTATGAATGGTTGGAGAGGGTTAGATTGATGGGAATTGGACAGAGTTTTAATAACTAATGATATTATGGTTACAAAAATAGCTCCTGAAATAAGTTGCATAGACTTTCTTTTACTAATAAATAATATTTCTACATTCAAAAGTAAAACAGGAAATCTCTATACAATTGTTTCTTTAGATGGTTATAACTTAAGCTTTATCAGAGAGTCAACAAATGTTGAATGGGAGATGGATTTGAGAAAAGTTCATCTGGCTTACGTTGAACTGAGTAATTTTAAAACGATCAGTTTTAAACCCTATGTTCCAAGAAGGCAATCGCCAGCTTTGGGACTTCTTTTGAGCTTAAAATTATTAAAGAGTTAAAAAAAACATTATGTACCAAGAATTACAAACCCAAGTCTTCAATTGGCTCAAAGAAAAACACAATAGAGATAATAACTTTACTTTTTCTGTTCGCCAAAAAGCCAATAAGGGTGCTGAACTTAATTATTTTATTGGCACTGAAAAATCAAAATACTTTTCAACAACTTTTTGGTACGTACCTGTTGCATATCCAGGTTCATCAAGTGATTTAATGAATCTTGTTTTTACGGTTACAAAACATAAAAAAATTGAATTTCATTTTCAGTTTAACCAAACAAAAAGTCCGTACGACAATCAAAACAAATATGCTTTAGAGTTAATAGAAAGTATAAAACCTCTTTTTAAAGGCATATTTCCGAATGAATATTTTGCTCCAGATACAAATAAAATGGAATTGTTTGCAGGATATTCAAATCCTATTTATAACAATTTTGATGAGCTAAAAAATGATTTAGAGACTTTCTTGGATAAAGTTATTCCGATAGTAGACCAGCAGATAGCATTGTTCAAATCAAAATATCAAGATTTTACTGCCGGTAGATATACAGTCAAAGAGCAAAAAAATATGTTTACCAAGATGGAAGAAAGGTTTAAGAAGTATAAAATCATTGAAGATCTTACAGAAGAATTGGAAGAAGAAGAGGAATTGATAATGGTTGACTCTGAAATTGATTATAATTTCCCTCTCAATCAAATTCTTTATGGACCCCCTGGAACAGGCAAAACTTACAATACGGTTAATAAAGCTATAAGTATTGCCAATCCTGAATTTAATCTAAATCAGAAAAGAGAATTTATAAAGGCAGAATATGATCGATTGGTTGAAGCGGGACAAATTATGTTTACTACCTTTCATCCAAGTATGAGCTACGAAGATTTTATAGAAGGGATAAAGCCACAAATTGAAGAAGATACTGATGAAAATAAAACTGTAATCTATGAAATTAAGCATGGTGTTTTTAAATACATTGCTGAAGTTGCTTCTAACACTTATTTTTATGTAGGACAAAATATTGAAGGATATAAAATAGTTAATATAGGCACAGAATTGATTCAACTAAAAAAGCCGAATGCTGGTTCTATTGTACCCATCCCAAAATATCTTATTGATGAATTATATAATTTAGTTTTAAATAATATAATTACTATAAATGATATTAAAAATAAAAATGTAATAGGTAAAATGTCAAATATGGCAGAAAAATATATTATTAACGGTTATCCCAATATATTTTCACGGTTAGTACAAGTACAAGTTGATAATAATAAACATCATCAAAATTATGTCCTCATCATCGACGAAATCAACCGCGGCAATGTCTCTCAGATTTTTGGTGAACTTATTACACTCATAGAAGAAAGCAAACGCATCGGGAACGAGGAAGAATTAAAAGTCACTTTACCATACAGTAAAAAAGAATTCGGAGTACCATCCAATCTCTACATCATCGGCACAATGAACACCGCAGACCGGAGTGTAGAAGCCTTAGATACAGCTTTGAGAAGACGTTTCAGTTTTGTTGAAATGATGCCAGATTTGAAAGTTGTTGAAGAAAAGCAGTTTTCAGATTTTCCTAGAGTTGAAGTAATGCAGAAGATCAATCAGAGAATAGAACTGCTTTTAGATAAGAATTATACCTTGGGACATTCTTATTTTCTGAAAGATAATTTCAGGTCATCCTTCAAAAATGAGATTATCCCTTTGCTACAGGAATATTTCTACAACGATTGCGGCAAGATAGGTTTGATTTTAGGAAAAGGTTTTGTAAGAGAAAAAGAAATTTCTAAAGCTAATCAGCACAATGTATTTGCAGATTTTGATACAAGAAACGAAATTGAAATCATAAAGTCTTATGAACTGATTCCGTTTGAGGACATTGAATTTAATTCAGCAATAGAATCTTTATTGGTATAAAATGTTTAGGAAAGAATCAATTCAGGTTTTTGAACACAGCTTCTTACCCATTGGAGAAAATGGTTTTGAAAAACGTCATTTTGTAGCGTTATCAAAACTTAACGCCCTACACAATTATCAATATTTTGATTTGAAACATAATGGAGTAGTGTTCAAACAGTTTGTCGGAGTTATTCAGGCAGATAATCTCACAATAGAGATTCTCCCAAAGATAGACCGTTACGAATCTGAAGATCAGGAAAACAAAACAAAGTGGCAAAAGGTATTAATAGAAATGTTGCGTGTTACCAAAAAACTGAAAATTCAGCAGGCAGGTCAGGCAAATGTTTCCAGGCAATCTATTCATCTCTTGGATATTTACTTTGAATGGTTTCTAAATGAAGTGCAATTGCTCATTCATCAGGGTTTAATCAAACAATATTATAAAGAAACAGGAAACGTAAAAGCATTAAAAGGGAAGTTGGAGTTTGCAGGGCATATTCAGAAAAATCTTGAGCATAAAGAAAGGTTTTATACCACGCATCAGGTGTATGATAAAGACCATTTGATTCACCAGATTTTAGGACAGGCTTTGGGAATTATTGCAACGTTATCTAAAGGAAATAGTCTGTACGGCAAATGCAAAACCATACAGCTTGATTTTCCGGAGGTGAAAAGCATTCAGGCAAACGAAAACACATTTAGTAAAATTCCTAAATCGAGAAAGACCGCACCTTATGAAACGGCATTATCCATAGCACGGTTAATTATTCTGAATTATGCACCCAACGTTTGCGGCGGTTCTGAAAATATGCTGGCTTTGCTTTTTAATATGAACAGTCTTTGGGAAGAATATGTTTTGGTCAAATTAAAACAGGCGGCGCAAGGAACAGGCATTGAAGTTTACGGGCAGGATTCAAAAGCGTTTTGGAACGGAATTACTATTCGCCCCGATGTTGTCCTGAAAAAGAATGATGAGGTTGTTTTAATTATTGACACCAAATGGAAGAATATTGATCAGTCGCAACCTTCAACGCATGATTTGAGACAGATGTATGTGTACAATGAATATTGGACGAGTAAAAAGGCGCTTTTGCTTTATCCATCAAATAATAATGAGTTAGATCAGTTTTCAAGGTTTGAAAAAATCAGTGAAGATGAACACCATCAATGTGGTTTGGGTAAAATTTCTGTTTTAAACTCTTTCTCACAGTTAGATGATCGTATAGGAAATATAATTTTAAATACAATTAATTAAATAAAATGCACCACACCTACCACATCGCCATTCTCGAAGATAGCCCCAAACAGCTGGAAAAAATGGAGCTGTATCTTCAGCATATTCCCAATGTTCAGATTGTTTTAAAAAGCAGCAGTTCAGATCATTTTTTTGAGGAACTGAAAACGGTAAAGCCTGATATTTTGCTGGCGGATCTGGATCTTGGCAGCGACAGCATGACGGGAATGGAAGTGGCGCAGGAAATCGGGATTCCGGTGTTCTTTGCAAGTGCCAATACCAGAAAATACATCGGAGATATTGAGAATCTGAAGCGCGATTCCGGGATTTGTGTAGATCATATTACCAAACCCTTTACCGAAGAAAAATTTGTTAAAAGTTTTAAAAGGTTCTTACAGGAAGTATATTTGTTTTCTAGTCTTCAGTACGTTTATCTGGATTTTAATAAAACAAAAAGAAACAGGGTTCTGATTGATGATATCGTCTATTTAAGTGCAGATAAGTCTTCCGGCTCCGAATCCAACAACAAGCAGATTCATTTCATTAACCGGAAAACGGAGAATCTTATTGATTTTTCCTTTTCGAAAATGGAAGATAAAGGACTGATGAAAAGCCAGTTTATAACGATTCATAAATCTTTCAGAGTCAATAAAAAATACATTCAGTGTTATCATAAAAAAGATGAGCATGTAGAAATCATTGTATTTGATGAAAAAAACAAGACAAAATGTCATTATCTGCCTGTGTCAGAAAATTATCAGAATGACATAAAAAAACTTTTGGGCTAACCGCTCTTATTCCTCAAAAAAAAGCTTTTGTTCCTGCGTTTCCGATGATGTTTTCCGGAAACGCATTTTTTTATTTTCCGGATGTTTTTTTGATAGATCTATCATATAACAACTAATTTAAAAACAATTATGGAAATTAAAAGAAGTCACAGAACTTCAAAATTTGCTTCTCAGAAAAATGGCAACAGTATTCTTGAAAATTATTTGCATCAGGATCTTGATCTTATTAAAAGGAAGGTGGAAGATGATATTAGGCTTAATCTTAAAAAAGAGATAAGACAAATGCTGAGTTCTCAGTCAGGTAGAGCAAATGCTGAAATTAAAAAGCTACAGTTGTCGATCTCTCAATTACAGGAAGAAAATAATCTATTAAAGCAAAAGGCGAATCAGCTGGACACAAGAATAGATAAGATGAAAAATTACAGAAATGTAAGCATCAGAGTTATTGATCATGATAGAGTTAAAGATTTGGGTGCGCAGCACTTCCAGTTTGAAAAACTATTGAAATATCTGCAGACTAAGCATAACATTTTTTTGGTTGGATCTGCAGGTTCCGGCAAAACTACTGCGGCAGCTAATGTTGCCAAAGCTTTGAATCTGGAATTTTACTTTACGGGGGCTATTACCAGTGAACATAAGTTAGCAGGTTTTACAGATGCTCGCGGAAGAGTGGTAAATACTGATTTCAGAAGAGCTTATAAAGATGGCGGGCTTTTCCTTTTTGATGAAATTGATGCAAGTTTTCCTCAGGCTCTGCTAGCTTTTAATGCTGCTCTGGCAAATGACTTTATGGACTTTCCGGATGGCAGGATCTATAAAAATAAAAATTTTTACTGTGTAGCGGCTGCCAATACTTTTGGGACAGGAGCGGATCGCCAGTACATAGGAAGAAATCAGTTAGATGCAGCGAGTCTGGATCGTTTCATTACGATAAACTGGGAAATTGATGAAGATCTGGAATATGAAATGGCTAAAAATCATAGCTGGGTAAGCCATGTGCAGAAAGTAAGAAGAGCTGTACAGAAAGTAGGTGATAGGGTCGTGATAAGTCCAAGAGCTTCTATACAAGGAGCAGACCTTCTGAGAATGAATATAGCATGGGAAGAAGTAGAGCAGGCTGTTTTATGGAAAGGGATAGATAAATCCAGAATACAAATGATTAAAAACAATATCTGATCATGAATAAGTATTTAAGGTTTGATAACCTGCATGACTTTTGGAGCTGTGCTTTCAGAGAAAGCACAGCATATATAAAAAGCTCAAGAGAAGCGTCTTCAGACTGGTATGGGGGAGCCGGTTGGCAGGAAGCTAAAAACTTGGCGATATGCGGATGGACAGACGTTCTGGAGGAAATAAGTAAAATTCGCGTGAACCTTTTGGAGGCTATTACCGGAAAAATGGAAATACGCCTGCCGGAATATGGTATTGCCGGAGGTGTGATTGATGTCGGGGAATATCTTTGCGGATCTCCGGAATACTTTATAAAATCTGTTCCGGCAGAATATGAAAATCAGGGAAAGATTATAAGGGTAGTTTGCTCTATTGCCTGCTCAGCTAGCATTTCTCCTGAAGTGATCATAAAGAAAGGAGCTGTTATTTGTGCATTAATAGATGCATTGGAAATGTTAGGATACCGATGTGAAGTGATTGCTAATTCTACCTGTTCTTTTTACTCCTCAAGATTTGAAGTAGATGTATGCATAAAAAAAGCTAATCAGACCCTTAATATGGCTGAAACAGTTTTTTGTCTGGCACATCCGGCGATGTTCAGACGCATGATGTTTTCTGTTAAAGAACAGGAAGGATGGTCTGACTATGCTTATGCCTATGGATATCCTGCGGAAGCTAAGGACAAAGGTGATCTGTATATCAACAAAATATTCAGCCGGGAAGTTGTTAATTCAAAGGCTATTGAATGTGTAATATCACAATTAAAAAAACTTGGTGTAACAATTAATTATAACTAATTAAAATTTTTAAGCAATGAAAAAGAAAATCACTCCTGCACAAAACAGTGCTAACATGAAAAATCCTAACAATGGAACAAATGGTACGAACCGCCAATATGATCAGAATCAGGGAAACAGAGGAAAACAAATGAATCCTAATCAGTAAAAGTCGTAATAATCAGGTCCGGTAATCGCCGGACTTTTTAAATTATTAAGGAATTAATTCAGCACCTCCGATCCAAAAATCCTCACACAGTATTCACTCCCCAGAAACCTCGGATCGCCATGTTTCTCAGACCAGAAACCATCCAGAACATCTTTGCTGATGCAGCGGTAAACCGCCACACCCTTGTAGATGTTAAGATCTTCGCCTTCATAACGGAAGTTGATGACCAGAATCCCGTCTTTATAAAAACCGGTGCCTTGCTGCAGATGATCCCCAATCATCCACTCAGCCATGATGCGTTGGTTTTCGTCGAGGGACAGCGTGAGAATCCCGTAATAAGAAACTTCCGCAGACTCTTCCTGATTGCTTCCCTGAATAGAATAGCTTCCTGCTAAATCCTGTACTGTCATTGATATTTATGTCTTGATTTTACAAAGGTAAAAATTCCTGTTTTAAACTTTTTATTTTAGATTTGCCTATGTTTTATTTTTTATTGGCAATCAATTTTTTCAGTTTCGTCATTTACAGAGCAGATAAGAGAAAGGCAGAAAAACACGAACGGAGAATTTCTGAAAAAAAACTTCTGGCGGTTTCTCTTTTCGGCGGAACTCTGGGGGCTTTTCTGGCAATGGTGATCTTCAGACATAAAATTTCGAAGACTTCATTTGTATTAAAATTCGGATGCATTGTTTTAATTCAGGTGGTTTTCATTTACCTTTTTGAAAATTATTCATAAGATTTCCCGTTAAAACTGAATCTGTTATTCAAAATTTTATGTCCGGAAATATTCAATAAATGCTTTAATGATAATAGTTTAAGCAACGCGTTCCGTTTAATGTACTCATTATGAATTTGTTAATTATCAAAAGTTATTGGTGAATATTTCATTAAAAATCACTATTTTTGCACCCGTAAAAATCTTATATGCAAAACATTAGAAATATTGCGATTATCGCACACGTTGACCACGGTAAGACTACCTTGGTTGATAAGATCATCCACGCAACCAATATTTTCAGAGAAAATCAGGAGAGTGGGGAGTTAATTATGGATAACAATGATCTTGAAAGAGAAAGAGGGATCACGATCTTATCCAAGAATATTTCTGTTACTTATAAAGACACGAAAATTAACGTAATTGATACACCGGGTCACGCCGATTTCGGAGGAGAGGTAGAAAGAGTACTGAAAATGGCAGACGGAGTTATTTTGTTGGTGGATGCGTTCGAAGGACCAATGCCACAGACAAGATTCGTACTTCAGAAAGCTTTGGAGTTAGGATTAAGACCATTGGTGGTGATCAATAAAGTAGATAAGCCAAACTGCCGTCCGGATGAGGTTCACGATCAGGTATTCGATCTTTTCTTCAACCTGGATGCTACTGAAGAGCAATTGGATTTCCCAACGTTCTACGGTTCTTCTAAACAGGGATGGTTCAACACTTCATTAGAGCAGACGGAAGATATTTTACCGTTACTGGATGGTATTTTACAGTACGTTCCTGCACCGAAAGTTACAGAAGGTACCCTTCAGATGCAGATTACTTCTCTTGATTATTCTTCTTTCTTAGGAAGAATCGCGATTGGAAAAGTAACGAGAGGGGAAATTAAAGAATCCCAGTGGATCGGTCTTGCGCAGGCAGACGGAAAAATAGCAAAAGGAAAAGTAAAAGAATTATACGTTTTCGAAGGTTTAGGAAAGAAAAAAGTAACTGAAGTTCAGGCTGGAGATATCTGTGCTGTGGTAGGTTTCGACGCTTTCCAGATCGGAGATTCTTTCGTAGATCTTGAAAATCCTGAACCATTGGAAAGAACGGCAATTGACGAGCCTACGCTGAACATGACGTTCTCCATCAATAATTCACCTTTCTTCGGGAAAGACGGTAAATATGTAACGTCTAACCACTTAAAAGAAAGATTAACCAAAGAATTAGAGAAAAACTTAGCATTAAGAGTTCAGCAGACCGACGATGCCAATACCTTCCTTGTTTTCGGTAGAGGTATTCTTCACTTATCAGTTCTTATTGAAACCATGAGAAGAGAAGGATATGAAATGACGATCGGTCAGCCACAGGTAATCCTTAGAGAAATCGACGGAGTAAGCTGCGAACCTTACGAATCTTTGGTAGTAGACGTTCCTGAAGAATATGCTTCAAGAGTAATCGACTTGGCTACCCAGAGAAAAGGAGACCTTCACATCATGGAAACCAAAGGGGAGATGCAGCACATGGAATTCGAAATTCCTTCAAGAGGTCTGATCGGACTGCGTTCCCAGATGTTAACCGCGACTGCGGGAGAAGCGATTATGGCACACCGTTTTACGGAATACAAGCCTTTCAAAGGAGCTATTCCGGGAAGAAACAACGGGGTGTTGATCAGCAAAACGCAAGGTCCGGCTACAGAATATTCCATCAACAAACTACAGGACAGAGGCAAGTTCTTCGTAGATCCGGGAGAGGAAATCTACGCAGGAATGATTATCGGTGAACAGAACAAACCGGGTGACCTTGTGGTAAACATCGTGGAAGCGAAGCAGCTGAACAACATGAGAGCAGCAGGTAAAGATAAAGATACAGGCGTTGCTCCGAAGATCTTATTCTCTCTTGAAGAATGTATGGAATATATCCAGAGTGATGAAGCGATTGAGGTAACTCCGAACTTCATCCGTATGAGAAAGAAATTACTTTCTGAAGAAGACAGAAAAAAAGTGGAAAGAGCGGCTAAAGCTTAATTCAGTTTTTTATAATAATAAAGCTCCGGTTTTTCGGGGCTTTTTTTGTTTTAAATTAAAATTCAATCTGTCATTCTGAATGGAATTTTGCGAAGCATTATGAAATGAAGAATCTTTTTAGAAATTAATCAAAATAGGAATGGATTTTACTCGCTTTAAATATTCGGTAAAAGTTTTGGCTCTGGTCTAAATTTAATATAAGACTTGTCTAAACTTTTTTACCGCAAAAGATGCAAAAGATTGTAACACTTTAGTTGTTTAAGTTTAATAATTAAATGGAAAAAGAGCACATAAGTTTAAAAAAATCTAAAGATTTTTTCTCTTTGCAGACTTTTGAAATACCTTAAATAAATCCAATAAAGTCTTTTGCGGTAAAATTTAGAAGTTGTTTAAAGTAAAAGAGTTGGCTCCTTTAGGAGCAGAATCTGTGTAGAAATAAGAATAAATCCGTCAATCAATCCATAGGATTGATATCTGTACTGCGATAAATTTTCTAAAGATATCGTTCCTACGGAACGCAGAACGCCTTGTGAATATATTTTCTACGCAGATAAAAACTCTATAGAGTTTTCTCCCATTTTACATTAAACAACTTTTTAAAATGAGTTCAAAACATCTATAAGTAAAGAAATCTTTTAGAGTTTACCTGAGTGAAATACCTCAGCAAACCTAAAACAGATAGCAGTCAAAAAACTTTGTTTACTTTCCTGTTAAAACATTAATAATTTAAATCAAAGTTCAAATAATTCATTTTATTATCGTAATTTAAAATCAACAAAATAAATTAATGTAGTTTTGCAGACTATGAGAATGAATACCCTAAAAATGATCGTTTTGTCGGGATTTTTTACATCATTTGTTGCGTGTTCCACACAGAATAACGCAGTAAAAGCATCCACTCCCGTAAAAAATTCCGTAAAATCCAATATACCGAAACCGCCGCTTCCCATTACCAGTACAGATTCTTCGGCAGTACCTCCGAATGACGACACTTTCCGAACCAATCTCCCGGAAATCAAAAGAGAATTTCGCGGAGCATGGATTGCAAGTGTTGCCAATATCAACTGGCCTTCAAGAAACAATTTATCCGTCGATCAGCAGAAGGCAGAAGCCATTTCCATGCTGGATATGCTGAAAGACAACAACTTTAACGCCGTAATTTTTCAGGTAAGACCTTCTGCAGATGCTTTGTATACCAGTAATTTGGAACCTTGGTCGTATTTCCTGACCGGACAGACCGGAGCCGCTCCTTATCCGAATTATGATCCTTTGCAGTTCTGGATTGAAGAATCCCACAAGAGAGGACTGGAACTCCATGTGTGGCTGAATCCGTACCGCGCCCATCATTCGAACGGAGGCTCGCCCAACAGTTTATCTATGGTGAATAAGCTTTCCGACATCGTTATCCGCCTGAAAAACGGAATGTACTGGTTTGATCCTGCTGATCCGAAAACGCAGGGACACGTTTCGAACGTGGTAAAAGATATCGTAACGAGATATGATATTGATGCCGTGCATTTTGATGACTATTTTTATCCTTACGCAACCTATAATAAAGGAGCCGATTTTCCGGACAATAAAACCTGGAATGCGTACGTAAGCAGCGGAGGAACCTTAACGAGAGCCGACTGGAGAAGAGATAATGTGAATAAATTTGTTGAAAGAATCTACAAAGAAATCCACGCAGAAAAGAACTATGTGCGATTCGGGATCAGTCCGTTCGGGATCTGGAAACCCGGTTATCCGGAAGGCGTGGTAGGTTCTTCTCAGTATGATGAACTTTATGCAGATGCCAAATTATGGTTAAATAAAGGCTGGGTAGATTATTTCTCGCCACAGTTGTACTGGCCGATAGAATCCAAAGGACAGCCTTTTGAGGGCTTATTGAACTGGTGGAAATCTGAAAACACCATGAACCGACATCTTTGGCCGGGCTTGAATACGGTGGAAATTAAAACTTCAGACCGTCCGACAGAAATTAAAAATCAGATCGAAATATCGCGGCAGGTGTTAGGGAAAGATGCAGGGGAAATCCACTGGAGTATTGCCGGATTAACCAAAAATGCCAATATGCTTCCGACCCTGAAAAACGGTCCGTACAAAGAAAAAGCTTTGGTTCCTAAAACATCATGGATAAAAGCAATGCCTTTACAAACTCCATCTTTATTCATCAATAATAATGGAAATTCCGTACAGGTAAGCTGGAGCGTAAAGAATATAAAAGATGTTTTTCAATGGGTGCTTTTCACCCAGTACAACGGAGTCTGGGAAACCGAAATCCTTACACTGGATCAGCTTTCCAGAGAAATTTCTAAAAATAAGGACGGAAAAGTACTGAATGCAGTGGCGATCAAAGCAATTGACCGATTAGGTAACGAAAGCGATTATATCGCGAAGAAAATAAAGTAATTTTAATAAATACAGATAAATAAACTCAGCAGTCTTAAACAGGCTGCTGGGTTTTTTACTTTACCACAAAGTCACAAAAGATTTTAATGTATTTTTAAAAGTTAACAAGTATAAGAATAAAAGAACACAACAGTTTTTAAAAATCTTTCATTTTTATGCTTTTGAGTACTTTAATTATTTTGAAACTGAACTTTATCATTATCTTTTGCGCCTTTTGTGGTTAAATTTCCCTGTCATTCTGAATGGAATTTTGCGCAGCAATATGCAATGAAGAATCTCTAGTCTGAAGTAATTTGAGATTTTTGGACTCCACTTCGTTTCGCTCAAAATGACAGTTGAAGATTGAATGTAAGTTTTTTTTAAACACATAAGTCACATAAGATTTTAAATAATCAGCATATTGTCTGCAAGAATACATTAGTCTGTGAAAATCTTTGATTTTCTGCTTATGTGATCTTTTAAACATCTAATTAAACTAAACTTATGTGACTTATGTGTTATATCTAAAAAAACTGTCATTCTGAATGGAATTTTGCGAAGCATTATGGAATGAAGAATCTTTTAAAATGCAGTTGTTTTTAGATTTTTCGACTCCACTTCGTTTCGCTCAAAATGACTGTTGAAGATTGAATGTAAGATTTTTTTAAACACATAAGTCACATAAGATTTTAAATAATCGGCGTATTGTATGCAAGAACGCATTAGTCTGCGAAAATCTTTAATTTTCTTACGCCTTAAAGCTTTGAGATTAATAAAAATCTTGCGCCCTTGTGTTTTCCCAAAAGAATATTGTATTTTAAAAAGTTTAAACAAACTCGATATTTAAATCAATCTCAAATTATTTGGGTATAACGATTAAGTAGGGCACAAGTCGGTTTCCATCTTTACCTAATCCGAAGCCAACTACTTTTTCATCTTCTTTTGCTTCAGCCCAATTTAGATCCACGAATGGAGTGGAACTACGTTCCATTTTTTGATAAAAATTTGTGTCATTATTTTTAAATGAAGACCCGCTCTTTGAGGTTTCTATCCCGTAATGATTTGTATCTCCGATTGTACTAAATCCGACTTTGTCAAATTTTTCATTAAAATAAATGGGGTTCTTCTGAAAATGAACATTATTTATATCAAATGTTTGATAAGAATAAGTTCCATCCTTATCCTCATATTCAATATTGTTCCTGTCTTTAAACATTAGCGCATAACGATTGCCTTTTTTATAGATTTTTACGCCTTTTATTTCAGCAGCATTTTCAACATTTATCCATCCTGTATGTACATAACGATCGCCCGTTGTAGCAATTAAATCACAAAAATCATTACTACCATGTAATGTCACAGGTCTAACAATTTTAGCAATTTTTGAAACACCAAATAGCTCATCTTTCTTTTTAATTTCCCAAAAATCACCATTTGAAGTAGCCGAAATAATTAACCCAGAGAGTTTAGAAGTTAAAAATGAACCATATTTTTCATTTTTTATAGCTGCTTTACCATCTGTTTTTAATTCCCATTGTAAACTTTTATCATCACTAATCCCAGGATTCATTTGCATTGTAAGCACTCCATTTTCGTTGCATTTCAATCCAAATTCCATGTTTTTAGCATTTTTTGCTTTACAATTAAGCTGGTTTTTACTATTCAAATACCACAATTGGTGATCTGTATGAATATATGGCATAACCGTTACATTAATGACAGCATGGCTCATGTCTGGAGCAAAATCTTGATGATGAATTGATAGAACTCTTTGGTTATCCAATTGAATCGTACTGTAATTTATTGAATTTGAATGCCAAATGAGTTTATCGGTATTTAATTCTAAAGTTTCTAAATTCCAATTGTTCAATAGATTTACTTCTTTTACATAAGCGTCAACAAGTTCAGAAATTGGTTGGTTCTCTTTATCTAACAATTGAAGTCTTTTATTAACCAGAGCTAATTTATCAACATTCGCATCTATTCCTTTTTCGTAAACATTTTTTCCATTTGTCAGATGTTTTTATAATCAATTTGTTTTCGTCAAAACATAATTTATATTCACCATCTTGAGATTTTAAAAAGTCTTTTCTTGAGATATAATTTTTATCTAACATCCGATAACCTTCATTAGCAGATATTAAAGTCCCCTTTTTTGTATTTGGTATTTTTGGTATGTATAGATCTTCAACAGGCATGATTTTCCAATAGGATTTCATGGCCTCTGGGGTTATCTAAGTATTTTGGCGTAGTTCCCAGAATGTATCATTCCGGCAACAAAAAAATAACAATTGGAAAATGCAGGACGAGTAAAGGGTTTGTGAGAAGCATTTTATACGTTTGTTCGTCGAATGCCATAAGTTTCAACGCTCAATGCAAAGCTCTCTTTGAGCGTATTTTGGAAAAAGGGAAATGCAAAAAAAACAGCCTTAATCGCTGTTTGCAACAAACTTTTAAGGCAAGCTTTTGGAATTATAAATAACAAACAAAAATATCAACCAAATTATATTTAAAAAAAGAAAGAAATTAACTTTTAAAATTTGGAAAGTAAAATATGATGTTAAAGCTTGTGTTGCTGTGTGGTTTCCTAAGTTATCACCATTGCCACTCAAACTCGTCCAAGCATTACCGTTATAAAAATAAAATCCTGCAGTGGCATCGGTTTGATAGATCATCAATCCTGTAGACGGTGAAGCAATGAAATTGCGTTGTGCTTGTGTCATGCGTTGGATTAACACCCCTTGATTTTCGCTTTTCACCTATAATAATGCAGAAGGATGAGCTGTGGAACCATCTGTGTTAATAGAAACTGGTTGTGCGGTTGCGTTTAAGGCGATAAGGCCAAATGCTAAAAAAGAATAGTTTTTTCATGTATTTTATTTTTTTAAAATGGCACCAAGAATGGTGATTCTTGATGCCGTTTTGGTTTTAAATATTATAGTTAGCTTTCATCAAGTTGATAAATGCAAAGTTGAGGGAGGATATAAAATTAAAAAAGTAATCAATCTTCTTTCCTCTCAACTTTTAATTTTTTCCAAACACGAATCATCTCTTCAATATAGGCTTCTACATTTGTAATTGAAGATGGAATTGTTTTTGTATAACTACCAAAACCAATTTTAAAATTATTTAAATAGAAATTTTTACCATTTTCAGATATTGATATAAAAGAATTAGCTTTGGCATTTTCTCTAATATCAGAATATTGATAGTCTTTATTTTCCGTTTCTCCTTTATCATTAATTTTTACTTGTACAGAGATCTTCTTATCGGTATTTCCTAAAATCGTGTCAGCTAAAGTTTTTGCAATATCACTTTGATATCCCATCACTTGAAATTGCTTCATAATATCCTCATTTGTTGTAGGACAATCTGTTAGAGATAGATCTGCATATTTATTTGTAATACTTTTTTGATTGTATTCATCCACCGATGTAGATAATATTTCTGTAGTTAAATATATCAATTCATCAATTGATAACTTTGTATGATCAATTACTGATTTGCATAAAATATAAGCAACGGCTGAATCATGTTGATTTAATATTTTTTGTTGCGAAAAATTATATTTCCAACATGCAATATCAACCCTAACAAATGCGTTATTTTCTGGAATTACGATGTATGTTTTTTGCTCACTTTCACCAGCCGAAGTACTTCCAATAAATGCATCTAAAGCTCCAGATATTAAACTTTTTAAACCACTCTTTACATTTTCTTTATTGTCATTTCCTCCAATAGAAAAAAAAGCATCTACAGCATGGTTAAGATGTTCTTTCACTTGATCTGAAAAAGAGTTTTGAGTAGCTACATGGTACTGTTCTATATATTTCATTGCGCGAATGCCTGGTATTTGCTTTTTATCAACCTGACCGGGATTAGTAAAGTTTTCATTTATTTCATCCCTAAAAGCTTGTAATTTAGCCTTAGCGGCCATTAGTAAAATTTCTAATCGTTCTTTAGCTCTTTGCTCTTCGTCGTTTGCTCCGCTTATAGATCGGAGCGCATTATTAATTGATCCCATACTATTGTTTTTAATATTAATTAATTCTGAATCGTAAAAAACAATTTTGCAACATACTCTAATTTTGATATCTCGTTATTACCCATAGCATAACACGGTAAATCGTTAATAGATTGGCCTTGCTTATATTCTTCATGGTATTCCTTAAAAAGTCGGATATTTCCATTTTCATTATAACAATAATAATATCGTTTATATGTTGTTCCAGCATATGATCTGTGAAATCTTTTACATCTCTTTTCTTTGAATATATAGTCTTTTGCTTCCTTATCCACAGTATAATGATAAGTACCTTCCATTGCGGCATTTTCTTCTAAATAATAACAGATTGTATTAAATCCATTATCAACTAATATATATTTAAGTCCATCTATTGTTGTTGGATTATCAAAATTTTTTCTTAATGTAATTGACATATTATTTTTCTTTAAATTTTATAAAATTACTCGTTTGTTGTTATCTTTTACAGCTTCACCACTGTAATATTAGACCCGGCAACAGTTGCTATGGGTTGAGCAGCCGTTGAACTGTTTGCGCTAACGGCAACAATACGAAATGTGTCTCCGGCAGCCAACTGAACTACCTTATTCAAAGATCCTTGCCCTTTCATATTTGTAGGTAAAGAAGTTTGAAGAGCCGGGTAATCCCCGTAAAGAACATCTGCACCATTAGTGCCGTAGGTTGCATTATTTTTTATTAATGTTACGAAAATAGGAACCGTGCTGGTTGGATTAGTAGGATTATCATTAGTAATTAGTTTTACTTGAATTAGATAAGTGCCTGCTCCTGAAGCTCCAACTGTGAAAACTCCAGTTGTATTGCTGTAAGTACCTAAACTTGGTGTATTAACAATGTTATTGAATACAATGGTTGTAGGTGTAGTGGAAGTTGCTAAAGGAGGAGTTTCTCCTGTTCCTCCTACTTTATTAGCAAATAGTTGAACTGAAGCTCCACTTCCACCGGCACTTGGCGTCACCCATTGTGTATTCCCAGCACCATCGGTTTGTAACACTTGGTTAGCTGTACCACGTGTTGCCGGTAATGTGAAATCGTTGGTTCCAATGGCTTGACCGTTTACGCGCAATTGTCCTGCAATCTCAGTACTGGTTACATTATTGTCTCCTAGACGGATTTTGTTAGAAGCATTAACGATAGCACCGGCACCAATTGCAGTAGCATTATTTAAATTATTTGCACTAACAGAAGTATTGAAACCTAAAGCGGTATTGTTATTTCCAATTGTATTTGTTTGAAAAGCATTTTGTCCAATTGCCGTATTTGTAGAACCTGAGGTATTATTTTGAAGCGAAGAAAATCCAACAGCAACATTTGCGTTTCCATCAACATTGAACAATAAAGATGAGGCTCCAATCGCCGTATTTCGTATACCAATTGTATTTTGTTGCAATGCCGATTCACCAAAGGCTGAATTTGAATTACCAGTAGTGTTTAATGTCATTGACGAAGCCCCAACCTGTGTATTACTAAATCCTGTTGTAGTTTCGTTTCCGCCACCAATAAACAGACTATTTCCACCTAAAGTTGTAGACAATATTCCTAGACGCCCATTTGGAGATATTTGCCAGCGACTAACATTGTTAGTTCGAAAAACAAGCGCCTGATTATCTGTCGTACCAATGAAGTTTGTTCCTGAATTTGTTCCTGCATTACCTGTAAGACCCCAGCCACTGCTTCCATTTGGCGTTACCCATTGCGTATTGTAATCTGTTCCATTTACTTTCGCAAGTACTTGACCTGTAGTTCCACCTGTTGGTATCCCTTGTCCGTTAGTTCCTGCTGGACCCGCCGGACCTTGTAGTCCCATTGGACCTGTCGCTCCCGTTGCGCCAGTAGCACCGTTACTTCCATTACAAACATATTTGGTGTCCGAAATTTCATTAGTGCCCAGTGTATTATCTCCGTTGAGATCTACGCCGCTTTCTACTTTTATGCCTCCATTGGCACAATTGGCTCCTGCTGGCTCGGCGGTGGTTTTTACCAAGGCATTTTTGCCGTTTACTCCTGTGCCTCCGCTTCCCCCAAAATTGGCTACAGCACTTCCAGATATGCTCCCATCATCATTTACCGTAAGCAGATTAGTACCATCGCTGTTTTCCAGTTTTAGTGCTTGTGTAGCACTGGTGTTTCCATTTCCTTTTACATGAAGGGTAGCAGTAGGTGTAGTGGTATTTATTCCTACGTTGCCTGTTTGTGCAGCTGCCTTACTTCCCAGGCATAATGTACAGGCTATTACGGATAATTTCAGTACAGCTACGCTTGTCTTCATCATGGGTACTTTTTTCTTTTTCATTCTTATTAAATACTTAATTAACTATTGATATTATTTTTTGTGTTGTAAAATTTCAATAACTTCTTTTAAGTTTTCATCTGTGAGAGGAATGTTATTTTATATACAAGTTGTTATGGCATTTTTTTTCCAGATCCTAATATTTTCCATACCGAAATTATTTTCCTAAGAAATAGTAGTTTCATTGCTTCATTTTTTTTGTCAAATGTATTTTTTAATGATTAATAAATCTAGAAAACAGCGGGTAGTTGGCGGGTAGTTGTGCGATATCCATCAGATAATCTGTTGTTAAAATATTGATTATCAGTTTCGCTTATTTGTAAATATGTATGCAGAAAGTTTTGAAAAAAGCGGTTATTACTAATTAAGATATACGAACAAAGTGTATCTTACTATAAAATATTTGTATTTTTGTGGGCTTTTAAGGGCAAAAGGTCTGCTTCTACAAAACACACAAAATGAAAAAACTATAACAAAAATGATACTACCAAAAATTTATTATTGTTTATTCCTATTTTTAAGCATCTCTTTTCGTGTTTTTGCTCAGCCAGAATCTATAAAACGGCTAGAAAAAGAAGTGGTTGCTAATAATGATAATTCTAAGTATGTAGAATCAATAGTACTTATTTCAAAATTTATAGACAATCCTTCTACTACGCCTTATGAAAGGTATCATGCTTATTTGCTGAAATCTTATACTTACAAAAGACTTTATGACTATACTCACGTAGAACAAAATCTAAATTTTGCCCTAAAAGAAGGGCTGAATAGTGAGCATAAAAACGAGATAATGAGTAACATAAGAGCAGAAAAATCTTTTGCGTATTTTGATACTCATCAATATGAAAAGGCACTTCTTGTAATGAACGAACTTAAAAAAGATAACTATGCCTATTTGCCACCTACTACAAAGGCATGGGTGATTATGCAGGAAGGCTACATCTATATGCTTCACAAAAAATATTCAGAAGCCGAAAAAATGTATGATGTTGCGATCGCCATATTAGAAAAAAAAGAACCTTCTAACTTACCTAATGTATATGGAAAAAAAATAGAGATGTACCATATCATGAAATTGTATGATAAAAGAGACGAGCTCTTTGAAAAAGCATTGGCAAATACCAAAAAATATCATAAAATAAAATATGAAATCTACCTTTATGAAGTTTTAGCCAAAGCTTGTAAAAAAAGTGGGGACTATGATAGAGCAATGCAGGCACAAAAGAAATTTGATTCTCTTGGAGAGTACTATGATTCTAATAATAATTTAGGGAAAATTGGAATTGTTGAAAATAAATTGGAAATAGAGAAGAGAATTCTAAACGAAAAAGAGCATAAAAAATATGGACGCATTCTATACGTTGTAATTTTCTCACTTGCAGCATTACTTCTATTGCTATATATGTTGTATAAAGCTAATAAAGCAAAGAGAAAAGCAGCGGAAAATGAAAACAAAAAAATTTACTCCGAAATTGAAAAATACACTAAGCGGCTCGATGAAAAAGGGAATTCTACTTTAGATATTTCTCAGTATAATTTAACTGAAAGACAAATTGAAATTATTGAACTTGTAAAAAAAGGAAAATCTAACAAAGAAATTGCTGCCCAACTCTATATCTCGGAAAATACAGTAAAATATCATTTAAAAATTATTTACACCCAATTAAATATAAACCATCGCTCTTTTATAAAATAAGATATAAAAATGTGTTTACTTCAGAACAAGTTTTGCAGATATACTATGAATATCAGAACACATTAGTTTATGAAAATCTTGGATTTTCTTCTTATGTGATCTTTTAAATATCTAATTAAACTAAACTTATGTGACTTATGTGTATATCTAAAAAAAAACTGTCATTCAGAATGAAATTTTGCGAAGCATTATGCAATGAAGAATCTCTAGTCTGAAGTTATTTTAGATTTTTCGACCCCACTTGATTGCTAAAATGACAGTTGAATATTGAATGTAAGATTTTTTTTCAAACACATAAGTCACATAAGATTTTAAATAATCAGCGTATCATATGCAAGAACACATTAGTTTTTAAAAATCTTTGATTTTTATGCTTTTTGAGTTCTTTAATTATTTTGAAACTGAGCTTTATCATTATCTTTGCGCCTTTTGTGGTTAAATTTCCCCCAAATTCCGGATAGTTGAGAAGAATTGTCATTTAATATAGTAAATTTGCTTCTGCATATAATAACCGGATCTGGCTAACTGTAAATGATATGAATGATTTTTTAATAGGCATTGGAAAGAGACTGAAAGACATCAGAAAAAAAAATAATTTAACCATTAACGAATTAGCTTTCAGAGCCAATGTAAGCAACGGACTCGTTTCCAGAATAGAAAACGGAAGAACGATTCCTTCGCTTCCCGTTTTGTTGGATTTAATCCAGTCTCTGGAAATTGATGCAAGTTACTTTTTTGAAGGGGTTGAGAAAAAATCAAACGCCAAATTCATTTATCTGCCCAAAGAAAACCAGCAACTTATTGAAAAAGAAGTGGAAGCGGAAGGATTTAAATACATGCATATCTTCAGCAAAAGCCTTCATTCTTTAGGTTTTGAAGCCGTTTTACTTACGCTTGAACCCAATGCCAAAAGAGAAAAAGTAATTACCGATGCATGGGAATTCAAATATATTCTGAAAGGAGAAGTGAAATATCTGATCGATAATGAAGAAGTGACATTAAAAGAAGGAGACTCCCTTTATTTCAACGGAAAATTCCCGCACGTTCCGGTGAGCATCAGTAATGAAAGCTGCATTATGTTGGTTTTGTATTTTTACTCAGGATAAATTTTACATCTCTTTTTTAATTGTTTATTTACAAATATTCAATTATTATTTTTCATAAAAGTTTACAAATACGCAACTTTCTGTTTTTTATCAAACCTTCTGATTTAACTTTAAATTAATCTTGGGGCGGTTGTTTTTTTGAAAATTTTATTAAACAGATATGCATTGCATATTGTGTTCTATCTTCTGAAACACTGATTAACACTCATGTTTTTCCATTATGAAAGAAGAATACGGTACTTTCTGCAGGTAAAACTGAGGTAACAATTCTGCTTCATTTATTAAACATTACTTAATATAAAATAATTACATATATTAAAATTATTGACTTGTTTTGCGATGTAAATTTAATATATGTAAACAATGGGGCCGATAATAAAAAAATCTCTATTCCCTCTTTTTGCCTGTTGCAGTATCTTTATCTCTGCCCAGCAACAGATCGTTACAGGAATTGTTTCAGACCATAATCAGCCGCTTCCGGGAGCTGCCGTAAAGGTTGCCGGAACCTCCAGAATCATCATGACCGATTTGGAAGGAAAGTTTTCCGTCAATGATCTGAAACCGGGACATTATGACCTGCAGATCTCTTATATTGGTTTTGAAAATCAAAATATTACAATAGATTTGCAATCTCAGCAGACCATGGATCTGGGAATGATCTCCATGCTTCAGAAACAAAAAAACATTGACGAAGTCATCGTTACGGGATCTCTGAAAAACAGTGAAGCAAGAGCTTTAAATCTTCAGAAAAACGCAATCAATATTTCCAACGTTATTGCCTCCGACGGAATCGGGAAATTACCGGATCGAAATGCTGCGGAAACCGTTCAGCGTGTACAGGGAGTTTCCATAGAAAGAGATCAGGGAGAAGGAAGATTTGTTTCTCTGAGGGGATTACCGCCATTCTGGGCATCAACAACCATCAACGGAAACAGGCTTCCCACAGCGGAAGAGGAAACTACTTCCAGAGCAACCGCTTTCGATTTTTTTCCGACAGAACTTATCTCTTATGTTCATGTAAATAAATCTTTCACTCCCGATATGGAAGCCGACGGAATCGGAGGCGGCGTGAATTTCATTACGAAAACACCACCCATGAAAACCGAGTTCAAAGCAACGCTGGGAAGCGGTTATAATGCTAAATCTGATAAAGGAGTCTACAACATCGGACTGCTTTACGGCGGAAGAACAAAGGATAAAAAATTCGGGTATTTATTCAATTTTGCACACTTCATCCGAAACTGGTCTACCGATAATTTTGAAGCGAGAAGAAGCGGAGACGAAGGTGTTTTCAGGTTAGAGCTTCGTGATTACAACGGAGTGAGAAAAACGACAGGAATTAACACTGCTTTTGAATATGTGCTGTCTCCAAAAACCACATTTTATCTCAAAGGAATGTACGGAACGCTGTCTGATGATGAAACGCACTACAAACACAGAATCCGTTTTGATAAATTCAGTTCCGCCAACAACACTGCAAGAGTGGAATTGCAGAACATCCATAACCGGCTGATTACAGAATTAACTTCGGTTTCTTTAGGCGCAGTTCATCAGTTAAAAAAAGGGAAGATCGACTGGGATCTATCGTATTATGACAATAAATTCAAATATGGAAACATTCCCGATAAACAGAACAACTCCTATTATGTCATTAAGTACACTCAATCCGGAGTGGGAATTGATCCGGCTTATATTGCCAATCACGGAATCGGTCCGAGAGCTTACTGGAAAGTCGATGGCGGAAAATTAGACTACAAAGATCCGGACGCGTTATTTGGCTTTTACAGCGATCCCAATTTTAAAATGGATGCCTCCAGAATGAGATTTACCGATCTGGAATTTTACAAAGTCTTTGTTGAAGAAAAGGATAAGATTGTCGCTGCTTTTAACCATGAGATCAATGCTTCAGACCGTTTAACCTTAAAATACGGTTTCAAATACAGGGATAAAGAACGGAACGCCAGATTCTCTGATATTTTCTACAACTGGAACAACGGAACGGCACCGCTTTTATCAGATTTTGGACAATATATTACGAGTCAGGCGAATGGAACTCAATATTTAAGCGAAATGAACACCCACATCGGGAATACGTTCGGTCCTGTTCTGTCGACATCGGGAATGGATCAGTTCTGGTTGCAGAATCAGGGAAATTTAAAGATCAATACAGCCGATTCGGAATCTCTGGAATACAATAAAGCACTCGGAAGAAATTTCGATGTCTTTGAAAAACACGCCGATGCTTACGGAATGGGAACGTATAAAGTGAATGATAAGATCACCATTTTAGGAGGGATCAGATTATCAAATACCAATACGCAAGTAAAAGGATATAATGTAATCAATAATACCTTGGTTCCAGTTGAAAACACAAAAAAATATCTTGCCGTTTTGCCGATGCTGCATGTTAAATACACTGTAAATGATAAAATAAATCTGCGTTTTGCCGCTACGAGAACATTTTCCAGACCCAATTTCGGAGATTTAACGCCGGGAGGAACATACAGCGAAGCCGACAACGAATTCAAAGGCGGAAATCCGAATCTGAACCCGACCTATTCTTTAAATTTTGATCTGATGGGAGAGTACTACTTTTCAAACGTAGGAATTCTGAGCGGGGGAGTATTCTATAAATCCATTACAGATCCTATTTTTCAGGATTCTTTCATCGGAAACTACAACGGAATAAACGGCGTACAGTTCACCGCGCCGAATAACGGAAAAGCAGCTTCACTAAGCGGAATCGAATTGGGCATCAACAGAAGATTCGATTTTTTACCCGGTTTCCTGCAATACTTCGGAACACAGCTTAACGCCACTTTCATGGATTCTGAAATGGTAAAACCAGGCGGAAGGAAAGTAAAACTTCCTTATCAGGCAAAAGAATTATACAATGTTCAGTTGTTTTTCGAGAAAAAAGGATTTAATGCAAGACTGGCGTACAATTACAAAGGAAAATATGCTGTGGAATATGCGGAAGACGATATCAATGATTCCTACTACGGCAAATACAGCAGTCTGGATTTCGGAGGTTCCTATCAGTTCACCAAACACCTCCTGTTATATGCAGACGTGAACAACATTCTGAATAAACCGCTGATCTACCATTTCGGAAAAGACGAAACCCGTCCCGAACAGGTTGAATATTACGGGGTAAGATGCAATTTGGGAATAAAGCTTAATTTCTAACCGGATCACCATGGTAAAAGCGGTCAATAAAAAAACAGCAGTAACCCTGAAAGCGGCTTTCGCGGCATTTGGAGTGTACTTTTGCATGTATGGTTTCCGGAAACCCTTTACAGTCGCCTCCTTCGAAGAACTTTCTTATTTCGGGATCGATTATAAAGTTTTGATAATCATTGCGCAGGTTATGGGATATTTTATCTCAAAATTTCTTGGAATTAAGTTTATTTCAGAATTAAAGCCGGAAAAAAGGATCTTCTATTTATTCATCTTTATAGCAGTTGCTGAGCTTGCTTTGCTGGGTTTTGCCGTCATTCCTGCTCCATACAATATTCTTTGTATGTTCATTAACGGGATTCCGCTCGGGATGATCTGGGGAATCGTGTTTTCTTATATTGAAGGAAGAAAGACAACGGAAATCATCGGTTTGTTTTTGTGTTCGAGCTTTGTGGTTTCTTCAGGATTTACAAAATCTGCGGGGAAATTTTTAATGGATACTTTCCATATTTCAGAATTCTGGATGCCTTTTTCGGCAGGATTGTTATTCATCATTCCGTTGCTCATATTCGGACTGATGCTGGAAAAACTTCCGCAACCTACGGAAGAAGACATTCTTTTAAAAAACAAAAGAGAGCCGCTTAATAAATCAGAAAGAAAAAAAATCATTCAGCAGTTTCTGGTTCCGATGGTCTGCATTACATTGTTGTACGTAAGTCTTACGGTTTTAAGGGACTTCAGAGATAATTTCAACCGCGAGATCTGGGATAATCTGCACATCAGATTCAGCAGCTCTGTCTTTACCTTAACGGAAATTCCGATTGCTGTTATGGTGCTTCTGATCTTAGGTTTTATGGTAAAGATCAAAAACAACAGAAAAGCTTTTGCCTGGTATCATTATATTCTTTTTGGAGGGATTTTAACCGTAGGTTTTTCAACTTTTTTATTTGAAATCAAAGTTATATCGCCTTTTTTATGGATGGTTCTTTCAGGTTTCGGAATGTACCTCTGTTATATCCCGTTCAACGGAATGTATTTCGACAGGATGATTGCCGCTTTCAATATCAAAGGAAATGTAGGATTTCTGATCTATCTCGTAGATTCTTTCGGGTATCTGGGAAGTGTTCTGATTCTGCTTTACAAAAATTTCGGCTCACCGCAGACTTCATGGCTGAATTTTTATATCCGGTTAAACTACATCATCGTAGCCATTGTGCTGGTTTCTTCCTTCATCGCATTGGTCGCATTCAGAAGAAAATCAGGAAAAAATGAAATCAATAACCAACCGTACATCAATTTCGATCCTTCGAAAAGTATATAAATTATAGTAAAAATGACAACAAAATTTGATTTAATCGTTGTAGGAGGAGGCATTTTAGGAACTTTTCATGCGTATCATGCGCTGAAAAAAGGACTTAGAGTCGCTTTAATAGAGAAAAATTCGGTTCCTCAAGGAGCAACGGTAAGAAATTTCGGACAGGTCGTACCTTCCGGAATGGATCTCAAATGGCAGAACTTCGGAAGAGAAAGTTTAGCCATGTATAATGAACTTCAGTTTCAGGCTGATTTAACGGTACGAAAAAACGGTTCGGTCTATATCGCATCCAATGACGAAGAGCTTCAGCTAATTAATGAGCTGCATGAAATCAATAAAAATAATGATTATGAATCTGTTCTTCTTTCAAAAAGCGAATGCATCAGCAAATTTGATGGTCTTCGTTCAGATTACTGCAAAGGCGGATTGTTTTTTCCTCAGGAACTATCGGTGGATTCTGCTGAAATGATTGTAAAATTTCACCGATTCCTACAGGAAAAACTGAAGCTGGAAATTTTCTACAACACGACCATTGTTGAAACCCATGAAAATGACGGAGAATGTATTGCCATCACTGCAGCCGGAACAGCACTGAACGCCTCAAAAATAATCATTTGCGGCGGACATGAATTTAAAACATTATATCCCGAAGTTTTTAACGAAAGTGATCTTGAAGTAAGCAAACTGCAGATGCTTCAGACAAAACCACAGGGAATTTATGCGCTTCAGGGAAATATTCTCACCGGACTTTCCATCAGAAGGTATGAATCCTTTGAAGAATGTCCGTCTTTCAAAAAAATCAAATCAATGGAAGACCCGAATTCCTTTGAGAAAAAATACGGAGTCCATATTTTATTCAAACAGGCTTTGGACGGTTCGGTTATTTTAGGAGATTCCCATGAATATGCAGATGCGAAAAATGCAGATGATTTAGGATTTGATCTGAATATGGAAATAGATGAATTTATGATTAATGAAGCAAAGAAAATCATAGATCTTCCGACCTATGAAATCCAGAGAAGATGGTTTGGCGTGTATTCCCAGTGCAAAACAAAAGATATTTTCGAGTACAGTCCGTCTCCCAACATTCATATTGTAACAGGAATCGGAGGAAAGGGAATGACGGGAAGCGGAGGCTTTTCAAAATTTAATATAGATAAAATTTACGCATAAAATTAAATGAAGAACATAGAATTACTGGTTCTGGATATGGCTGGAACCACCATTGATGAAGATAACGTGGTATATAAAACGTTAATGAAAGCCGTGAATGATTACGGATACAACGTTTCTCTGGAAAAAGTGTTATTAAGCTGCGCCGGAATGGAAAAACTGGAAGCAATCAGCAGTCTGTTAAAAGAAATAGGCGGAAATGAAGAAGACGCAGCTGCCATTTTTGAAAACTTTTCGGATCAGTTAAAAACAGCCTATCAGAATTTAGAGGTAAAACCCATTAACGGCGTTGAAAATTTCCTGATAAAGATGAGAACTCAGGATAAAAAGATTGTTTTAAATACTGGCTATACTTCCGAAATTGCCCTACAGCTTTTAGAAAAACTGGGTTGGAAAGAAAATGCCCACTTTGATGCTTTAATTACAGCCGACGATGTTTCGGAAAGCCGGCCGAGCCCGGAAATGATTCTTCTGGCTATGAAAAAATTCAATATTCATGAAGCTGAAAAAGTGTTAAAAGCAGGTGACTCCGTCATTGATATCGAAGAAGGCAAAAATGCAGGCTGCGGAGTTACGGTAGCTGTTCTTTCCGGAGCACAGAGCAAGGCTGAACTGGAAAAATCCAATCCCGATTATATTTTTAACACAATTTCTGAGGCTGAACGATTTTTTTACTAATTCTTTCAAATTACGCTTATCCCAATTCAGCCTCTTTTTTATTTTCTGAACATCAGGAAATCAACTTTGTCAAAGTTTTAAACTTTGACAAAGTTCCCAAAGTTCCAAACGTCCCTTTGTTTAATTACTTAATAAACCTAAAGTTTGTAAAATCTTAAAATTCAAAACCCACTTATTATTATGAAAGCAAAACTATTTTCAGTGGCAGTCGTAATGAGCTGTTTTCTCGGAGCTCAGACGAAGAAAGTTCTTTTCATCGGGATCGACGGTTGTCGGGCGGATGTTATGATGTCTTCCGGTACGCCGAACATTCATGCACTGGCAGATCAGTCAATTTATTCTTTAGACGGTCTCTGTGCTGCAATTACTTTGAGCGGAAATGGCTGGAGCACTATGCTTACAGGAGTTTGGCATACGAAACACAATGTGCAGGATAATAATTTTACCAGTCCGAATTATGCAAATTATCCCGACTTTTTAACGAGAGCCGAAGCGTATAATCCCAATTTAAGAACCATTTCTCTGGCTCATTGGGCTCCGGTTAACAATACCATTATTCAGAACGCGGATGTAAAGACTAATTTCACAACGGATCTTGCAGTGAAAAATGCGGCTGTAAATGCTTTGCAAAACGATAATCCGGACATTTTGTTTATTGATTTTGACGATGTGGATCACGCCGGACATTCCTATGGTTTTTCGTCTTCTGTACCGCAGTATGTTTCTGCTATACAAACCATCGACACTTACATCGGAGAAATTGTAAACGCCATGAAAAGCCGTTCAACGTACAGTAATGAAGACTGGCTGGTTGTTTTAACTACAGATCATGGTGCGGTAGATAACGGTCATGGAGGCGGAAATCTTTCGGAAAGGAATATTTTTACCATCTATTCTAATCCCAATTTTACTCCTCAGCAAATCAGCAGAACCATTTCAGAATCTTCTAAAACGTTCAATCAGCTCAATCTTCCGGCAGGAACGTATGCAAAACCTGCGAATCAAACTCCATTTAATTTTGGGGCAACTCAGGATTTTACAATTGAATTCTGGGTGAAACCGAACGTTGCCTACACCAGTGATCCTGTAATGATCAGTAATAAAAACTGGGCAAACGGAAAAAACAAAGGTTTTGTAATTTCAGGATATTCCGGACAGACTTTTAAAATGAATATTGGCGACGGAACCAACAGGATTGATCTTGTGGGCGGGAAAATGGAACTTAATACATGGAAACACATTGCCGTAAGTTTCGACAGAGACGGACTTGTAACGATGTATGAAGATGGCGTTCCCGTAACTTTTGCAAAAATGAATACCATTGGAAATATTGATTCGGGACTTCCGTTTACGATCAATCAGGACGGGACGAGCACCTACAGTCCAACGCTTGCAGCTTCCTACAGAGACATCAGAGTCTGGAAATCTGCGCTTCCGAATGAGGTTATCGTGAATTGGGCAAATCAGGATATTACGGCTTCACATCCTTATTATTCTCAATTGGTTGCCAACTGGAAATGTGATGAGGTTTCGGGAAATACACTGGCAGATTCTGGTCCGAATGCAAACACCGTTACGATTACCGGATCTCCCGCCAGAAATCTGAACACGGTTACTAATTTTAAAATTTATAATTATTTATCGACAACCCGGGAAACAGATCATTTGCCGACTGTATTGAACTGGCTTTGTATTCCTGTTCAGCCATCTTGGGGAATTGATGGAATCAACAGAATTCCGCTATGTGTCAACGGAAGCTTATCTGCCGAAGAAAAAGAGATTACAACGAATGATTTTATGATTTATCCCAATCCATCGAATCAGGAGGTAAATATAAAATTGAAATCAAAGGAAAAGGAAATGAAGATTGAAATTATTGATGCGAAAGGATCACTGATTTTATCAAAAAAAGTCAATTCTTCCGACGATGTTTACCATGAAAAATTAAATGTCGGTCATTTTCCGGCTGGGATTTATTTCATAAAAATAACAGGAAAAGGAAAGTCGCTTACCAAAACATTGATAAAGTAATAGAACAGAGATAATTTTTTTGAGAAGGCTTCCGTTTTTATACCGGAAGTTTTCTTTTATCTGAAAACTTCAGCTTCATATTTTAGAATAACTATAAATTATTAGATTAAAATATTGTAATTCAGTGGTTTGTGGATGTCTGTGAATGTTTTTGGTTAAAAATAAAAACTTCTCGGAATCATTTTTGTATCCATAGATTCATAATCACAAAAAATATCTATTATGAATACCAAAAGACTTTCCGATTCCATTGAAAAAGCATTAAGCGATCAGATGAACAAAGAAATTCACGCTTCACACACCTTTTTATCATACGGAATCTGGGCAGACGATAAAGGATATCAGGGAATTGCCAATTTCCTGTACAGACACGCTCAGGAAGAAAGAAATCACTCCATCAAATTCATGGAATATGTATTAAACAGAGGCGGAAAGCCAAAAGTAGATGCAATTCCTGCTCCTCCGGCAGATCCGGAATCGCTTACCGATTGTTTTGAAGGGGTGTTCAAACATGAAGTAGATAACACCACTGCCATTTATAAAATCGTAGATATGGCACTTGAAGAAAAGGACTGGGCAACGTGGAACTTTATGCAGTGGTTTGTTCAGGAGCAGATTGAAGAGGAAACACTGGCTCAGAATTTAATTGATAAATTAAAAATTGCAGGAGGAGACAGAGCATCTGATGAATCTTTATTTACCTTAGATAAAACTTTACAGGAAACTCCGGGAGACGTTCCATTGGCGCAGGAAGCGACAGGAGATAATCCTTAATAATCTTTTTTGAAATTAAAGTACTGAAATCCGTCATATTGCTGACGGATTTTTTTATAAATTAACTTTATTTATTTTTGTAAAAACTAATTAGCATGAACAATAAATTTGATTTAATCTTTCCAAAAGCAGAAGAATTTTCTTCTTACTATAATGAAAATGAAAAGAGTCTTGAAAGATTAGTCGATTCATCCAAAATAAACGTTTTTATAGGTGCAAATAATAGTGGAAAAAGTAGACTGATACGTAAGTTGTTGACTGCTAAAACTGTTTTTTACCAAAACAAAGCTTTAATCAAGAGTAATATCAATAAATTTAACAGCATCATTGCTGAAAATAAATTTGGAGGGCACAATGTACATAATAATGTTTATTTTCTTTCTGAACAAAATGATAAAAGAGAAGTTTTATTTAGCAATATAGAATATTCTTCAGATCAAAACTCTATTTTAAAAAGCATTGATGAAAATATTAAAATATTTAGTTTTCTGACTGATCATTATAATAACTTATCTAATAATTATTATGGAGATTATCATTATACAAGATTAGCTGGAGAAAGTAAAAATGAAATTTACTCTTTATTACATAGCTTAAAAAGTTCATTTTTTAATAATTTTTTTAGTGAAAGTAAAAAAGTTTTTATTCCGACTTTAAGAACTGCTCATTCAATATTTCAGAAAAAAGAGCGAACTCAATATTCAAAAATTTCAAATGATATTTATAAGGATACAATTGTAAAAAGTTATGGTTTAAAAGATGAAAATATAGAAATATTTACAGGTCTTGATTTGTATTATCAGATTGTGAATATTAGAAATGATGTAAAAGATAAAAGAGAATCTTTTGAAAGATTCGAAGAGTTTTTATCAAAGAACTTTTTTAATAAAAAAAAGATTGAAATTGTTGCTAAGTTTAATATTTACGATAAGCATGAAGGAAAAGATGATTCAGAATTAATTAACGTTTATATTGATGGAACAAGTAATGATCTGCATGATTTAGGAGATGGAATTCAGGCATTATTTATTTTGATGTATAAGATTTATACATGCGAAAATAAATCAATTGTATTTATCGATGAACCTGAAATAAATCTCCATCCGGGAATGCAGCGATTATTTTTAGAGCAAATTACGAACAATGACTATCTTAAGGAAAAAGATCTTACCTACTTCATTTCCACACATTCCAATCATTTTTTAGACTTAACTATTGAGAAAGACAATATATCGATATTTCTTTTTAATAAAGCAGAAAAAGACAAATTCATAATTAAAAATGTTAATCATGGAGATAACTCCGCATTACAATATTTAGGCGTTACAAATTCCTCTGTATTTCTTGCGAACTGCTCGATTTGGGTTGAAGGAATTTCAGATAGGAATTATTTAAAAGCATTTTTGAAAGCATATTGTAAATCCTTTGATTTGCCTTATCCTAAAGAAGATATTGAATTTGCATTCATTGAATATGCCGGAAGTAACATTGATCATTATAATTTTGATGATGTCGAGTTAAAAGAAAAAATAAATGCATTTTCAATTAATAATAGAATATTTTTAATTTCTGATTATGATGGAAGTTATAAAAATGAAAAGCATAAAGTCTATGAAGAATTGTCAAAAAGCAATAATAATTTCGAATATCAAACAACTAAAGATTATAAAGAAATAGAAAATATTTTACCGTTTAAAGTTTGGGACAAAATTTTAATAAATTTCTGTGATAAAAGAAAATTAAGAGAAGATGAAGATTTTCAAAGAATTAAGGAGCAAATTTCAGACTCGTTAAATAAGAAGGAAGAGACAACTTATAAAGATTCTTACATTGGAAAATTATTAAACAGTATTAAAGATGATATTCCAGAGTTAAATAAAATATGGGATAAAACAGATGGAACGCTCATTAATAAATCCGAGGTCAGCTATAAAGTTCTTGAGCTGACTGAAAAGGGTGAAATTTCTTGGGATGATTTTAAAACAAATCCCAAAATTGTTTCGATCATTAAAGATTTATATGATTTCATCCAAAGATCTAATTATAGATAATCATTTTTTAATCCAATTAACTTCACTATCTTTGCACGCTGAAAGTTCAGATCGGAATAACCTCCAATTTGAATATTAATCTTAACCATAGAATTTTACAATATGAAACCGAAAGGTTACATAGCATTATAAATAAAATAAAAATTTCGTTATGAAATGTGGAATCGTAGGCTTACCGAATGTAGGTAAATCAACTCTTTTTAACTGTCTGAGCAACGCAAAAGCACAGTCGGCAAACTATCCTTTCTGTACCATCGAACCGAATTTGGGGACTGTTTCAGTACCGGATCACAGATTGTTTGAGCTGGAAAAATTGGTAAAACCTGAAAGAGTTTTGCCTGCGGTTGTAGAGATCGTAGATATTGCAGGACTTGTAAAAGGAGCAAGTAAAGGAGAAGGTTTAGGAAACCAGTTTCTTGCCAATATTCGTGAGTGTGAAGCAATTATCCACGTTTTAAGATGTTTTGATAACGGAAATATTGTTCACGTAGAAGGTTCAGTAGATCCGTTAAGAGATAAAGAAATCATTGATATCGAACTTCAGCTGAAAGATCTTGAAACGGTAGGAAAAGCAGTTGAGAAAGCTAAAAAGTTCATCAAATCCGGTAAAAAAGAAGATGTTCTGGCTTATGAAACACTTCAGAGTCTTCAAAAATTTTTAGAAGACGGTAAAAATGCAAGAGAATTTGCAACAGACGATCTTACGAAATCAATTATAGGAGATGTTCAACTGTTAACCAATAAGCCGGTTCTTTACGTTTGTAACGTGGATGAAAATTCCATCAAGCATGGTAACGAATGGATTGGTAAAATTGAAGAAATGGCTAAAAATGAAGGCGCAGAGGTCGTTGTTTTAGCCGCTCAGATTGAAGCAGACATCAATGAACTTGAAACTTACGAAGAAAGAGAAATTTTCCTTGAAGAGCTTGGTCTTACTGAACCGGGAGTAAACCGACTGATCAGAAAAGCTTATGATTTATTGAAATTACAGACTTATTTCACAGCAGGAGTAAAAGAAGTTAGAGCTTGGACAATCGGAAAAGGATGGACTGCTCCTCAAGCGGCGGGTGTAATCCATACCGACTTTGAAAAAGGGTTCATCCGTGCAGAAGTAATTAAGTATGATGATTACGTAAACTACGGTTCTGAAGTAAAAGTAAAAGAAGCCGGAAAACTTTCTGTAGAAGGGAAGGAATACATCGTAAAAGACGGTGATATCATGCACTTCAGATTCAACGTATAAGAATAAAGTATTAAAGTTAGTTATATTGAAAAACGCTCCGGAGCATTGCTTCGAAGCGTTTTTATTTTTTTAATTAACCAGTTTATAAATCAATGAGTTGGCATTTTAATTCTACACAGCCAATACCATATTTAAGACATTCTTTGGTAAAAGGATTTGTGCATATTTCTTTTCCGCCAGTAATAGATTTTAACTGTTTTTTATTCAGTTTCTTTCCGTTTTGTAACTTTTGATTTTTCATAATGATGATTTTAAAGAATTAAGGAAGTTCGAAACATTCAGGTTCTGCACAACGTCTGCCATAAGCTTTACAAAGTCCTGTTTCCGGATCAACACATTGTTGTAGTCCACCCTTGATGGATCTTAGCTGCTTATTATTAAGCTTTTTTCCATTTGATAGATTTTGATTTTTCATATTGAATAAAATTTTAATTTGGTAATTGCTAAATTATGAAATATTTCAATATAAATCACCTTATTTTGATAAATTTATAAAATTATTGTTGTGGATTTCAGAAAGAATATTCCGTACATTTGAATTTTACAAATTCTTAGGTATGGAAAAAATGCAGCATACTTCTTACACTTCGCTGGATGATTTTTACAGAGAAATGACCGCGAAACTCGGAACGGATCTCGAAACCATTTTTCCGAAAGGGCTTCATAAAGAAATTGGTCATTTCAATGTTTTTGATATCGCCAAAACGATTGAAAAAATCAAAACAACCTCCGAAATGCCTTATAACAGAAGGAAATATTACAAGATAAGCTTAATAAGAGGCAGAAACAGAGCGGAATATGCAGATAAAATTATTCAGATAAAAGGGAATACGCTTTTATTTGCGACTCCTAAAGTTCCCTATCACTGGATTCCCGAAGATCCTTTCCAGTCGGGGAGTTTCTGCGTTTTTACAGAAGATTTTTTTATTAAGGATAAATCACACAATACGCTTGAAGATTTGCCGATCTTTCAGCCGGGAAATGTTCCTCTTTTTGAAATTGATGATGATTTGGCAGACGAAATTGAACTCCTGTTTAATAAGATGAAAAAAGAAATTAATTCCGATTATATTTTTAAGTATGATCTTATCCGAAATTATGTTCTGGAGCTTATTCATTATGGACAAAAGTTGCAGCCGGCTTCAAAATTATCAACGTCAAATGATGCTTCACTGCGTGTTGTTTCTCTGTTTATAGAACTGTTGGAAAGGCAGTTTCCCATAGAATCGTCGGATCAGAGACTGCAGCTGAAAACGGCAAAAGATTATGCAGACCGATTGGCGGTTCACGTAAATTATTTAAATAAAAAACTGAAAGAAAGTACAGGAAAAACCACTACGGAAATTATTGCAGAAAGGGTTATTCAGGAAGCAAAAATTCTTCTGAAACAGACTAAGTGGAATGTTTCTGAGATTTCCTACGCTCTCGGATTTGAAGAGATTGCACACTTCTCTAACTTTTTCAAAAAGAAAACATCTCTCGCTCCACTGGAATTCCGGTCATGATTTGAATTTTGCAAATTTAAGTTTGAATAAAGCAAACGCCTGAACCGTAAATTATCTGAACTTTGTCTCATTAAAATAAATCATTAAATAATGGAAACAAGAAGAAAAATTGCACTAATTACAGGTGGAAGCAGAGGATTAGGAAGAAATTCTGCTATTAAAATTGCCCAGAAAGGTCTTGATGTGATTTTAACTTACAGAACCAATAAGGAAGAAGCGGATAGAGTAGTAGAAGAAATTCAGTCTTTAGGACAAAAAGCAATTGCTTATCAGTTGGATACAAAAGAGGTGAAAAGTTTTGATGCTTTTGTGAAAACGGTCGGAGATCATCTTGAAGAAAATACGGGAAGCCGAAACATCGATTATCTCATCAACAATGCAGGAACAGCTTTATACTGCCCGATTCCGGAGGTTAGTGAGGAGCAGTTGGACGATATGGTGGATATTCATTTCAAGGGTGTATTTTTCCTGACTCAGAAGTTTTTGCCTTTTATGAATGAAAACGGAGGAATCATCAACGTTTCATCAGGATTGGCAAGGTTTGCGTTACCCGGATCTTCCGTATATGGTTCTATGAAAGCAGCGATTGATATGCTTACGAAATATCAGGCAAAAGAGCTGGGTGCAAGAAAAATTAAATCCAATGTTGTGGCTCCCGGTGCTATTGAAACAGATTTTGGCGGCGGAAGAACAAGGGATGATAAAAACATCAATGCTATGGTTGCCAATAATACCGCTTTAGGAAGAGCAGGAGTTCCCGACGACATCGGCGGAATAGTGGCTTTCCTGTGTACCGAAGAGGCAAGATGGATCAACGGACAGAGAATTGAAGCTTCCGGTGGAATGTTTTTATAATCTTTAAATAAAAAAACTGGTGACAGAAATTATCAATGTCACCAGTTTTTTATTTCAACTTTTTTACTGCGAAAGATGCAAACACTTTAGTTTTTAAAGTTTACTACTTAAATGGAAAAAAGAGCACATAAGTTTTAAAAAAAATCAAAGATTTTTCTCTTTGCAGACTTTTGAAATACTTTAAATAAATCCAATAAAGTCTTTTGCATCTTTTGTGGTTAAATTTAAATTTTTGAATATCCGTTAAACAACCTATTACTATGCACTGATATGAAAATCAATTATTTATAACAGGCACTTCGACAAGCTCAGTGTGACACCTCTAATACTAAACGCTTGATTTTTAGCGATGTCAAGCTGAGCCTGTCGAAGCTTTAGGTTAATAAACGGACAATCAAATTAAAATTAGTTAAATTAGCTTTTTTAAGTCTTCTTATTTGCTAAATCTTTGGCAAATAAATTACAGTTTAGACAAATTTTCCAAAGCTCTTTCTAATGTTTCCTGCTTTTTGGCAAAACACAAACGGATTACATTTTCATTCAGTTTGTTTTTATAAAAAGAAGAGAAAGGAACACTTGCCACCTTATGATTAATCGTGAGTTCGTGCGCGAAATCAAGATCATTTTTGTCAGAAATCTTATCATATTTTAAAGCCTGAAAATACGTTCCTTCGCAATCCAGTAATTCAAAAGAAGTATTGGCTAAACCCTGTCTTAAAAAATCTCTTTTTTCCTGAAAGAATTGATTCAGCTGATTGTAATGATCCGGATTTTTCATATACTCCGCCAAAGCAAGCTGCATCGGTGTATTCACGGAGAAAACATTAAACTGATGGATTTTCCTGAATTCATCAGTCAGATATTTCGGAGCCGCACAATAGCCTATTTTCCAGCCGGTAACATGAAACAGTTTTCCGAATGAAGCAACCAGAAGACTTCTGTTTTTCAGTTCGGGATATTTGCAGATGCTTAAATGCTGTTTTCCGTCAAAGACAATGTTTTCATAGACTTCGTCACTCAAAATCAGGATAGAAGTTCCTTCCACAATTTTAATTAATTCCTGAATGTCATTTTCCTTTAAAATCTTTCCGGAAGGATTGTTCGGATTGTTCAGGATAATCATCTTTGTTTTTTCCGAGATTAAATTTTTCACAACATTCCAGTCGATTTCATAATCGGGAGCTTTCATCTCGAAACGTTTTACGATTCCTCCGAAAAGTTCTACGGTTGGCTCATAGCAGTCATAAGCCGGTTCAAAAATAATGACCTCATCCTCTTTTTTTACAAAAGTCGCAATTGCAGTGAAAATAGCCTGAGTTCCGCCTGCAGTAACGGTAATTTCAGAATCCGGATGATACACTGCCTGATGAGAATTTTCAATTTTTCCGGCAATTTCCTCTTTCAAACCAATCATTCCGCCCATCGGCGCATACTGATTAAAGCCTTTTTTAATGAAATGATCCACATGATCCAGCAATTCGGAATCCGGCATGAAATCGGGAAACCCCTGCGACAGATTGATGGCTTCATTTTCATTGGCAAGCTGTGTCATCTGACTGAAAATCGTAGTTCCCACATTGGAAAGTTTAGATAAAGGAAGTTGTATCATTAAAGGTTATTTTTTGTTGTTTCGAATTTAATTTATTTTTTACAATCAGGCGATATTTAGAGTTTTAAATTAATCACAAAAAACAAAAAGATTTTAATTTCAGATTATGGGAACAAGAATAGGCTATTTTACTAACTTACAAAGAAAAACCATCCGATTCCGGATGGCTTTTTTTGAAGATATGAATTGCATTACCTCGTTATGAGTAACTTTTGCGAAGTAGTTTTGGAGGACGATTTTATCTCAACAATATAAGTTCCCGGAAGAAGCTGTTCTGTGCTGAGCCTTATGGATTGTTTTCCGCTGTTCAGCATTTGAGATTTTTCAGAAGATATTTTACCTAAAGAACTGATGATTCTTACAGTAATCAATTCGCTTTTTTCCAGATTGATATTTACGTCTACATAATCTTTTGCAGGATTAGGAGTAAGTTTTGGACTTTCGAATGATAAAGTATTGTCCGTAGCCGTATTTGCATTTTTTTGCACCACTGCGGTACTGATATCAAATCCGCCATCCATTACTGTTACCAGCGTAAGCTTTTCGTCATCATTTAAATTAACATTAATAGGAACCGATGAAGAAAAATTGCTGAAAGAAACGCCTTTTTCCTGTGCGGTAGCATATTCTTTAATCTGGTTGCTTATAAATCCGTTTTTAAAAATTCCGTCGTACATAAGTCCGTTTTTAGAAATATGTACGGTTGCGGTATACACTACATCGGGATAAGTTCCGTTTTGGACAGCCTGTTCATTGGCAAGCGCTTCATCATCCGAAATATTAACGTTTTCTTTAATAACAACTATTTTTACGTCAGAATAAAAATCTGCTGACGGAGTAACACTGATTCTTCCATTCATTTTGGTAACCACAAGCTGATTATTATCGTTCACCGTAACATCGCCGGTAATTTCTCCGAAAGAAGTACCATTATCTACAAGTCTGGAGAACTTCTTTTCATCTAAAGCATAACTTCCTGTAAGTCCTGCAGAACCTCTGCCTGAGGAAGTCTGCGTAAGATAAATTCCGCTTGTAAGGTGTTCGGCTTTTGCATAGCTGTTATATGCATAGGGACCTGTGAAAGAAAGTGTACAAAGATTGTAAACCTGATCGTAAACCGTTCCGCTTTTGCTGCAGGTGGCTGTCTGAGGACGGGAACATCCTTTGCTTTCATTGGAGCAGGTTGAAGACCAGTAACCTATATTTCCGTATCCTACAAATTGCCCGATACAATTATAGCCTGTTACATATTTTGTGTAAGAAAGTGCGGAAGTCTGAGCCTGAGCAACAAATTTTCTGTGAAAAAATCCGCCGCACCATTTTCTTGTAATCGTAGAAGCATGCGCAGAAACTTCTGAATAAGAAATCAGACTGATGAAAATGGCTAAAAGTAATCTTTGCGATTTTATGATTTGGAAGCTTCTCAGAAGCAGTCCTCCGGTTTTTAGATTTGTTTTCATGCTATATTATTTTGTGTGTTGGTTTTGACTGAATTTACTTCGAAATTAAAAGCTTTTGTGCAGATTTATTGTTATCAGACTGCACTTCTACGATGTAGGTTCCCTGAATCAGTTTCTCTGTATTAATCTTGATGCTTTGTTTTCCGCTATCCACTGTTTCAGAATTACTGATCAGAATTTTTCCGGAAGCATCCATTATTCTGATGGTTACATTTCCTCTTTTTGCTAGATTAGTCTGTACATCCACATAATTTTTTGCAGGATTGGGAACCAGATCATAATCCAATTGGCTGGCTGTTCCGGATTCTGCTCTTGCTGCATCTGCCACATCTTTCAGAGGAGATTTCAGATTAGCCGAATTTCTGGCATTTCCGCCTTCTGCGGGTTTCGGAATACAGATTGAAATGCAGGTTTTACATTTAGGTACGTCTCCCTGAAGCTGAGTCACACAGACTGTGTAGCTTCCCGGTGTGTTGTAGGTATGCGAAGTAAGTACGTTGCCTGTCGTTCCGTCGCCCCAGTCTACCTTATACATGCTTGGAGAGTTGGTGCTTTCTAAAAATACCTGAGCTGTGGTATAATTTCCGGATGTACTGGTTGTGGTCTGGATTTTAAAGTTAGAGTTACATTCGTTACAGCCTTCACAAGGTTTTACACAAATATTATCAAAATACATAACTTCCTGTTGTGTAGAAGTAATATCCGGAGTAATTGCAATAACCTGAGTATTCATGATGATATTATCAAAAACCGCTGCATTAACGGGACTCATCGTCCATGCTCCGTCGGAATTGCTCGGAAGAACACCGCCGCTGGAAAGCTGAATAGGCGCTTTTATACGAACCCATCCGCTTCCCGGAGTTACTGTTACGCTCGCAACAAACGTCGCACTGTTGGTTCCGTCGGAAATAGTAATGTACGGATGATAAGGCAATCCATAACCACTGTCGTTTTCCAGATAAAAATCAAAGTAAATACACTGACCCAGAAAATATTTTCCCAGATTCTGATAATCTTTCCAGTTCTGATACCAGGAACCTCCGGATTTATCCTTAATAACAAGAAACTGTGATCCGTCAAGCGGATTGGGAGAATCTACGCCTACACTAACGTTTCCGTTGGGCGGTGCAGCAGGAGCCCAGTTTCCGTAAGGATTTACAGGATCATTAAAATCTGAGCAGGGTGGATTTTGCCCGAAAAGCATGACGCTTCCTAATAGAAAACAGAGAGTTAAAAAATACATTCTTACCATGATGCGAAATTGATTTTATACATCAAAAACCAACAAAAACTTTAAGAATTAATACTCAATGAATAATACATTTTGGTTTTCACCTTTTAGTTTGTTTTATTTTCTACATGTAGTTAATAGTTTAAAAGTATCATTTAAAATAATATCACACTAAGGTGATTAAGTAAGTGTGGGAAGATTTTGAGTAAGTGTGAAGTATTTTTTAATAAATGTTAAAAGCTGTCCGAAGACAGCTTTTAACATTTATTAAAAAATATCTAAGACCATTAACTATTCCTGAATCAGCATTTTTTTTGAGTCTGCAATTTTCCCGTCTGCAATAAGGCTGTAAACATAAGAACCGCCTCTCATTCCTGAAAGATTGATGCTTCCGTTTCCTTTTTCTTTTAAGGAAATGGTCTTTATCATCTGCCCTGAAGCATTATAAATTTCAATGGAGGCATTTCTGGTATCTTTTGGAAGATAATATTTGATGATTGTTTCGCCTTTTCCGGGATTAGGAGCGTTTTGATATAATTTTGCTTCATGGGCTTCTGAGCTCATATCAACGCTCATTTTATTTTGTTTCAGCAGTTCTTTAAGCTCTTTAATTTCATTTTTCAATTCATCAATCTGGATCTGATAATCGTTTTCATTATTTGCTTGTCGTGTAATCGTACTTGTTGCCACCATCACATTTCCGTCATTATCCACAACCAATGCTCTTCCGGATCCATTAGGAAGCCCCTGAAGCCGCACTGTTCCTACAGTATGAAAATTAGCCGTAGGAGCCGTTGTTCTTACACCGACATATTGGTCTACGATCAGCATTGTGGAAGTTGGTGACATACCAAACATAATAGAACGCGGAATACTGTTCGTTAGTTTTGTTCCGCCCGTTCCGGATCCGATGACAAAAGAACGGTCACCGGTTGCTGCAAGATCAATCCCGAATCCTCCCGAATAAAAGTTTCCGAGATCAATTCCTACCCCAATCGCAAACTGATTGGCATTCCTGATGACGTTTTTCCACCCTAAAGCAACAGATTTACTTGCATTATTCAATACAACGTTGTCCTGTCCGCTCACCAGATTGGCTCCTGCTGCAGCCGCCAAATTATTTCCCCAGCCGCTTACCAATGAACTTCCGGATCCTGCTCCGATAGTGTTACCTGCACCGGCGACAATATTTCCTTTGGATTTTACAATGTTGGTATTGTTGTCTCCATCTACAATAAAGCTTCCGAATTCATTAAGAATCGCCTGTCCGGGAACCGCTGCAGTTCCGTTCGTTCTAAGATAAAATGCGGTTGCTCCTGTTGTTCCGGCATAGTTTCCTGCAGTAGTTCCTGCGTTTCCTGTCGTTAGCCATTGTTGTGCATTTACTAAACCTCCTGAAAAGATCATTGCTGCTGCAAAAAGATTTTTTGCATGTAATAGACTTTTTTTCATAATGATAATATTTAATGATTGGATTGTCCTCAAAAATAGTAAAGCATTACAAAACAGCCTATTTGAAGTGATTAACTGTAACCAACAAATGAGCAAGTGTATAGATTATTCAAACATGTGTGAATTTTAAGCCATTTTATGAAGAAACTCATTTTTCTTTCGGATAGAAACATCAAGTACAGAATTGTCTGCCATTACAACCTGTCCGCCTTTTCCTTTGATGTATTCTTTCAGATGTTCCAGATTGATGAGATGCTTATGATGAATTCTGAAGAAATTATATTCTGAAAGATTTTTTTCAAAATCGCATAAGGTTTTCGAAACCATTACTTTGCTTTTATCGGAAAGGTAAATAGAAGTGTAGTTGGAATCTGCTTCGCAACGGATAATTTCATCAATATTTACCCGCTTAAAGCCTTGCAGGGTGGGAAGATTAATTTTGTTTTGAGAACCTGCAGAATGAGAAGCTTTATTTTTTCTGAATTTTTCAAGTGCTTTATTAACGGTGAGAACAAAATCCAGATTTTTTAAAGGTTTAAAAACATATCGGATAAACCCTTTTTTTATAGCCTGAATGGCCGATTTTTCAGATTCCGTAACCAATATAACGGGGAAATCATTTTCTTTCAGCTTCATCAGTATTTCCGCACTCTTATCGTCGAAATACTGAATATCAACGAATAAAATATCCGGAGAATTCTTGCTGAAATAATCTGGCTCGAAAAGGATACCGCTCTTCTGAAGATGCACTTCAAATTCAGGAAATTCCTTTTTCAGTAATCGGGAAATGCATTTGCCATCATCCTTGTCATCAATGATGAAGGCATTCAATTTATTTTTCATGTGAGTTTGGTTTTGGTTTCAGTTTTCTATATTAATAGCTAAATGATCTAAGTCATAAGATAATATTTTATTTTTATGATTAAAATTATTAAATTGAAACATAATCTGCATTAATTTTAACGAAAAAAATAAAACAAAATACTTTTTTCACTTTATATTGAATAATTTAAATTGAGATTTTCTCTATCAATAATGCCATTATTGGGAGAATATTAACAAAAAAACGGCTTAAAATATTCGGATAATTTTCTTCAATTTCGTATTTTTGTATGTTTGCTGAAATTACATATGTCACAAGAAATAAATCCGATCTATTCCGAAGATAATATCAGAACCCTCGATTGGCAGGAACACATCCGCCTGCGTCCCGGAATGTACATCGGGAAGCTGGGAGACGGGTCTTCCGCCGATGATGGTATCTACATTTTACTGAAAGAAATTCTGGACAACTCCATTGATGAGTTCAGGATGAAAGCAGGTAAAAGAATTGAAATAAAATTAGACGACGGAAAAGTCACGATCCGTGATTTCGGACGCGGTATTCCACTGGGGAAAGTAGTGGATGCGGTTTCCAAAATGAATACCGGAGGAAAGTACGACAGTAAAGCCTTCAAAAAATCCGTAGGTCTTAATGGAGTCGGTACAAAAGCAGTTAATGCCCTTTCCGATTATTTCCGCGTTCGTTCTTTCCGTGACGGGAGGATGAAAGCCGCAGAGTTTTCCAGAGGTATTATTACAGAAAATTTTGAAGAAAAAGACTCCTCAGACAGAAACGGAACCGAGATTTCCTTTATTCCGGATGCGGATATTTTCCTTCACTTCAAATTCAGAAAAGAGTATATTGAAAGAATGCTCCGCAATTATGCGTATCTGAATCCCGGCTTAAAAATCCTTTTCAACGGAAAAACCTTCTTTTCAGAGAACGGACTGAAAGATTTGCTGGATGAAGAGCTGGAAAACGAAACTCTTTATCCCATTGTTCATCTGAAAGACAATGATATCGAAGTTGCCATTACACACACCGATAAATCTCAGACCGAAACGTATTTTTCATTCGTTAACGGACAGAATACAACACAGGGAGGAACGCATTTAAATGCCTTCAGAGAAGCTTACGTAAAAACAATCCGTGAGTTTTTTAACAAAAATTTTGATGCTTCCGACGTTAGAAAATCAATTGTGGCGGCAGTTTCCATTAACGTGGAGGAACCGGTTTTCGAATCTCAGACCAAAACAAAGTTAGGATCTAATGATATCGGACCGAACGGACCCACCGTAAGAACTTTTGTTATTGATTTCCTGAAAAGTAAATTAGATAACTTCTTACACAAAAATCCTGAAGTGGCAGAATCGATCCAGAGAAAGATTTTAATCTCGGAAAGAGAAAGAAAAGAACTTTCAGGAATTCAGAAGCTGGCGAGAGAAAGAGCCAAAAAAGTTTCCCTCCACAACAAAAAGCTTCGCGACTGCAGACAGCATTACAACGATCAGAAAAACGAAAGAAAAGGAGAAACCCAGATCTTCATTACCGAGGGAGATTCTGCATCAGGATCCATCACAAAATCCAGAGATGTAGAAACACAGGCGGTATTTTCCCTAAAAGGTAAACCATTGAACTGTTATGGTTTAACTAAAAAAGTAGTGTATGAAAATGAAGAATTCAATCTTCTTCAGGCTGCTTTGAATATTGAGGAAAGTCTCGAAGATCTTCGGTACAATCAGGTAATTATAGCAACCGATGCCGATGTCGACGGAATGCATATTCGCCTGCTGATGATTACATTTTTCCTGCAGTTCTTTCCGGATCTCATCAAGAATGGTCACCTTTATATTCTTCAGACTCCGTTATTCAGGGTGAGAAACAAAAAAGAAACACGATACTGCTATACAGAACAGGAAAGGATAAAAGCACTGAACGAACTGGGAAGAAATCCTGAGATCACCCGATTTAAAGGATTGGGAGAAATTTCTCCTGATGAATTCAAGCATTTTATCGGAAAAGACATCCGTCTGGAACCTGTTGTCGTAGGAAAAGATCAGACGATTGATCAGCTTCTTGAATTTTACATGGGAAAGAACACTCCGGACAGGCAAACTTTTATTCTTGAAAATCTGGTAGTTGAAGATCCGGACATAAATAAAAAAGACATATTGAGTGAAGTCATAGATGAAAATTAATTAAAAGAACTACCTTAAAAACACAAATAAACCCACTAATACAAATATTAATATGAGACTCAGCAACCGCAATAAGACTTCGGTTTACAGCTTCATAAGTACCTTATTGGCAATGCTTTTAGTCGGAGGTATCGGAGCGTATATTTTAGAAGAATACAGGTTTAAAGTACTGGGACAGGAAAATCTCCTGCTTATTATTGTTCCCGTCATTTTAATTCTGTTCTTCTATTTCAACGGAAGACAGATTTTTGAATATGACAGCGACGGAGAAGCACTGCATTTCAGAAACAGGAATATTATTCCCTTTCTGCAAAAACCTTTAAGCGACGAATTTCCGAAATATAAACTGCAGAAATTTGAGGTCATCGATCTCTTTTTGATGAAAAGACTTTATATTACGATTTCAAGCAAAAACAGCGGTTCTACTATTTTAAGATATGAAATTTCGTATCTTACCAAAAGAGAAATTAGTGATTTAAAAATCTCCTTAAACAAGGTTGTTAAAGCCAATAAAGAGAAAAAGAGTTAATAAATTAAATGATAACAGAAGAATACTCGCATGAGGGCGAAAGCTTAAAAAAGGTTTCAGGGCTGTATAAAGACTGGTTCCTGGATTATGCTTCTTATGTAATTTTAGACAGGGCAATTCCTTCCGTTTATGACGGTTTTAAGCCTGTTCAGCGAAGAATCATGCATTCCATGCGGGAGCTGGAAGACGGACGTTACAATAAAGTTGCCAATATCGTGGGAAATACCATGAAATATCACCCTCATGGTGATGCTTCCATTACGGATGCCATGGTAGGAATCGGCCAGAAAGAACTGTTGATCGATACGCAGGGAAACTGGGGAAACATCTACACCGGAGATTCTGCGGCTGCGGCGAGATATATCGAAGCCCGATTAACACCTTTTGCACTGGAAGTGGTTTTCAATCCGAAAACAACGGAATGGGCAAAATCTTATGACGGCAGAAATAACGAGCCGATTGATCTTCCCGTAAAATTTCCTCTCCTTTTGGCACAGGGTGTGGAAGGAATCGGAGTCGGGCTTTCTACAAAGATTCTTCCGCATAATTTTAATGAACTCATCAATGCTTCCGTAGCGTATCTGAAAGGCAAAAAGTTTGAGCTTTTCCCGGATTTTATGACGGCAGGCTATCTGGATGTTTCCGAATACAACGACGGACACAGAGGCGGAAAGGTAAGAGCCAGAGCTAAAATTTCACCTTACGATAAACACACTCTCATTATTACGGAGCTTCCGTACTCAAAAACGACAAGTGATCTTATTGATTCTATCATTAAAGCCAATGAAAAAGGAAAGATCAAGATCAAAAAAATTGAAGACAATACTTCCGATAAAGTTGAAATCCTGATCCATCTTCATAATGATGTTTCGCCGGATAAAACGATTGATGCTTTATATGCTTTTACCGATTGTCAGGTTACCATTTCTCCGAATGCCTGTGTAATTGTTGGTGATAAGCCGATGTTCCTGAATGTTTCTGACATCCTGAAAATGAACACGGATCATACTGTTTCTTTGCTTAAAAAAGAACTGGAGATCGAACTTCATGAGCTTCAGGAAAGCTGGCATTTCTCTTCACTGGAAAGAATTTTCATCGAAAACAGAATTTATCACGATATTGAAGAGGTCAAAAGCTGGGAAGAGGTTCTTAAAACCATCGATGAAGGATTGAAACCTCATACAAAACATCTTTTAAGGGCTGTAACTGAAGAAGATATTTTAAAATTAACAGAGATCAGAATCAAGAGAATTTCAAGATTCGATTTAGATAAATTTAAAGAGAATATTGCTGCGCTGGAAGGTAAGATCGAGCAGGTGAAAGATCATCTTGCGAATCTTATTCAGTATGCGATAGATTATTATCTGAACATTCAGAAAAAATACGGTAAAGACAGACAGAGAAAAACTGAACTTCGAATTTTTGATACCATTGATGCAACAAAAGTTGCGGTTGCCAACGAAAAGTTCTACGCCAATTTCGAGGAAGGATTTATCGGGACGTCTCTGAAAAAAGACCAGTATCTGTTCGACTGTTCGGATATTGATGACATCATTACCTTCCGAAAAGACGGAAGCATGAAAGTGGTAAAAGTAGAGGCGAAAACGTTTATCGGAAAAGATATTCTTCATGTTGCGATCTGGAAAAAAAACGATAAAAGAACAGTCTACAACATGATCTACCGCGAAGGAAGAGAAGGACCTTATTATATGAAGCGTTTTTCTGTAACAGGAGTTACCCGAAATACAGATTATCCTTTGGCTTCGGATAAAAAAGGATCGGAAGTGCTTTATTTTTCGGCAAATCCAAACGGAGAAGCAGAAACTGTGACGGTTCTTCTGAAACCCAATCCGAGGATCAGAAAAAATAAAATGGACATCGATTTCTCAGAACTCGCGATTAAAGGGCGTGATTCCAAAGGAAATCTGGTAACCAAATACTCCGTGAAAAAAGTCGATCTGAAAGAAGAAGGCGTTTCTACATTAGCACCGCGAAGAATCTGGTTTGATGATACCGTGAGAAGACTGAATGCAGACGGAAGAGGAACTTTACTGGGAAGCTTTAAAGGAGATGATAAAATTTTAACCATCAATACCAACGGAGAAGCAAAATTAGTTTCCTTTGATCTCGGAAACCGCTTCGATGACGAATATCTGGTGTTGGAAAAATGGCGTCCGAATCAGCCGGTAACCTGCATCTATTACGATGGTGAAAAAGATATTTATTTCATCAAACGGTTTTTATTTGAAAACACGCCGAATGTGCAGACTTTTATGCCTTCGGAACATTCAAAATCGTTTATTGAAAATGTAATTGTTGCCAACGGAGCTACTGCCGAAATTATTTTCGCAAAGGACAAGGGCAAAGAACGAGAGCCGGAAGAAGTGAATATCGATGAATTTATTGCCGTGAAGGGAATTAAAGCCATCGGAAATCAGTTCACCAAATTCAAAGTAAAATCCATTAATATCAACATTCCTGAACCTGTGGAAGAAGAACCGGAAGTATATGAAGATCCCGAACCAACAGCGGGATTTGATGAAGACGGAACCATTGGAAATCTGTTTCAGAATGATGATAATACAGAACATTAAATGTTGAGAAAATGAATATTTTAATAGCAATCATCATCATAACCGCAGTAATAAGTTTTGCTGCTCCCATGGGAAGTGCCAACTTTGAGAAATACAAATTCAGTGTAGGCGCCATATTAAACAGGAAAGAATATATCCGTTTGCTTTCTTCAGGATTTCTGCATGCCGATATTATGCATCTGGTCTTTAATATGCTCACCTTGTATTTTTTTGGTCCGGTTGTTATTCAGGGATTTGGAAATCTGGGTTTTCTGATCATTTATTTCGGATCAATCCTGCTGGGAAATATGTTTTCTCTATTTGTTTACCAGAGACAGCCTTGGTATTCCGCCATTGGCGCAAGTGGAGGAGTTTCGGGAATTTTGTTCGCATCCATTGCCCTGATTCCGCATTTAGAAATCTATATGTTTTTCATTCCGATCGGAATTCCGGGATATATATTTGGGCTTGTGTATTTCAGCTATTCTGTTTATATGATGCTGAATCCCAATTATAACGACAATATAGGTCATGCCGCGCATTTAGGAGGAGCATTTTTCGGGCTTGTTTATGCAGTTGCCAATCAGCCACAAGCGGCGATTGAAAACTCAATGTATCTTGGAATCATGTCGCTTCCTTTAATTTACCTGGGCTATGAGATTTTTGTGAAGAAAAGAATAGGATAAAGATTCCTTACAGATAAATTTAAAAGCAATGAATTATATGGTTCATTGCTTTTTTATTGAAGCTCAAGACAGATAAAATCTTTTAATTGATTATAGTTTATAAGTTTATAGTTTATAGTTTATAGTTTATAGTTTATAGTTTATAGTTTATAGTTTATAGTTTATAGTTTATTTTGCCATTAAAAACTAAGTCTCTTTAGCTTAAACTTAATAAAAACCAATCTCAATAAAAGTATGAAAGACTCAATTTTGACATCAACAGACTGGATATTCAGTCTTTTTTCTTGGATGGCGAGTGTTTTAGACTTGAATTTCTTTAAACTACTTCAATAATAAATCGTTCGTTTCAGTGCAGATTAAGCCTTGTATCATTTCAGAAGTGATTTACATTCAAAATAAAAAGCCGTCCCAGAAATGAGACGGCTCAACAGAATGTTAATGACCTGATTTTATTTATTTTTTAATAATTTTCTGATGTATGGTTTCCTTATTGGTTTTGATCTGAACGAAGTAAATTCCGTTGATCAGTTCACTTACATCAACATTTTTAATATTTCCTTTTATAGATTTAATAATTTTACCTCCGTCATTAATAATGGTAATCCCTTCCACCGTATCTGAAGTTAAAACGGTGAAATAATTTTCAACAGGATTGGGATAAATGGCTAACTTATCCGATCCTTTGCTTTCTTTTGCGGCTAAAATGGCTGCCGAAACATATTCTGTTTTAATGTAGAATAAATTTGCCACACTCCCTTTGGTGATGGAATGTGAACCTGCCGGAATATTTGAAAGGGTAACCAGTCCTGAAGAAGCGGTATAAGAAACATTATCCACCTTAATTGTTCCGCTGAAAGAAGGATCAAACACAAGTGTAAGCGAAGACGGGGCAGAAGTTGTATATGTAATTGCCGTTGCAGATTCTATTTTTAATCTCTTCGTTAAAGTTAATCCGTTATACGTTGCAGAACCATCTGTAGAATTCATATTTGCAGATGTAAAGGTATAGAACGAACTCGTTAAATTGGATGTTGTGAAATTGTGAATTTCATTTCCCTGCGGATTGGTTCCTGTTGGCGTAATCGAAATGCTGCCTGTTCCTGAAACCGGAGTTCCTGCAGAACCGACTGTGGTTACCGTAAAATCCAGATCCGCAGTCGGTGTTCCGGAAACAGTAATTGTTTTTGCCGTAGTATTTTTAACAAAGCTGATTCCCGAAGCCGGAAGTCCCGTTACGGTAGCATCCGTTGCTGTTCCTCCCCATGTAAATACCATCGGAGCTATTGCGCTTCCCGAAGCTACGGTCTGATCATTATTGGAGGCAATCGTTAAAGTCTGTGAGCTTACCGGAGCGGCAGTTTCTCCCTGCACCGATACAAGCGAAGACGTATAATTTTGCAGCAAAGCCATCAATCCTGTGTTTACTGTATCGGAAGTATCATCAACCGCGTTATTGAAAGTCCAGTTAATATCTCCTCCGGAAACTCTTCCTGAATATTGCGTTACTTTATCCTTTGCCACGGCTGGAGCCTCCGGAACAAGAGTTTTAACGTACAGTGAGTTGTCGGTATCGAAATTATTATACGTTCCGTTTCCCTGTAACGCTTTAATAGCCGTTCCTAAAACTTCATTTCTCGAGGAAGCCACATAAGCATCAAAATGGCTTGCTGCTGTGGAAGAATTGTAAGGAATGAAAGCAGTCTGTCCCGTCATAAAATTATTAAAAGCTTTTACAACGCCTCCGTTTTCTCCTGAAAATGTTCCCACCGCTCCGTTGGCAACATCGGTTCCCTGCTTGGAGATCAGAATCGGATATTTGGCATTTCTGAAATAATTTCCTTCTGCAAAAACTGAAGAACCCAATGTAGAACCTATTCCGTATTTAGAATTTCCGTCATAATAATTGTTGTAAACATGCGCAGAATAATACCTCACTCTGGGATGTCTGGAATCTGAATGATCAAACCAGTTGTGGTGATAAGTAATATACAATCCCGAAGTTGTTCCTTCGCTTAAACCCAGAAGACAGCTCTTTCCGTTATCCCAGAAATGATTGTAGGAAAAAGTAATGTAGGTTGACTTTTTTGCATCCAGAGCACCGTCGCCTTTCACCTGATCTGCATCACTTCCCGGTTTCCCGTAGAAAAGATCGCAGTTATGCGCCCAGATATAACTATTGTCCTGCTGTAAACTCAGATTGTCTCCTTCCGCAGCATCAGTCAGCATAAAACCAAGATTCCGGACTTCAATATTGGTGGCATTTTTAATCCTGATTCCCCATCCGTTGATGAGAGCATCTGAACCGACTCCTTCCAGTGTGATGGAGCTTGCTGCAATATTTTTGTTTTCTACAACTGCATCTCCGTTTAGCAGATAACTGGGATCGGTGATGTTTCCTATAAATCTGATGGCGAGAGGACGTGTGTCATATCCCTTTTTAAAACCATCCAGAATCGTCTGCAAACCAACACATGGATTCGCTGTTGCTCCCGTTACATTAAGCGAAACTGTATTTTTATTATTTTGAGTTATATAAAGAACAACGGCATTGGCTTTTAAAGTTCCGTCCAGATTGTAAGCACCGGGAATTCTTCCGTTACTGTGTGCAAAGCCGTTTCTGTCATGAGGAAGAACGGTAACCGAACCCGAAACAGTGGCAGCTCCTTCAACATTATTCGTTACAGGAGCAACTTTTATGGTGTAGTTTCCGGGACTTAATCCTAAAATATCTGCACGGAAATAAGAACCGTAATTTCTGATTAACTGATTATCAATTATTTTGTTGGTAAAGCCGCCGCCTGTGTAATAGACTCTGTAACTGTTGGCTCCGTTTACGGGATTCCATTTTACATAAGCAGTTTCCAGCCATCCTCTTGCCTGCGTAATCGTAACCTGTGCATTCAGCAGAACAGAGCCCAGCACAAGAATAAAAAATGAAAAAAGTTTTTTCATGATTAATAAATTTTTAATGATTTTGGAATTAATTTAATAATGTGTAATCGATTACACGCAAATATATAGAAATATTTAAATTAAATCTTTTTGTTGTGAAATTTGTTTGAAAAAAGTTTTGAAACGCTTTATTATTAAGGGATTGCCGCAATATGTTGAAAATAACTTAATCGTATAACCCAAGAAAATTTCCTGATTTCGGATTGCCAATAAATTAATATAAACGCTGAAAAGTTATTTTGTTACAAAAAACTGAAAGGAGATTATTTAAATCTAGTCGAAGTTTTATGAAAAATTTCTGTATGAGGATAATCTTAAAAGATCAATCTGTTTAAAGTTTTTATTTAAGCGCAAAAGCGACCAATGATCAGATGAATTTTTATAAATTAATTAATGTGAGTTCAGTATGATAAGATTGAAAATGAAATGATCATTAAACTATTGTATCCGTGAGTTGCGTTAGTCTTTGATTCTATGTAAAGTTTTCAAATCAGAATCAACATCAGTTTTAGCTAAAGCCAATTGTCTTATTAATTTTAAATAGGCTAAAGTTCATTCCTATTAATGTTTTTGTAATGTTTTACATCGTACTCACGTTAAGTTTTGATTGCTTAAGGTAAAGAATTTTGCTTTTTTAAATCTGCAAATGTTCTAAAGATAGCGTTCCTACGGAACGCCAATCATCGCCCGAATATGATCTCCACACAGATAAAACTCCATAGAGTTTTCTTTAAATAGTCATCGACCATTCATATTTACTTCCTCCCAAAAACAAACCGGTCATTTTCCGATAAATCTTTGATTAAACAAGCCTCTTCAAAATCAACAATATATAAATCCAGTGTTTCTGGTCCTAATTTCTGGTTGATTTCTAAAAATAACAGTCCGTTTTTATTCAGGTATTTTTTAGCATCTTCAGCAATTTTTCTGTAAAAAATCAATGCATCGGAAGTAGGAGAGAAGAGTGCCATGGTCGGTTCAAAACCTTTTACGGAATGCTCTATTTCCTGTTCTTCATCGATTGCGATATAAGGCGGATTTGAAATGATAACATCAAAGCTTTCTTTTAAATCGAAATTCAGATAATTCGCATGGATGAATCTGACATCAAGCTGATGAAATGCTGCATTTTTTCTGGCAACTTCCAGTGCTTTTTCAGAAAAATCGATGGAAGTAACTTCTGCCTGCGGAAAATGTTTTTTTAAAACCAGCGGAATGATCCCACTTCCTGTTCCGATGTCCAGAATTTTTAAATTTTGAGCATCAAAAGCTGAACTTTTAATCTTTTTTATTGCCAATTCCAGCAGCTCTTCCGTTTCAGGACGGGGAATTAATACGTTTTCATTCACGAAAAATGTCATTCCGTAGAAATCTGTTTCACCTAGAATGTGCTGATAAGGTTTTGAAGTTTTTAGTTCGGAAATAACTTCAAGAAGCCTTTTTTCATCAGCTTTTAATAATTTCTGATCCGCAGATTTTCGCTGCTGAAATGTATCAAACCCAACAATTTTTTCGATGAATACTGAACTCAGAAATGCAGATTCCGAGTCTGTATATAAAGCGGAAAGTTCTGTTTTGAAGTAATTTTTTAGTTCTGAAATGGTCATTTTTTAGACAATTATTTTAAATGGCTGCTGCTTTTAATCTCAATTTTTTCGCCGTTTTCTTTTTCCAGAATATAATCTTCTTTGCTGAAATATGCCCATTGCAACAGCTCGCATTCCGTAAATTCTGATGCATTTTTACCATTGATCGATTTGATGTGATCTCCGATCTGTACGTTTTTTGCCGTAGAATTTTCGTTCATGTTTTTTGAAATTACAGTGAGCTTACCGTCGATGAAAAAAGCTTTGGCATCCATTTGTTTTTTAGGAAGCAATGGTTTTCCGGACTGTTTTAAGTAGAAAGCATTTTCGTTAAAATTCATGATTAAAACATCTGAATACTGGCTGAAAAAGGTAATTCCGATTTTGGATTCTTTTGCTTTATTGATGGTAACAGGCAATTGACGGATTACAGTCTGATCCAGTTTTATTTCATCAACAAAAAAGGTGCTGTAAGATTCGGGATTTCCCAGACCGCTTAGTCCCATATTTGTAGAAATGAATTCATCGGCTTGATTTTTAGATTTTTTTTCATCAAAAATAGTATTCATGATGTCTGTATCTTTAGAATTAATTTCCATTACACCTGAAAATCCGGTATCTAAAAGACAGTTCCTGAAGGTTTTGTTTCGGATGGTAAAATCGATCAAAGGTCTGTTGCTGTGATAGTAAACCGCCCATTTTTGGTAAGACTGATCCGTCGGAAATGGTTTTTCTGAAATATAAATCAGCTTTTTTGTAAAATCTATTTTCCAGTTGAATTTTTTGATGAAATCCTGTCCCAGAAGCAGCAGATTGGTGCAGTACAAGAAAGGCATATCAAACGTAACTCCTTTTAGGTTTTTTACTTCAAAATTTCCTATGGAAAGCGATTCTATTTTTGTGCTTTTAATCTTTATCTTTTTGTTGCTGGAATCGTTGATGGTTTTATTGGCATCCAGAATTTCTACTCCGGCAGTTTTATTATTGATAGAATTGGTTACGGAAACAGCCGCTCCCGTATCGAGCGCAAATTCTATTGTTTTTCCATTCACTTTTCCCGAAAATGTAAGCAGCTGCTTTTCCAGAGAAAAAGGAATTGAATTAATTTCTGACTGTTGAGAATAACAACAGATGATTGTTAAAAAGAGCGATGAGAGGAGAAAAATTTTTTTCATCATTTCAGTGTTTATCTTACAAAAACCAGTTTGTTTTCAGTCGATTTTTCTTCATTAATGAGATAGCCTTCATAATTGAAAGCTTTTACATCATCCAAAGTCTGTGCGTTCGTCTGTGCGCAAAATCTTGCAACCAGACCTCGTGCGTGTTTGGTGTAAACCACAATGGTTTTCAGTTTTCCTTCTTTTAATTCGTAAAAATCGAAATCGATAATTTGATGGTTGAGTTTTTTACGGTCGACTGCTTTAAAATATTCATTGCTTGCAAGATTCAGGAGGATTTCATTCTTTTTCATTTCAGAATTCAACTGTTCCGTTATCTTTTCTCTCCAGAATTCGTAAAGATTTTTATATTCATCAAATTCAAAAGGTCTTCCCATTTCCAGTCTGTAAAGCATCACTTTATCCGAAGGTTTCAGCAATCCGTATAGTCCGGAAAGGATTCTCTGGTTTTTCTGAAGATAATCTACTGCATCTTTGTCTAATGTTTTGGCATCCAAACCTCTGTAAACCTCTCCTGTAAAGGCAAATAGAGCAGGAGCAGATTCTTTTGCGGAAGGTTTTGCTTTCCATTTTTGGTTTCTTTCCCAGTTTTCGTCTGCTAATTTGGCAGAAATTTCCATCAGTTCAGAAAGATATTTCGGCGATTTTTGTTTTAGATAAGAGTGTATAAATTCTGACTGTTCAATGAATTTAGGCGTAGTGGCTTTCAACAGGTCAGTTGAATTTTCCACATTCATTAATTTGGCAGGGGATGTTACTATTTTCATAATGTTAAAAGACAGATAAATGTTTAAAATTGATAAAATTCATGATCATCAGCGATACAAAATCGTACATAAAATGACACATGATTAAAATCTTAATGTTGGAATATTTTTTATAAAACATTGCAAAAACAACTCCGATGAAGAAAGGAATGATTACCTGACTTATCGTGCCATAGGTCATATGAAGAATTCCGAAAAGAAAAGCGGAAACTGCAATGCCTGCGTATTGATTTTTATAAATCTTTTCAATTCTCGGCTGCATATAACCGCGCATAAGAAATTCTTCCACAACTCCCGCCGTTAAGCAGGTAAAGACGATCAATGGATAATTGTTTTTAAAAACAAAAGAAAGCTGCGCAATTTTATCACCTGAGTTTTCGTGGGTGATGATTTTGATGAAAAGATTTAAAAAAGCGCCACCAACGGCACAAATTAAATAAAGACGGAGTATTTTTTTCAGATAAAATAGGAAAGAATAGTTTTTGTCTTTCCACAGCAGAAAAGATTGTTTTTCGATCAGGAAACTGTACAGAAAAGTAATTGCCAAAACCATCCAGAGTACCATTCTGGAATACAAAAATGAAGTCGCAGTAAAGTTTTTTTCTCCTGTTATCATTGAAATAAGATGAAAAATATACAGCATTACCGCGGCGAGCAAAACAAATGTAAGAAGAATTCCTAAGGAATATTTTCCGTTCAGACTCATACTAAAAACCTTCAGTCATCATTTAACGTCTACTTTTTATGTTAAATATCTCCTTTTCCCTGACGGATAATTTCAGGTTCTCCCGAAGTAAGGTCTACAATTGTGGAAGCCATATTATCTCCATAACCGGAATCTATCACTATATCAACTAAATGATCGTATTTTTCGGCAATTAGTTCCGGATCGGTAGAATATTCGATGATTTCATCGTCATCTTTTATGGAAGTGGAAGCTATGGGATGTCCCAGTTTTTCAACAATTAATTGTGGAATCGGATGATCAGGAACACGGATTCCGATGGTTTTATGTCCTTTGTAAGCGAGCGGCAGACTTTTATTAGCTTCAAGAATAAAGGTAAAAGGTCCCGGAAGATGGCTTTTCAGAAATCTGAAAGTTGACGTATCTATCGGTCTTGTAAAATCTGAAAGATGGCTTAAATCATTACAAATAATGGAGAATTTTGACTTTTCGAGCTTTATTTTTTTGATCTGGGCAAGCTTTTCCATGGCTTTTATGTCGAAAATATTACAGCCTAACGCATAGACCGTATCGGATGGATAAATAATTAATCCACCATTGTTTAAAGTTTTAATAACCTCATTAATAAGGTTTTCCTGAGGGTTATCCGGATAAATTTTCAGTATTTTTGCCATACCTCAAAGATACGAATATTAAAATAGTTTTCATGAAAGTCCTTTATTTAAAAGAAAAATTAGGAGTTTTAAAAATAATTCGTATATTTGCAGTCCAATATCGCGGGATGGAGCAGTAGGTAGCTCGTCGGGCTCATAACCCGAAGGTCATCGGTTCGAGTCCGGTTCCCGCTACTAAGTAAACGTTTGTCGGTAACGTTTTTAAAATATACCGCGGGATGGAGCAGTAGGTAGCTCGTCGGGCTCATAACCCGAAGGTCATCGGTTCGAGTCCGGTTCCCGCTACTAAGAAAGTGTTTCGGTAACACTCTAAAAATACACCGCGGGGTGGAGCAGTAGGTAGCTCGTCGGGCTCATAACCCGAAGGTCGCACGTTCGAGTCGTGTCCCCGCTACTAAGATAACGCTTCGGTAGCGTTCAGAAAATATACCGCGGGATGGAGCAGTAGGTAGCTCGTCGGGCTCATAACCCGAAGGTCATCGGTTCGAGTCCGGTTCCCGCTACTATTTCAAAAGAGTATTGCAGATTTTTGCGATACTCTTTTTCATTTATGTGAGCCGGCAAATGCTTTTGTGGCTTAATTTGTGCAGGTATTGTGATACACTTAAATCATTATATTATGTATAAAAAAATTCTCGCAGGTTTGGGCGGAGCAATCGCATTGAACCTTCTGCACGAAACCATCAGGAAAAATTTTGATAATGTCCCAGAAATTAATAAAGTGGGAGAAGAAGCTTTAAATAAAACTTTGGTGAAAGCTGATGCAGAAATTACAGATCATGATAAGCTGTATGCTGCAACCTTAGCCGGAGATATTATCGGCAACGGAATGTATTATGCAACCACTGCTACTACAGGGTTTAATATCGCTTCAGGATTGGCAATGGGAATCGTAGCCATTACGCTTCCGCAAAAGATGGGTCTGGATGAAAATCCTGTAGCTGAAAATACTCAAAAGAAAGTAATGACGGTGGCTTATTATCTTTTCGGAGCTATTGTTACTAAATTTATTTACGATAAAATAAAATAATCTACTATAAAAATTTTAAGGCGGTTTCAAAGTTAAGGCAATACTATACTTTTGAAACCGCTTATTTTTTTACATTTTTTTCAGGGAAGAAGCTTTGTGTACGGCTGATTTTCCTGTTTTTTCGCTCATGACTTCATATTGTGGCTCATCCTCTGTCGCTCTTCTCTGCTTATCCATGAATACAAAGTCTTTTTTATGAATTTTTGTAATCTTTCCGTGAGTTTCTCCGTTGCTGGAATTCCATCTCACCATGTCTCCTTTTTTTAATGTGCTCATTTTTGTTTGGATTTGGTTGTGATGTACAATTCACTTATTATGCCATATTTTAAAGTTTATACGAAAGATTTGGCTGCGATTATTTAAAACATATAAGTCACATAAGTTTTGTGAGTTATTTTAAAATAAAGATCACATAAGAGAAAATCAAAGATTTTCAAAACTAATGTGTTCTTCTATGCTGATGCCGATCAAATAAAACTAATGTGACTTATGTGTTAAATTAAAATATCTCAAATTTTAAAATGAATAAAAGTCAGAGCTTTCAAAACTAATATGTTCTTGTATGCTGAATGCCAATCAAATAAAAACCCATGTGATTTATTTAAATTAAAATTTACCTCCGAACCTAAAACTTTGGATTGTAGATTTATAAATAAAAAATCCCGCTTAAAAAAGCAGGATCTCGTATCATTTAATTAAAAAAAATAAATTATTGCGCTAGCTGATTGAAAGGCTTAAGAGCATTATCATCAGCCATTGTCTGCCCGATAAAATCTTTCTTCTGATTTCCTTGCATTCTGTTAGCTGCATCATTCCCGTTAAAGAAAGACTCGCTTAGTTTTGTGGTGATTTCAGAAGGGTTAAATTCAAATTTTGTATCACCGTCCACTCCAAGATATCCGTTCTTTCTTGTAAGATTAGTGATGTAGTTGTTGTAGTTAATTAAAGTGCCTCTGAACATATTATTGTGGTATTCCATGCATTTCTTCGCTTTTTTGGAAGAATTGTTCAGAATGCAGTTGTTCATATTTCCTCTGTACAGTTTCCATTCAAGCTCTACCTTTCCGTATTCTTTTGCCAGAGCGGTTTTGCCGTTAGAAAGAATGTTCGGATTGTTTTCTTTTTCACTGACCTCTTTTAAATGTTTAATAACTAAAGGAACTGTATTTTCGATTTTGTTTTTAGCTTCGCCTACTGCGCTGAAATCTGCTGCCGGAGAACCTTTCTTTTGAGCGGTAGTAATGTTAAAAATAAGTAATAATAGTACAATTAATAAATTATATCTTTTCATGAGAAATTTTTAAAGCACTAAAATAAATATAATTTCTCAGTTTAAACAAATACATTTTAAATTTATTTAATAAAAATTAACAATTTTATAACGTAAGTGGTTCATTATTGTTAAAATGATGTTTTTAAACTTTTTATGAAAGTCATTTTTTACAATGATTCCCCCAAATTCTTATATATTTTTAATATCTTTAAGGGAACAACACACGATACTAAAATCACATTTTAAGGCTATGAATCATAAGATTATTGCTTTTACTTTATTATGTACCACAAAATTATTCTGCCAGCAGCTTACTTTGCAGCAATGCATAGAAAAAGGAAAACAGAATAATGTCGCTGTAAAACTGGCAGAACAGTCTTTGGAAACAAGGCAGAAAATAGCACAGTCGAGCAAAAACAATATTCTTCCCAAAGTCGATTTTCTTGGCGGATATAACTACATCGGAGAACCCATCAGAGTAAATCTTCAGCAGGTAAAAGACGGAATTGTAGAAGGTTCAGCCAGTCAGAGTGCCTATTCTGCCAATGCGGCTTATCAGCAGATCACAGGAAATCCGCTTCCGCAGCAGGTTCAGAATGTTATTTATCAGACTTCAAAAGATATCATCAGTGCGGTTTATCCCAATTACAATCCGGCTATTGCCAAACAGAGTTATTTTCTTGCCGGAATACTTGTAAGACAGCCGATTTATCTCGGAGGAAAACTGAATGCTTCGAGAGAACTTTCGAAACAGCAGGTGGAAAGCGGAAAAGCCAATCTGGAATCTATTCAGAATCTTAATTCTTACAATATTTCGCTGAACTATATTCAGATCATGTATCTTAATTCCATGATCAAAAAGCAGGAGAAAATGGCAGAAGCTCTTGAAAGCAATGAAAAGTATGCGCAGAATCTTCTTAAAGCAGAGATCATCCCGCCTTATCTTAAAAACTGGTCAGATATTGCCAAAATTCAGGGCGAAACTACTCTTAAAAATTTACGGCTTGAAAAGGAAAATACGTTACTGACTTTAAAAGATCTTATGGGAATTCCTCTTGATGAATCTTTGGAAATTAACGAAGAATTAAATGAAAATATAGAAGTGACCAGTTTTGGTTCCTCAGATAAAAATACCGATCTGAAATTATTGCAGAGTAAGAAAAAAGAAGCACAAACCACGAACGATATTACGAAATCTCTGTCTAAACCCAATATTTTTGCCATCGGAAATTACCAGTTTTTCAGAAATGATCTTCCTTTAATCACGCCGCCGTGGTTGGTGGGCGTAGAAGTTCAGTGGACTCTTTTTGATCCTGAAAGAAGATCCAGAAATCAGGCTTCTGAATCTTTGGTAAAAGAGGCAGATCTGTTAATAGATCAGAAACAGAAATCGGTGGATCTCGCCGTCAGAATTTCTGAAAACAAGCTCATCAGCTTCAAAGAGCAGAAAGAAACATTGGATCTTGCGAGAAAACAGGCATATACCACTACAGAAATGGTGAAAAAAAGAATGGAAAACAGCCTTTCTTCCGTGAAAGATGTAAACGATGCACTGCAGCTTCAGTATGAGGCAGAGAAATTGTATTACACGTCTTTGGTTGCTTATCAGACGGTGGTAGCAACCTATTTTTATATTACAGGAAACGTCGAAAATATTACCAATTACATTCCTTAAACAAGATGAAAAATTTTATAAAAAATTACTGGGCAGTATGTATTCCAATTGTTGTATTGGTCATCGCGCTGATTTATCTTCTTCAGAACAAATCTTCCGAAAGCAGCAGCAAAGATGCGGTTATAGGAATGGTAGACGCTGAATTTGTGGACGTTTCGGCTTCACTTCCGGGTAGAGTTTTGGAGCTTTTGGTAAAGGAAGGCGATGATGTAAAGGAAGGACAGATTATTGCCCAGATGAAAACCTCCGAGATCGAAAGCATACAGTCTCAGGTTTCAGAAGCGGTGAAAATTGCACAGAATCAACTGGATAAAGTGAATCGTGGAGTAGAACCGGAAGTATTGAAATCAGCCGAGAATTTACAGCAGATTGCACAACAGCAGATGGATCTGATGTCTAAAACGTACAGCCGTTTTCAGAATTTATATGCTGAAGGAGTAGTTTCCGGACAGGAACGCGACGTTATTTATTTCAAATACAAAGCAGCCCAGAAAGAACTGGAAACCGCCAATCTGAATGTTCAGCTTTTGAAAAGAGGAAACAATGAAGAGCTTAAAAACTCGGCACAGTCGGTTTTAAATCAGGCAAAAAGCGCGGATGAACTTACGCAGGAGATCAAAGACAATGCTTCTATAAAAGCACCCGCTTCCGGAATAATTTCTACGGTAATTGCCAAAAAAGGAGAAATGGTAAATGCGGGGTATCCGATGATGACGATTCAGAAAGATCAGTCTTTTTTCGTGAAATTTAATCTTCGCCAGAATCAGATGACGAAAATAAATAAAGGAAGTCTGGTAACCATGAAAATTCCCGGCTGTACGCCTGAAAAAGTTCAGGGAAGAGTGGCAGAACTGGCTCCGGCTTTAGGCTACGCAGACTGGGTTCCGGAAAAGCAGAACGGAGAATTTGAACTCAGAACGTTTCAGATCAAAGTAAGACCGGAAAACGCAGGTTCCATTAAAGGACTTCGTTCAGGAATGACGGCACAGCTTATTTTTCAATAATTTAATTCACAAGAAGAACCTTGAAAACAATCAGCCAGATTATCATTCGGGAATGGAAACGGATTTTTTCGATTCCGAATTTTTATGTGGTTTTACTGGTCATTCCGCCCATAATATTTCTTTTTTACGGATTAATTTACCAGAAGCAGTTTGCAAAAGAACTTCCGATGGCAGTTTGGGATGAAGACCAGTCTTCTGTTTCCAGACAGCTTTCGGATATGATGGATCACAGCGATCTAATTCATATTACAGAAAAGGTTTCCAGCAATGCGGAAATAGAAAAATTAATGAAAGAGGGAAAGATTTTCGGAGCTGTACATTTTCCTAAAAATCTGGAGTCGGATGTTAAAAAAAATCATCAGTCAAACATTACTTTGTATACCAACGGAGCGTATCTGGTTCCTGCAAAAATGATTTATAAAGGAGCCGCAGAAGTCATTATAAAAGGCGGTCTTGCCGTAGTTCTCCAGAAAGCAGAAAAGCAGGGAATGCCTGCTGAACAGGCAACAGCTTTGGTTCAGCCGATAAAACTGAATACCACAACACTTTATAATCCGGATTTTAATTATCAGATGTATTTAACACCCGGACTGATTACGGTTGGGCTTCAAATGGCTTTGGTCGTGGCTTCTGTTTTAATTTTAAATCTTGAATTTAAACGAAATACGATTGATGAGCTGTTAAAAATTTCCGCTTCTTCCTCACAGATCGTAGTCGGAAAAACACTTGCTCATCTTTGCATTTCATGGATTCTTTTTGTATTGGTTGCTTACATTGTATTTCCAGTTTTTGAACTAGGAAAACCGCAGACCGATTTCAATTTTTTCCTGATCTATACTTTAATGTCTTTAGCCTGCATCGGCATCGGAATGATGCTTTCTGCAATATCCAATAATCTGCTTTTCGTAACCGATGTGGCTTTGTTCTTTACTTCTCCGGCTTTTGTTTTCAGCGGTTTTACATTTCCGCGATGGGCGATGCCTTGGTACGATCAGTTTTATGCAGACATTATGCCTTACACACACTTTCTGGATGGTTTTATTAAGCTTTATTTCATGGAACTTCCTTTATCGTATGCCATGCCTGAGATTTTTAAACTGCTGATTTTTACCGGAGTAACATTTCCTTTAAGCATTGTGTTTTTTCAGAGAAAAATTAATAACTATCTTAAAGAAAAGAGCATATGAAGGAGATTATTGAGATATTTAAAAGAGAGCTTCGGAATGTTTCGAAAGATTCGAGTCTGTTTCTGATTTTGCTTCTCGCTCCGATTCTGTACGCATTCATGTATGGAAGTATTTATTTAAACAAAGGTGAAGAAAAGGTAAAACTGGCGTTAATTGATGATGACGGAACTGCCATTTCCAGAACATTGACGCAGCAGTTCAATTCCACTTCTATGATTGAAATTGTTCCGGCTTCAAATATTGCGGAAGGACAGGAAAAAATGTATCGGGGTGAAGTTCAGGGATATTTTTATATTCAGTCTGGATTCGAGAGAAATATTTTATCGCAGAAACAGGCAAATGTGAATATGGTTCTCAATGCTTCCCGTTTTTTACCTTCCAGCGATTTACTCAGCACTGCGACCAAAGTATGTTTAACGGTTGGAGCAGGAGTGAGGAAAACGTACTTTAACAAACAGGGAATGGGAGAAGACGAATCCATGAAAATGACCAATCCCATCAATATGGATTACCGTCCGCTTTACAATGCGAGTATGACGTATGGAGGATTCCTGTTGCCCGGTTTATTGGCGATTATTCTTCAGCAGACACTTCTGATTGGCGTTGCGGCGGCTTTTACTTCAGAAAGGGAAGAAAATAAACTGCTGAATCTTTATGAAATTTCAAAACAGAGCATTTCTAAAATCATTTTTGGCAAAAGCATCCTTTACTTTTTTGCTTTTATGATTTTCGGATTGTTTTTCGCTGTAGTGAATTTCTCTGTTTTCGGAGTTGAAATTCGCGGAAACGCCATTGATCTTGCGGTAATTTTTGCGTTATTTATTTCTACAATTATCGTTTTCGGAATGCTGATCGGAAGCTTTTTTAAGACCAAACTATTTGCATTTCAGGTTCTTGTATTTTCCTCTTATCCGATATTTCTGATTACGGGATATTCAATGCCGTATCAGGCGCTGCCGAAATTTGTTCAGTTTTTGTCTGATGCTTTGCCCACGTCGCCGTTTTTAAAGACCTTTATTTCTATTGTACAATCCGGAGGTTCTCTGTCAGATAATCTTCCGTCGGTCATTCATCTTATTATTTTATGGATCATTTTTGAAGGTCTTCTGATTCTGAGAATAAAATATTTAGTCAGATCATCAGTACCAGAAAATAAAAGACAGGAGTGATCTTTATGATGGTCTGAGGATTTTTAAAACCAGGCAAATAATCCTTCCAAAATTTCTTTAACAAATTTTAGTAAAATTTATTTATTTGATTATCAAATAGTTGTGTGTTTTAATCTTTTATCACTAAAAAAATAGTTGTTTGGATGGATTTTATTTCTACATTTGTATAACTAATTTCTTAGTGATATAAAATTTTCGTGAATATTTTTATGTCACATTTAATGATAAAAATGAAAAGGATATGAAAATTCAGACTTTAACAAAAGCAGAAGAACAGGTGATGCAGTATTTATGGAAACTGGAAAAAGGATTTCTGAAAGACGTTCTTGATCTTTTCCCTGAACCGAAGCCTCACACCAATACCGTTTCTACCATTTTAAAAGTACTGAAAGAAAAAGAATTTGTAGACTATAATGTATACGGAAGACAGCATGAGTATTTTCCGTTGGTTTCCAAGGAGCAGTATTCCGGAAAAACCATTAAAAGTCTGGTGAAAAATTATTTCAAAGGATCTTACAAAAGTGCCGTTTCTTTTCTGGTCGAAAAAAATGAAATGACGGTGGAAGATCTTGAGATGTTATTAAACGAACTTAAAAAGAAAAACTAACCATGGAAACTGTACTTCTCTATTTCGGAAAAGTTATTTTATGTTCCGGTGTAACGTTTCTGTATTATCAGTTGTCTTTAAAAGACAAGACGTTTCATCACTACAACAGATTTTATCTTTTGTCTGCGATGCTCATTTCTTTATTGCTTCCTTTAATAAAGGTCGAAGACTTTACCATTGAAGTAAGCAATGACTTGTATAAGTTGATAGATCAGGTACAGAATTTTAATACAATTAAAAACTCAAACAATGATTACATTTATTTTAGAATTATTTTTTCGGCTTTGGGACTTGTTTCTTTCTATTTTTTAGGAAGATTCGTCTACGGGATTTTCAGAATCCAAAAGCTTAAAAGTCAGTTTCAGAAAGAAAGTTTCGACGGGATCAATTTTTACCATACAAACTTATCCGAAGCTCCTTTTTCTTACTTTAAAAATCTTTTCTGGAAGAATTCCATCACGCTGAATTCTGATCTCGGAAAACAGATTTTGAAGCACGAAATGGTGCATATTGAACAGAAACACTCCTTCGATAAAATTTTTATTGAGATTATTACCTCTGTTTTCTGGTTCAATCCTTTTTTTCATCTCATCAAAAAAGAAATTAGTTTAATTCACGAATATCTGGCTGATAAAAAAGCCGTAAAACAATCGGACACGAAAGCATTTGCGCAGATGCTTTTAGCAAGCCACTTTTCCGGAAACCAGTTGCCTGCAACCAGTCCGTTTCTTAGTTCAAATCTAAAAAAACGATTAAAAATGTTACAAAAACCTAAAACCAAATTCGGGTATGCGCGTAGAATTTTTGCATTGCCGGTAGTATTTTCTGTTGCGTTTGCTTATTTGGTAAATGCTAAAAACCAGGAAATTAAAGCAACGAATATAGAAATTGAGAAAGCGGTTTCTCAGATTAAAAAAGGAGATAAAATTGTTATTAAAAAAGATACGATTACTCCAGATTCAAAAGATCGAATTGTCGTAACACCAAAAGTGTATAAAAAATCGGAAGACGACAAAAAAATAGCAGATTTAAGCAAAAAGATTCAGGAAAAAAGCCAGAATCTGAAAAGTTTAAAACCTGAAAGTGACGAGTACAATAAAAACCTCGAAGAAATCGGAAAACTATCCGGAGAAATCGGAAAAATTGCAAGCTCAAAAGATTTTCTGAAATCGGCAATGGTGATCCGAATGGACGGAAAAGATGTTAATATCAACGATTATTTTAAATCCAAAGAATGGAAAGATCAAATGAAAGATCTGGAAGAACTTAATATTGAAATTCCTGATATTCCAGAAATGAGTTTTGAATTTTCCGATGCTCCTCCAAGTCCGCCCAATGCACCGAAAGCGCCAAACGCGCCAAAAGTAAAAGTATACTCTTTCCGTGATTCCAGAGATATGAAATGGTCGCCGGAATTTGAAAACAGCTTCAATTTTTCCGAACCAAAAGTAAAAGAATCTGCGGCAATGGCTAAAAAAAGAGCGAAACTTGAGAAAGAAAGAGCAAAGCTGGAAGAAAAAAGAGCCAAATTAGAGGGCGAAAGAGCTAAACTGGAAGCAGAACGAAGAGCATTGGACGGAAACAGAAAAGTATACATTTATGGCAATACTTTCAGAGGTTTCCCGGATGAAAAAGTGTTCAGAATCCATGCAGACAATATTAAAATCGATAATAAAAATCAATCTGTTGTTGCTTCGGGCATCAAAAATCTAAACGGAGCGGGAGATATGAAGATCTATATTAACGGAAAAGAATCTACCAATGAAGAAATGCAGGCTCTGGATTCTAAAACCATTAAAAGAATGGATGTAAACAAAAGAAACATAGACGGAAAAATGCAGGGCGAAATTCGAATTCAGACTAAATAATCAAGTTCTTAAACTCTGCTGATTATTTCAAAATAACAGCAGAGTTTTTTTTAAAATACAGTTTATGAAATATAAATTACTCCTCTTTTTATTGGCGGGAATTCTTGCCAATGCACAGATCAACCGTTTTTTCTATGATTATAAATTCATTCCCGATTTCAATAATAAGGAAGACGTGAAAAGCGAAATGATGTACCTTGATATTGATAAAAACGGCTCGAATTATTACAGCAGAACAAAATTTGTTGCCGATTCCACTTCCAGAGCAGAACTGGAGAAGCAGATCAAATCATTTTCCGGAAATATCAGTGTTAACAGAAGAGAAAATCCGGGACAGGTTTCATTCAAAGTAACCAAAAGCTATCCCGATTTCAAAACATATCTTTTCAGAAGTGTTTCTTCGGATCAGTATAAAATCAGAGAAGATCAGAAACCGGAATGGAAAATTTTATCCGACAAGCAGAAAATCGGAGAATACAATACGCAGAAAGCTACCACAAGCTTTGGCGGGAGAGAATGGATTGCATGGTTTTCTACAGATATTCCTTTTCAGGACGGACCTTATAAATTCTACGGTTTACCGGGGCTGATTGTTAAAATTGAAGATACTACAGGTTCCCACATCATGACTTTGGTGGGAAATAAAAAAGTTGCCCAAGCTGCTGCTTCAGAAAAAGAACCGGAACTTCCGCAAAACATCAGGGTTTTCGGAATGGGCGGAAAAGAGCTTGAAGTAACGGAAGATCAGTTCAGAAAAGCGTGGAAAGATTATGTAAATGATCCTACTAAAAACATGAGGGAAATGATGATGAGAAATACTGATAATTCTAAGATGACTTTTAAAGTAAAAACTTCAGACGGAAAAGAAATCTCAGATCCTAATCAGGTTTTCAGGGAAATGGAAAAGAGAACAAAAGAATCTCTGGCAAAAAATAACAATCCTATTGAGCCGGATCTGGTAAAATAATAGGTTAAATATTTCTTAAACAGGGCGAAAGTAATTTTTGCCCTGTTTTGTTTTTGTTATCTTTAGAATTGCAAATCATAAAATATGACGGAAAAGGAAAAATGTGCGAAAGGACTTTTGTATAATGCCAATTACGATCAGGAACTAATTGAAGAAAGAATTAAAGTAAAAGATCTTTGTCAGGAGTACAACCTCCTGAAAAATTCTGATGCTGAAGGAAGAGCGGCACTGCTGAGAAAGATCTTAGGAAAAGTAAAACAGAACATCTGCATTGAGCCCAGTTTCTGGTGCGATTACGGATACAATATTGAAGTGGGAGAGAATTTCTATGCCAATCATAATCTGGTAATTCTGGATTGTGCAAAAGTAACTTTCGGAGATCATGTTTTTATCGGTCCCAACTGTAGTTTTTACACCGCAAATCATCCCATAGATTTTAAACAAAGAAACGAAGGGCTGGAATCTGCTCATCCCATTACAGTAGGAGATAACGTATGGTTCGGAGGAAATGTAGTGGTTCTTCCCGGAATTTCTATCGGAAATAACTCGGTGATCGGAGCGGGAAGTGTCGTAACCAAAGATATTCCGGACAATGTGGTTACAGTGGGAAATCCTTGTAAAGTAGTGAAGAATATTATGAATTAAAAATTTAAACTAAATAAAAAATATTAATGAAGAAGATCATTATTGCGTTTGCGTTGCTATTGGGAATGTTCTTTAATGCTCAAAATAAACGTTTTGTTTATGAGTACAGATTTGTTTCAGATTCTACAAAAAAAGATGTATCGATCACAGAATCCATATACCTTGATGTTTCTAAAAAAGGTTCGAAATTTTACAGCAGAGACAAATATATTTCAGATTCGTTGATCGAGGCTCAGTCGAAACATCAGAACGGAGATTTTTCCAAAATTAAGTTCGGAATGGTTCCTTATGTTGTTCAAAAATCTTATCCCGACTATAAAATTTTGTTCTTCAATCGTTTGGATATGGATGAGTACAAAGTTTCCGATGACAGGAAAATGGAATGGAAAATTTTACCGGAAAAAGAAAAAGTGGGTGAATTTAATGCACAAAAAGCAACCACGGATTTTGCAGGAAGAAAATGGACGGCTTGGTTTGTTGCCGATATTCCGATTCAGGACGGGCCGTATAAATTTCATGGATTACCGGGATTAATTGTTAAGCTGGAAGATCAGACGAACTCTCATTCTTATGTTTTAAAGGAAATTATAGATTTAAAAGATCGGGAATGGAAAAGTCAGGAAGAAAATCACAGATTCGGAGCATTGGTTCCTTTAAATCAGGAGAAATATAAAAAACAGTTTCTGGATTACCGGATTAATCCGACAAAAGGAATACGGCAGATGCTTGCCAGCGGAACCAAAATCATGATGACCGACGAAAAAGGAAATAAGCTGGATGTGGAAGACATGATTCGAGAGCGTGAGAGAAAAGTGAAAGAAGACAATGCAAAAGACAATAATCTTCTGGAACTGGATTTACTGAAATAATAATTACGGCGCGGAAACGAAGTTTCCGCGCCGTAATTTATTCTGAAATATAAAGATATATTAAGATAATTTCTGAGAATCTGCAACAAACTGCGCCAATCCGCTGTCTGTTAAAGGATGTTTCAGTAAACTCAAGATCGGAGGAAGCGGTGAGGTAATTACATCTGCTCCGATTTTAGCACAGTCGATAATGTGCATCGAATGACGGATAGAAGCTGCTAAAATTTCAGTTTCATACATATAATTATCAAAAATCAATCTGATTTCCTGAATTAAATTCAATCCGTCAGTAGAAATATCATCCAGTCTTCCAAGGAAAGGAGAAACATAAGTTGCACCCGCTTTTGCAGCCAAAAGAGCCTGTCCCGGAGAGAAAATCAGCGTACAGTTCGTTTTGATTCCTTTATCTGAAAAATATTTTAATGCTTTGATTCCGTCTTTGATCATCGGAATTTTCACCACGATATTCGGGTGGATTGCTGCCAATTCGTCCCCTTCTTTAATCATTTCTTCATACGTTGTAGAAAGAACTTCCGCAGAAATATCTCCATCTACAATTTCGCAGATAGCTTTGTAATGATTTTTAATTGCTTCAGCTCCCTGAATTCCTTCTTTAGCCATTAAAGACGGGTTAGTTGTTACCCCATCAAGAATTCCAAGATCTTTAGCTTCTTTTATTTGCTCTAAATTAGCAGTGTCAATAAAAAATTTCATTTGTTTTACAGATTTATTTTTTACAAAGATAATCATTCCTTTTTGAGTGGAAAATTAATTAAAGATGAGATTCTGCATTCAGGTAGAGTTTCTGTTAAAACAAAAGTGAATAGTAGAGAATTACGATTCCCATCTTTCGGAGGGGTGGCAAAAATTCAAAGAATTTTTGACGGGGTGGTTAAAGATTTACAGTTTTAAAATAATCACTAATTTAGTTAACAATAAAGTAGTAATGAAAAACCATTTCACCGCGAAACTCGAAATTATCGGAATTAATCCGTTTGTTTTTCTTCCTGAAGAAATTCTTGCCGCCGTATTTGAAAATTCAGACAAAAATAAAAGTCCGATTCCCGTAAAAGGAACAGTGAACGGCAAAGAATTTAAGCAGAATTTAATGAAATATAAGGGAGAATGGCGGTTGTATATTAATGTAACCATGCTAAAAGATTCACCAAAAAGAATTGGCGAAACACTTGATATTTTTATTGAATATGATGACTCCGAGAGAAAAATTTCTATGCATCCTGACTTGGAGAAAGCCATCAAAGAAAATCCTGTTGCTTTAAGAAACTTTGAAAATTTAACTTCTTCAAGAAGGTCAGAGCTGATAAAATACATCAATCATCTGAAAACTGAAAACAGCATTCAGAGAAATATTCAGAAAATCATTCAGTATCTGAAAGGAGAAACAGACTTTTTCGGCAGGAAAATTTAATAAAAAAAGATCCGAAGAAATTTTCTTCGGATCTTTCACAACTATGAATTTAAAGCTTTGCTTAACTTTACAGCATCCTGATTGGTAGGATCGTACTGTAAAGATTTGGCAATATGCTCCTTTGCTTTATCAGGATTGCTCTGCTGTTCGGAGAACGCTACGTAAAAATAGGCATATGCCAGATTTTTCTTATTCTGTTCCACCTCTTCAGGCTTTACCGTTGCAATATACTTTTCATAAGCCAGTTTTGCATTGGCATCGTCTTTCGCAGACTGATAGGCATAAGCCTGACTATAATAAGATGGCGCCCAATCCGGTACTAAAACCGAAATCTTTTTCCATGTATCAATTGCATTTGTCCAGTCTGAAGCTTCCTGATACGCTCCGGCTAATTTTGCCAAAGCTTCGGTATCTTTCGGGTTGGCTTCGATCTGTTTTTTTAGACCGTCAATCGTTGGATTTCCTGTCGACTGAGCGGTTGTTGTGGTTGTTTTTGCAGCAGTTGTACTGTCTGTCTGTGTCGTCTGTGCATTTACAAAACTTGCGGTTCCTATAAACATCAAACCTAAAAACAGGTTTTGGATATTACTTTTAATCATTTTCATAATCTTACATTTTTCAAGTTGATAACTAAAGTTCAATTATAATTCCATAAACGTCTAAATTTTAGAACCTTTAAACTTTTTTGGAAAATATTAACGGGATTCTATGTTTTTTTATCATTATTTTTGATTCGCTGTAGATTCGGTTATCTTTGTAACACAACGATCATAAGACAAATCATTCGTTATGAATATCATTTTGGCATCAACTTCCACACTCTTTGGTGGAGCATATCTGGAATATCTGAGAGAAGAATTAATCAAATTATATGAAGGAATCGAAGAAATCATTTTCGTGCCTTTCGCAAGACCGGGCGGAATTTCTCATGACGATTATACAGCAAAAGCACGTTCTTTTTTTGAAACCATAAATATTAAAGTGAAAGGTCTTCACGAATTTGAGGATAAAACACAAGCCATAAACAGCGCGAAAGCATTTTTTACAGGAGGCGGAAATACTTTTTTACTAGTAAAAACTTTACATGAAGAAGGCTTGATGAATGTTTTGAAAGAAAATGTTGAAGGCGGAAAACCTTATCTGGGATGCAGCGCAGGAAGCAATATCGGCGGACAGAATATGAAAACAACGAACGATATGCCGATTGTATATCCTCCAAGTTTTGATTGTATGGGGCTGGTTCCGTTCAATATCAATCCGCATTATCTCGATCCGAATCCTGAACTTAAACATAATGGCGAAACGAGAGAAACCAGAATTAAAGAATTTTTAACGCAGAATGACCTAAAAGTTGTCGGACTTCGTGAAGGAAACTGGATCAGAAGAATGGGCGATAAAATTACCGTTGAGGGAACCGAACTCACGAGAATCTTCGAAAAAGGGAAGGAACCTTATGAAATCGAATCCGGAACTGAACTGTAAATTTTATTTTAATTATATTTGAATTGAAGAATTTGATTTTGAATTCATATGTAAATGAAATCAGATGTTTCGCAGGTTTAGCATGATATTTATAATACTAACGGTTTTATATCAACAGTTTATTTGTAGCAGTGTCATGCTGAGCTTGTCGAAGCATATCAATTAAGCGATCAAAAGAATAAAAATCAAAGATTTTAAAAAACTATGTTGAGCTTTTTCATTTATAATGATCAGCTTTAAATAAAAGTTTAGTTCATCTTTTGTGGCTTTTGCGGTTAAATAAAAGTTTAGACAGACTTAAAAATATGCTGAAAAAATAAAGCAGATTCTTTATTTCTAAAAAGACAATAAAAAGTTTATAAAAAAACGCAATGAAAAAGACATTGGCTGTTCTTACATTATCCACGCAGATTATTTTTGCCCAAAATATTACTCAGAAACTGGATGAAGCAACCAAAAACCTGATGAATTCTTCAGGGGCAATTTCGTCTAACTTATCATTTTATGTTTCCGATGAAAACGGAAATTTTATTTATGAATATCAGGGAAATAAAGGACTTTCCACAGCTTCTACGCAGAAAATATTTACTGCCGGAGCAGCTTTGGAGATTTTAGGAAAGAACTACACGTATAAGACTACTTCATCATATTCCGGAAATATTTCTGGTGGAAACCTGAACGGAAATCTTTTCATCAGCTCAACTGGAGATCCCACATTGGGAAGTTGGAGGTATGAAGCGTATAAACCCGAAATTTTTAAGCAGAAATTAATTGATGCCATAAAAAAGTCCGGGATTAAAAAAATTTCGGGAGATCTTGTGATCGACGATTCTTACTTTGATCATCAGACGATTCCGGGAGGATGGCCATGGAATGATCTTGGAAATTACTATGGAGCCGGAGTTTGGGGGATCAACTGGCGCGAAAACCAGTTCGATATCAACATCAACGGAAATGAATTCAAAAGCTTCTCTTATCCGCTTGAAGGAGTTAACTGGCTGAATGATCTTAAAGTGGGCGGAAGTTCAGATCAGAGTCTGATTTTTACGGCGCCGCATTCTGACGTTGCGCTGATTAACGGAACTTTACCCGCCAAAACGGTTATGGTTTCCGGTTCGGTTCCCAATCCGCCTTTGCAGCTTGGAGCAGAAGTGAAGCAATGGCTAAAAGATTCGGGAATTGATTTTTCGGGGAAAGTGGTTACCAATTCCCAACTGGAAATTGAAGGGAAAAAGGCATTGCAGGCTCCAAAAAATAATATTATTCTTACCTACGAATCGCCGACTTTGGATAAAATTATTTACTGGTTTCTGAGAAAAAGCATTAATTTTTATGGAGAAACTTTAATAAAAACGTTAGGAAAAGAGAAAAAAGGCGATCCAAGTTTTAAAAGCGGAGTGGCTTATTTAAAAGAATTCTGGAAATCAAAGGGAATCAACCCGAATATGATTAATTTTGCAGACGGAAGCGGACTTTCTCCGCAAAATTATGTTGCCGCAAAAGCAGAAGTTCAGGCTTTGCTGTACGCCAGAAAACAGCCTTGGTTTGAATCTTATTATGATGGTTTTCCAACGCACGATAACGGTATGAAAATGAAAAGCGGAACGATGAGCGATACCAAATCTTACGCAGGATACCACACCTCAAAAGACGGAAAAAAATATGTTTTCTCCATTATCATCAACAATTATGAAGGAAACGGAAGCACAGAACTGCAGAAAATCCTGAATGTTTTAAAATAAATTTGCCTTGAAGAAATCCATATTTGCGAGACTTAACAACTGGATTATTTTTACGCTGATGACGATTGTTGTCTTAACAATTGTTATTGCTTCTACGATCCTTTTTAATTTCCTCCGAAAAGAAGAAGTAAAAAGGGTAGATATTTTAGTCACTGCACTGAAATTTCAGCAGGAAGTGAAGGTTCCGAGTCTGGAAATTCAGGCTTTGCTGCTGCAGATTTACAGTTCCAATACCACGATTCCGGTAATTATTCTCGATAAGAACGGACAGATTATTGAGCATAAAAATATTCCGCAGGATATTGAAAATAATTCTGCTGAAATTGTTGCTTTGGCTAATAAAATGGCTAAAAATTATCCGCCAATAGAAATAAAAGTTCCCAATGCCAACAATCAGTTTGTATACTATGATAATTCCGAATTGCTTAATAATCTTCGGTATTCTCCTTATATTTTAGGCTTTTTCATTCTGTGTTATTTTCTTTTTTCATTCTGGTTTTTAAGGACGATTAAAAAAACGGATGAAGGCTATCTTTGGGCAGGTCTGGCTAAAGAAACTGCACACCAGATCGGAACTCCATTATCTTCCATGATCGGCTGGATGGAAATTATGAAGCTGGATACTCCGGATTCCGAAGGCGTTCATGAAATTGAAAAAGATATTGAAAGATTAAGAACGATTTCCGAGAGGTTTTCGAAGATTGGTTCTGTTCCGGAACTGAATGATAGGGATTTCAACGCGACCATTCAGGAGAATTATGATTATCTGAAAACAAGAATTTCAAGAAAGATCAATTTTGGACTTCATCTTCCCAATTATACAATTTTGGTTCCCCATAATAAAATCCTGATGAGCTGGGTGATTGAAAATCTGGTTAAAAATGCAGTGGATGCGATGAAAGGAGAGGGTTCTATTTCTATGTCTGTTTTGGAAAGAAATAAAAATATTGTTGTGGAAGTTCAGGATACGGGAAGCGGAATGACGAAACAACAGGCAAGAAATGCGTTTAAGCCGGGTTATTCCACCAAAAAACGAGGTTGGGGATTGGGATTGTCTCTTGCAAAAAGAGTGATTCAGGAATATCACAACGGAGATATTAAAATTTCCCAGACGGAAATAGGAAAGGGAACGACTTTTAGGATTACGATTAAGAAAGGGTAAATTGTTTTAGGAATGTGCTGTGTAAAGTTTGTCATTCCGGAGGAATCTAAGCTGTGAAATTTATATTTTGATTTTTGTTAACTGACAATTTTTTATTGAATATTTATAAGGAGCGACCTGAATTTTAGCCCTGATTGAAGCTTTGTCTGAGCTCATTTTGTGTATTTTGGTTTGGGGCGGCTTCGCCGCCGCAAACCAAAATACACAAAATAGCGAGTGCGGAAAGCAGGAAAAAGCTCCTAAAAATTATCCATTATTTACAGCATTTACAAAGACTTCGACAAACTCATTCTGACAGGATTTCAAAATAACAATTGGGATTAGCAATGTCAAAAAGCATCTGTTTACTCAAAGAACTTATGGGTTCACATTGACAATAAAAAAAGCGGAGAAAATTCCCCGCTTGATTACTAAGTCCTAATTTTAATCTTAGCTGCATTTATTTTTTTCCGGTTAACCACTGATCCTGTAATTTTTGTTCAGTGGCTGTTGGATTAGATTTGAACTGAAGCGTTTCGATCGTCATTTTATCCAGAATTGCTTTCCCTTTAAGATCGATTTTTTCTGTTTTGTCACCATTTTTTCTTAAAACGGTTACCGTTACATTTTGTCCTTCCTTTACAGATTTCGCATACTCCACAAACGACTGGATATTCTGAACATTGATGGTTTTTCCGTCGAGAGCAACGATTTTATCAGTGATTTTAAATCCGATGCTTTTTGAGAAAGGAGACAGGGCAGAACTTTCGTCGAATACAAAAGCATTATCTTTATCATCAAAACCGGTCTGTTGAGGATCTTTAATGAACCAGAAAATTGGCGGAGTTTCCTGTTTTTTTGCTTCTACACCTACAAGACTCAGATATTGTGCATAAGGAGTCGGCTGATCTCCCGCAATGTATTTGTTGTAGAAGTCTTTTACCTGAGGATACCCTGTAACTGTTACCAGTTCGTCAATCAGTTTATCGTCTTTAAACGGTTTGTTTTCGCCAAATCGCTGCGACAGTTTTCTGATCATGTCACGATAGCCCATTTCTCCGTTGGACAGCTTTCTCAATTCGATATCAAGACACATCGCAAGAAGCGCTCCTTTTTCGTAAACGTTTCTGTATTGGTCTTTATACTCGTCCTTCAGAACATTTTTACTCATTACCGTAAAAGGCATGGTATCATTATAGTTTTTGGAGTTGGCAATTTTTTCGCTCATTCTCTGAAGGAATTCATCTTTTGTGATCAGACCTTCCTGAATCTGGAATAAATTCGCAAAATATTCCGTTCCGCCTTCATACATCCATAAATGCTGAGACATTTTCGGATCTGCATAATCGAAATAATGAATTTCTTCCGAATGCGTTTTCAAAGGATTTACCGTGTGGAAAAACTCATGAGAAACAACATCTGTAATGGTTTTGTCAATCGCATCTTTCGGCATCATTTCAGGCAGGACAACACTTGTTGATTCGTGGTGTTCCAAAGCTCCGAAACCTTTGATATGCGGTTCTTCCATCCCCGAAAGATAAAGCATGATCGCATATTTTTTGTTGGTGTTCATATCACCTAAGAATTTCTTTTGTGCAATCACCGTTTTTTCAAGATTTTCTTTGAAATCAGCAGCTTTGTATTTTCCTGTCGGAGAATAAACGCCTAAAACAAGATCCATTCCTCCTGCATTAAACGTCACATAATCCGGTTTTGTGTACATTAACGGAGAATCGGTCACTTTTGCGTAATTGGCTAAAGTATAGGTATCTGTAGATTCAGATTTATCCTGATCTACCAAAGCGGTTGTTCCGTAGAAATCTGTCGGTTTCTGGATAACCAACTGATAAGGAACATCCTGCATATTATCGATGTAACCTATAAAACCGTGGGTATTGATTAAATAAACTTTTCCGGTTTCAATATCTGTTCCCGAAGGTGAAAATACCGCTTTGTGTTTGGAATCGTCCATTTCTTCATCAAAACTGTCATTCACCAGATAGGTTACTTTGCTTAAATTCTGAGCGTTTTTCAGAGCGTAAGTGTTGTCATTTACTTTTGTGAAAGCAATTTCTTTTCCTTTGTTATCTAAAAATTTAATTCCTTCTACAAATCTTCCGTAATCGTCTACAGAATAAGTTCCCGGAACGGTTTTAGGAAAATGAAACTTCACGTCACCGGATTTCATTTTTGGGAATTCCATCGTTACGGCAACCTTATCGTCTTTTACATTTACCAGATCTATCGTAGTTTTTATAGACTGTGCATTTACAAAAAACGCAGCCAGTAATCCTAAACTTAGTGCTATTTTTTTCATTGAGTTCAAATTATATTCAAGTAGTTGATGAAAAACTGATTTTGTTACTTTAAAAGTTTTAAATTTTTGTTAAAATTTAAAGAGCTTCATTAATTTAATACTGAATTGCGGTTAAATCAAACAAAAAAGCAAAACCGAAAAACGATTTTGCTTCTATGATTAAGTTTTACTGTACCTTTTTATAATCGATATAATAATTTTCATTAAACTGTACCGGAGTTCCTTTTTTAAGTTTTACAGTCTGCCATTGCTCGGTTGGATTAATGGTAATTGCGTCAACAATAATAGGCAGTTTTAAATTCTTCACAACGTTGGTGTAGCGGAATTTCAGTTCTTCGCCTTTCTGAGAATATTCCAGTGTCGGAATTTTTGTGGTTCTCAGATACTGATTGAAAACACTTGAAAAATCGATTCCGGATTTCTTTGAAATGTAATTTTCAATCTGTTGTGTTGTTACCGTCTGATGATAAAAATCTTTATTGATTCCTCTTAAAATTTCTCTGAATTTTGCATCGTTATTGATGACCTGACGAATCGTGTGAAGCATACTTGCACCTTTCGGGTACATATCGCCGCTTCCTTCATTTCTTACGCCGTATTTCCCGATAATCGGGACATCATTTCTAATACCGTTTCGGATTCCCACCGCATAAAGTTCTGCAGATTTTTTATCCATATATCTTTCTGTAAAAAGTACTTCGGAATAGTTTGTGAAACTTTCGTGAATCCACATATCTGCCTGATCTTTTGCCGTAATATTATTCGCAAACCACTCATGTCCGCTTTCGTGAATAATGATGAAGTCCCAGTTCAGACCAACTCCGGTACCAGAAAGGTCTCTTCCAAGATAACCGTTCTGGTAACCGTTTCCGTAAGCAACATTGCTTTGATGTTCCATTCCCAAATAAGGCGAATCTACAAGCTTGTAAGAATCTTCATAGAAAGGATAGGGTCCAAACCAGTATTCAAACGCAGAAAGCATCGGTTTTACCTGCTGAAACTGTTTTTTTGCTTTGTCTAAATTATAATCAATTACCCAGTAATCCAGATCCAGTTTCCCTTTTTCTCCGGTAAAAGTGTCTTTGAAATTCACATATTTTCCAATATTCGGAATGATAGAGTAGGCGTTAATCGGGTTTTTTACTTCCCATGTGTAAGACATTTTATCGCCTTCTGCTTTTTTACTGATTAATCTTCCGTTTCCAACTCCCACTAAATCTTTTGGAGTAATAATTTTCATCACAACGCCATTGTCAGGTTCATCGTCCCAGATATCTTTGGTAGGAAGCCAGATAGAAGCTCCGATTCCTTCGTCGGCAACGCTCATCCACGGATTTCCGTTTTCATCTTTGGTGAAAACCCAGCCTCCGTCCCAAGGCGCACGTTTTGCGATGGTGGGATTTCCGGAATAGGTTACATCAATGATATATTTTTCTCCTTTTTTGAAGCTTTTATTGGTTTTGATCCAGATAAAATCGCCATCCTGTTTATATTCTGCCACTGGAAAACTGGCTTCCACTTTGTCCGCTTTCATTGGCTGCTGCAGATCAATCTGAAACGTAGGATTTGTAACGTCTTTAATGATCTCAAAACTGATCTTGTTGTTTCCTTTAATGCTTTTCTGGGCAAAATCCGGCTCTACGGAAAGGTCATATTTTTTGACGTCCCAAAAATTTCGGAATTGTGTATTGGAACCTTTTAAGGTATCCTGTTTTGTGAAAACCTTATCTTTCTCGAAAAACTGTCCGAAAGAAAAACTTGCCGCAAACAAAAGCGTATATGAAAGTTTTTTCATCTGAATTAAATTATAATGGCTAAAATATAAATTAATAAACGTAAAATAAAGTGGATATTAATGATTATGATCCTCATAATTAGACGAAGCAAATAAAACTTTGTTACATTCTTTGAATTTATTATTTGGTAATCAGTTGTTTATGTAATGAAATTCCCCTCCTTTGGAGGGGTGGCAAAAATTCTTTAGAATTTTTGACGGGGTGGTTAAAAAAAACACAATCCGCAAAAGACTTATTATCAATATTTTCAGAAACAATTCTTTTCCACACAAAAATCCTAGCCGCGATTGCAGCAATTGTCTGAGCTCATTTTCAAGGTTCAGTTTTTGCGGCGGCGAAGCCGCCGCAAAAACTGAACCTTGAAAATAGCGAGTGCGGAAAGCGCGATAAAGCTCCTGAAAAAGAAAAATCCCGCAGAAAATCTACGGGACTATATTTTGAATGGATAAAAATTATTTCTGAACTGCAGGTAAATTTCCAGCCGCTTTCTGAACTTTCTTATAGGTATACGAACACATGATGATACTGAATTCGTACAGTAAAAGCAGTGGAAATGCTGCCATCAACATACTTAAAACGTCTGCCGGAGTGATAATTGCTGCAACCACCATGATTAAAACAATCGCATGACGACGGTATGTTTTCATAAATGCTGGAGTAAGAATTCCGATGGTGGTAAGGAAATAAATAAGAACGGGAAAAAGAAAAATTACCCCCATTCCTAAAACTACCTGTAAAAACAGAGTCGTATAATCGCTTAAATCGTAAAGCGGAATAATGATATTGGAAATTTTAAAAATAACCCCGAAATTAACCGCAAAAGGAAGGATTAAATAATATCCGCATAAAACGCCCGTCATGAATAAAATCCAAACCGAATTGATGATAAAGATTGAATTTTTTCTTTCATTTGGATGAAGAGCCGGACTGATGAATCTCCAAAGTTCCCATACAATATAAGGAAAAGCCAAAACTATTCCTCCAAAAATGGAAACTGCCATCATCACATTAAACTGCTGGTAAAGTTTGCTTGCACGAACCGGAAAATCTTTCGGAAGGTGAATGCTGTCTTCGCCCAAAATCATTTTAGAAAAATGATTCACAATCTCAAAGGTCGCAAAATCGTTTCGGGTAGGACCAAAGAAAACGTGATCCATAATCCAGTTGATATTGAAACCGATAATAACTGCAGCAACTATAATAGCAAGAATTGAACGAATGAGATGACCTCTTAGTTCACCAATATGTCCCCAAAAAGACATGTCTTTTGCATCACTCACAGGATAATTTTTTTTAAGATTTCAAATTTAGGGAAAAAGTTTCAGTAAAAAGAGATGTTTCATTTTTTTAAATGCAGATGCGTGTTTATTATGAAAAAAATTAAATCTTTTCACGTATACATTCTGATTAATTAATTCCTTCATCCAGCAATTTATGCAGATCGATAATCCCGAAATATTTTCCGTTTTCCGTTACCACAAGCTGTCCGATATTATTGTCCTTTAATATTTTCATGGCTTCTTTAGCCAAAGCGTTTCTCTCGATGGTTTTGGGATGCGCAGACATGATGTCTTTTGCCAGAACTTTCGCAATATCATCGCCTTTTAAAAGCATTCTCCTCAAATCTCCATCGGTAATGACTCCGATAATTTCATCATTATTCGTTACAACTGTGATTCCGTGTCGGGAACCGCTGATGGAGATGATAACATCTTTTACTGTATCATTTTCAGTAACCTGAGGTTTTTGAGATGAAAGAAAATCATCTACTTTCGAAATTAAATTTTTACCCAGACTTCCTCCCGGATGAAATTTAGCAAAATCATTTGCTTTAAAATCATTCATTTCCATTAAAGCAATCGCCAAAGCATCTCCCAAAGCCATTTGCAGAGTGGTTGAACTGGTAGGCGCGAGTTTATTCGGGCACGCTTCCTTTTCTACATGAGTATTTAAAATAATTTCTGAAAATTCGGCAAGTTTGCTGGATTTATTTCCGGTCATTCCTATTAAGGCAGAAGAATAATCTTTCAGATAAGGAACCAGATTCACGATTTCCGGTGAATTTCCGGAATTTGAAATACATAAAACGACATCCTGTTTCTGAATAACGCCCAAATCTCCGTGGATGGCTTCCGAAGCATGTAAAAACTGAGAAGGGGTTCCTGTAGAGTTCAGGGTAGCGACAATTTTATTTCCAACGTGTGCCGATTTGCCGATTCCCACCACGATAAGTTTTCCCTTGGCAGAATGAATAATTTCTACGGCTTTTGCAAAATCGTCATTAATTCTGGATTTAAGTTTTTCAAGTTCTGAAATTTCTATTTCTAAAGTGCTTTTTGCGATTGAAATAATATCGGCTCTTTCCATTTTTCTTTTTACGGCGTATACAAAAAATCTCTTAAAAAGCGTTATATTTTTAAAAGAATATTTAATATAAATTTTATTTTTTATAAATTCGTTCGCTTTTATTTTAAGCGAAAAATTCATATCTTTGGGTTAGATGCAAATTTAGCAATAGAAAATTAGATGAGCGCAAAAAAAGCCAATTTATCAGGCGAATTGAAAAAATATTTCGGGTTTTCTACTTTTAAGGGACAGCAAGAGCAGATCATAGAAAACCTTTTGAAAGGGAAGGATATATTTGTTCTGATGCCTACAGGAGGAGGAAAATCCTTATGTTATCAGCTTCCGGCTCTTATTTCGGAAGGTACGGCAATCGTGGTTTCTCCGCTTATAGCGTTGATGAAAAATCAGGTAGATGCTGTGAACGGGCTTTCATCTGACGATGGAGTAGCACACGTTTTAAATTCATCATTAAACAAAACGCAGACCAAACAGGTTTTCGACGATATTAAAAATGGCAAGACCAAACTTTTATACGTTGCTCCGGAATCATTAATTAAGGAAGAATATTTAGATTTTCTGAAAGATGTAAAAATATCTTTCTTTGCGATTGATGAAGCACACTGTATTTCAGAGTGGGGACACGATTTCAGACCGGAATATCGAAACCTGAAATCCATTATCGATAAAATTGCTGATGTTCCGGTGATAGCACTTACCGCAACAGCTACACCAAAAGTTCAGGACGACATTCAGAAAACTCTTGGGATGACGAATGCTTTGGTCTTTAAAGAAAGTTTCAACAGACCGAATCTTTACTATGAAGTACAGCCAAAAGTAAACGTAGACAAGGAAATTGTAAAATTTATCAGTCAGAATAAAGGGAAATCCGGAATTGTTTACTGTCTGAGCCGAAGAAAAGTTGAAGAATTTGCACAGCTTCTTCAGGTAAATGGCGTAAATGCATTGCCTTATCATGCAGGACTGGATCAGAAAATAAGGGTAGCCAACCAGGACAAATTTCTGATGGAGGAAGTGGATGTGATTGTGGCAACTATTGCTTTCGGGATGGGAATCGATAAGCCGGATGTACGTTTTGTAATTCATTACGATTTCCCGAAATCTCTGGAAAGTTATTATCAGGAAACTGGTCGTGCAGGTCGTGACGGAGGAGAAGGTCATTGTCTCGCGTTCTACGATCCTAAAGATATTGAAAAACTGGAGAAATTTCTTGCGCAGAAGCCTGTTTCCGAAAGAGAAATCGGATTACAGCTTCTCAATGAAGTGGTTGGATACGCTGAAACTTCAATGAGCAGAAGACAGTATATTCTGTATTATTTTGGAGAAAATTTTGATCCGATCAATGGTGACGGCGCAAAAATGTGCGATAATTCATCGAATCCTCCAAAATTAAAAGATGCAACAGACGATCTTAAAAAAGTTCTGGAGCTTATTAATGATACCGGAGAAAAATTCAAAGCTAAAGATCTGATTTCGGTCATCGCAGGAAAAGAAACTGCGGTTACTAAGTCTTACAAACTGGAACAGACTTCTTATTTCGGTTTTGGAAAAGAAGAAAAAGACAACCACTGGAAAACAATTTTAAGACAGGCAACAGTTCAGAATTTTTTACAGAAAGATATTGAAACCTACGGCGTTTTAAAAATTGCTGAAAAGGGAAGACTGGTTCTTGACGGAAAACTGGAACATTCTTTCTTAATTGCAGAAGACAGAGAGTTTGATTTAACGCAGACAAAAGCAGAAAGCGATCAGGTTCAGATGCAGTCCGGAGGCGGTCTGGATCAGAATTTATTCAATCAGCTTAAAGAGTTAAGAAAAAAAGTTGCCAAAAAACACGGAATTCCACCTTACACGGTGTTTATGGATCCGAGTTTGGAAGATATGACGGTTCAGTATCCTATTACGGTGGAAGAAATCACCAAAATCTACGGAGTTGGGGAAGGGAAAGCCAAGAAATACGGTAAAGAATTCGCAGATTTCATCAGTAAATATGTAGAAGACAACAATATCGAGCGAACTCAGGATATGGTTCTGAAACAGGTGGCAAACAAATCCAGTCACAAAGTTTTCATCATTCAGAGTACCGATAAAAAGATTGACCTTGAAGACATTGCAAGAGCCAAAAATCTTTCGATGGACGAATTGCTGAAGGAAATGGAGCGTATTGTTTATCAGGGAACCAAACTGAATATCGATTATTATATTGAAGATAATTTTGATGAAGATATTGTTGACGGTTTCATGGAATTCATGAATGAATCTGAAAGCGACAGCATGAAAGTTCTGCTTGATGAATTCGGAGACGAACTTTCGGATGAAGAGGTGAGGATGTTGAGAATAAAATTCATCAGCGATGTTGCCAACTAAATTTACTTTAAACAATAACGAAATTATAATGAAAGAAATTCTTCCACGGAAGAGTTTCTTTTTTAATACAACTGAAAAACTCAGAATTCTTTTTTCATTTTTTTATTTGGCTGTCTCAGTACTTTTTATTTTCAGCAAATCTCTGATTCTCATCTTTGGAATTGTCATGTTTTTTATAGGTCTTTATCTCGCATTTTTCAGATGGGTTTTAAGATATTTTGATATTAAAAATAATTACTATCTTATTACAAATCAGAGAATAATTATTGTTGAAAAATCGACTGGCGAAATTGAAAAGCAGAGAAATTTTTTTGAAATAACTGAGATCAATGCAGAAATGAACGGCAGTTTTTTTGGTAATATCATTTTTGGAGAACCTGAAAATATCTTTGGAAAAAGTGACGAGCCATTTTCATTTTTCAACAGAGGCGGAATGAATTTCACCGAAGATAAATATGTATTTCTAAGTGTTGAAAATATTAACGAGGTTATTCCTGTTTTTGAAGAGCTTGGTTTGAAGGTTAAGAAAACTTTTTACTAATTTTACAGTGATGAAAAAGATTTCTGTCATATTTATTCTGCCGGATCTGGAAACCGGAGGCGCCGAAAGAATTGTTACAACCATAGCAAATCATCTCTCACGGGATCGTTTTGAGCCCAAGATATTGCTTCTGCGCAAACAGGGAGGTTATCTCAATATTTTGAAAGATGACGTTGAAATCATTGATGTGAATACAGAAAGAATAAGACATTCCTTAAAACCTATTCTCAGGGAAATTTACCGCAGAAAGCCGGATATTGTATTTTCCGGATTTGGAGAAGTAAATGCTTATCTGTCTTTATTCATCAAAGTTTTTCCCAAAACAAAATTTATTGCAAGAGAAACCAATGTTGTTTCTCAGCACGTTACCAGAAAGGAGATTAAATTTTTCTACAATTTCTATAATAATTACGATACAATCATTGCGCAGAGTGATGATATGAAGCATGATCTGATGCTTAACTTTAAGATTAAACCTTCAAAAATCGTTAAAATAAACAATCCTGTAGATTTTGATTTTATTGATGAAAAAATTAAAATCTCCCATAAACCGGAAAGTTTTAAATACGGCTATAAAAATGTTGTCGCGATCGGAAATTTATCGGCAAGAAAAGGTTTTGATAATTTACTGAAAGTTTTCTCAAGGCTTAAAAACGAAAATGTCCTGCTTCATATTTTAGGAGACGGAAAGGATCGTGAAATCTTGCATCAAATGAAAGATTTTTTAGGCTTAAAAAACGTGATCTTTCACGGAAGACAGGAAAATCCTTATCAGTTTTTAAAATATGCAGATCTTTTTATTCTTTCATCAAGATATGAAGGTTTTCCAAATGTTTTGCTCGAAGCCGGAGCTTGCGGAACGTATTCTTTAGCCAATAATTGTCCCGGAGGAATTACCGAAATCATTCAGAATGATACTAATGGTGAAATTGCGAATATTGAAAATTATGAAGATTTTTCGCAGAAAATTATGAAGATTCTTCATGAAAATCATGAAAATGAAGCCATTAAAAATTCGATAAAATCCAGATTTTCCAAGAATATTATTTTAAATCAGTATGAAAAGGTATTGCTGGATCTGATGAAATAGCCATCTTGAGTATTCAGCTAATATTTTTTAATTTTGGACTTTTAATTTCAGAAAACAATTAGTAATGATTAAAATCCAGAAACTGGGATGCGCCTGCGAAAAACCGACTTCCACCTATACAGAATTCAGAACGTCAGAATTGGGAATCGATAAAACGAACGGAAGATTTGCCGAAGTAAGCATTCAGCAGTGCAAACTTTGCCAGAGAATCTGGATCCGTTATTTTGTGGAATATGAAAGCTTTTCCAAATCCGGAAGATGGTACAAAGGAATTGTTTCTAAAAAAGACCGTCCTGACATAACCCCTGAAAATGCTGTAGAATATCTCGAAAGTCTTGATTGGTACGTTTACGGAGGCTCATATTTTGAAAGCACAGGAGAATTCGGACAGGGGAAACTGAAGTTGGATTTGTAAGGGTTTAGCATTATTTGATGAAATAAATATGAATAAGTTTGAAAAGCTAAAGTATTACAGGTTTATTAAAAAATTACGTTCAAATGCGATTGCTATTATAACAGATCAAATTGAGATGCACTCTGGATATTTTAAAATGCATTATCTTATTGGAAGAATAAATGATATCCAACCTTTAGATAACATTGATTTAAATATTTTAGAGAAATACTATAGCGAAATTCAATTTTACCCAGTCGGTGAAGAAAGAAAACTTTACAATACAGAGTATCTTATCAAACTTGATTCAAAATTAAAAATAGTAGACACGAAATATAAAAATTTACTTGATGAAAAATGTAAAGAAATCATTGAGAAATTTAAAGACATTCAAGATTATTGTTGAGAAATTTTTATAACTCAGACTTCTCCTTAAAATTTGACAAATCTCACTTTCTCACGTGGTAATAAATCGTTAAATTTGTAAGCATAAGAAAGTTAATAATAAACAAATTCATAAAATAACATGAGTCAATTCGATGTTACCGTAATCGGTTCCGGTCCTGGTGGTTATGTTGCTGCAATCCGTGCTGCACAATTAGGTTTCACAACAGCAATTATTGAAAAATATCCAACTTTGGGAGGAACTTGTCTTAACGTGGGATGTATTCCGTCAAAAGCGCTTCTAGACAGCTCTGAGCATTTTGAGAACGCAAAACACAATTTTGCAGGTCACGGAATCATTATCAACGAACCTCAAGCCGACATTGCAAGAATGATCGAGCGTAAAAATGAGGTAATTAAACAAAATACAGACGGAATCAGCTATCTGATGAACAAAAACAAAATCACTGTTTTTGAAGGAGTTGGAAGCTTCGAATCCGCTACTCAGATCAAAGTAACAAAAAACGACGGTTCTACAGAAACCATCGAATCCAAATATACCATCATTGCAACAGGTTCTAAACCGTCTTCTTTACCTTTCATCACGTTAGATAAAGAAAGAGTGATTACTTCTACAGAAGCTTTAAATCTTAAAGAAATTCCGAAACATTTAGTGGTAATCGGAGGTGGAGTAATCGGTCTTGAATTAGGTTCTGTTTACCTAAGATTGGGAGCTCAGGTTACTGTGGTAGAGTTCATGGATAAAATTATCCCGACAATGGACGGAGCATTAAGTAAAGAATTAACGAAAGTTCTTAAAAAGCAGGGAATGAAATTCATGCTTTCTACAGCCGTATCCGCAGTGGAAAGAAACGGAGATACCGTAAAAATTACAGCGAAAGACAAAAAAGGAGAGGAAGTAACGGTAGAAGGAGATTACTGTCTGGTTTCTGTAGGAAGAAAACCTTACACAGACGGACTTGGACTTGAAAAAGCTGGTGTTGAGCTTGACGAAAGAGGAAGAGTGAAAGTAAATGACCATTTACAAACCAATGTTGCGAACATTTACGCTATCGGAGACGTTGTAAAAGGAGCAATGCTGGCTCACAAAGCAGAAGAGGAAGGTGTTTTTGTTGCTGAAACGTTAGCAGGACAGAAGCCTCACATCAATTATAATTTAATTCCGGGAGTGGTTTACACATGGCCGGAAGTTGCAGGAGTTGGAAAAACTGAAGAGCAGTTGAAAGAAGAAGGAGTCGCTTATAAAGTAGGTTCTTTCCCGATGAGGGCTTTGGGAAGAAGCCGTGCAAGTGGTGATGTAGATGGTTTGGTAAAAATTATTGCTGACGAAAAAACAGACGAAGTTCTTGGAATGCACATCGTAGGAGCAAGAGCAGCAGATTTAATTGCTGAAGGAGTTATTGCTATGGAATTCCGCGCAAGTGCAGAAGATATCGCAAGAAGTTCTCACGCGCACCCAACGTATGCGGAAGCGATTAAAGAAGCAGCTTTAGATGCTACGGCAAAAAGACCAATTCATATGTAATTGATTAACAATCATATAAATAAAAAAGAGAAATCAGATACTGGTTTCTCTTTTTTTTGGCATGAAAGTGGAGCTGGAGATTAAAAAAAGTGTTATGAAAAATATATTTATGAGTGTTTTGTTTCTTGTAGGAAGTTTTTCTTTCGCGCAGGAAGCAGGAAAAGCAGGCGAGCTTTTAAAAAACGAGGCTTCAAAAACAGAAATGGAATCTCCAAAAGCAAAAAGAGCGGAGAGCAGAAACAGCAATAATTCAGGGTTCAGAAATCAGAATGGAAATAATAACGGATTCAGGGTTAAAAATCCTAATTATCAATGGAATCAGCAGTATGGATATTCCGAAGTTTTTCTGAGAATTCCAGAGCAGGGAATGTTTAGTGTGGAACTGGGAGATCAGTTTATTTCCAACAATTCCGGAAGATTCAGATTTTTTGATCTACCGTCAGGAAGAATTCCAGTTTCGATTTACGAAAGCGGGTATTTATTATACAGAACCACTTTGAATGTAAGAAACAACAGCAGACTGGTTCTTGATTTCTTTACCAATGAAGGATTGTTTTTATTAGATTCATATCCTGTTCAGAACCAGTCTTACGGATTTAATGACTGGAATGATGTCTGGAATAATCCTTACGGAAATTCGGGAGGATGGAATGATGGCGGAAGTTATGCCAATGTGATGGATAACAGTTCTTTCAGTGAATTCATGGATATGTTGAGAAAAAATGCAAGATTTGACGACAGTAAACTCTCTATGATCCGACAGCAGATGCGTACAACCATGTTTACTTCCCAGCAGATCAGCGCTTTGGTAAAAGAAGTTAGTTTTGATAAAAATAAACTTTCACTGGCAAAATCTATGTTTTCAAAATGTGTAGATAAGCATAAATATTTTCTGGTTTACGATGCCTTCGATTTCGAAAGCAGCAAACGGGAACTGATGGAATTTGTACAAAATTCATAAAAAATAGTTTGAAATTAATATTAGTAACTTGATAAACTTGTCTAAACTTTTTTACCGCAAAAGATTGTAACACTTTAGTTGTTTAAGTTTAATTCCTAAATTGAAAAAAGAGCACATAAGTTAAAGAAATCAAAGATTTTTTCTCTTTGCAGACTTTTGAAATACTTTAAAAGAATCGGATAAAGTCTTTTTTCTCTTTTACGGTTAAATTTAAAATTAGTTTAAACAACGTATTAATAATTTGATATTAAAAAGTTAGAAAGAGAAGCAGATTGTTTCTGTTTTTTTGTTTAAAATTTTACATTTTGCAGATTCGGGTTATATTTCCTTACCTTTGCAGACTAATTTTATCATACATGCAATTCGGAAAAACTCAGACTTTAAAAATTTCAGATAAAAATAATTCGGGATGGATCTTAACAGACGAATCCGGAGAAAAGGCTTTTCTTCCTAAAATTTTCATTCAGGATGATAAGGAAATTGATGACGAAATTGAAGTTTTTGTATATCAGGATGATGGAAAATTAAAGGCAACCACAGAAATTCCTTTGGCAGAAGTGGGAGAGTTTGCAGTAATGAGCTGTGTTCAGAGCCTTCCAAGCGGAGCTTTTATGGATTGGGGAATCATCAAAGATCTGTTTATTCCTTACAAGCAGCAGAAATCTAAGATCATTGAAGGAAAAAGATATTTAGTATACATTTATGTGGATGAAGATCTGGAACTGATTACCGGAACCACGAAATTCAAAAGAAATTCTCAATATCAGGATCTGCCTTTCCAGAAAGGAGATAAAGTGGATCTTATTATGATGAATGAAAGTGAGTTGGGCTGGAATGTAGTCATCAACAAAAAATATATCGGACTCATCTACAATTCGGATGTATTCAAAAAGCTTTATCCGTTGTCTCAAGAATCCGGTTATATCAAAGAGATCCGCGAAGACGGAAAAATTGATGTTTCCCTACAGCCACAAGGTTTTGAAAATATTGATGAATTTAAAAAGAAAATTTTAGACAGACTAGAAGAAAACTACGGCTTGCTTCATCTTTCAGACAAATCGACTCCCGAAGAAATTAAGGACGAAGTTCAGATGAGCAAAAAGAACTTTAAAAAAGCCATCGGAGGATTGTATAAAGATAAAATTATCGATATTCTGGACGATAAAATTCGATTATTGTAATTGTTTTTGACTCATCAAAAAAGTGGTGAAAGACAATCAATAAACCTTTGAAAATAAAAAAACGAGCGGAAATTTTTCCGCTCGTTTGTTTTATTTTTTGTCTTTTAAAAAGTTGATCTGTTCTTTCAGCATCTTAATTTGTTCATCTTTACTTTGGATAACCTTATCATATGTTTCTTTAATTATATCCTTATAGTCATTATTAATTACTTCTACATAGCCGTTGCCATTACCTTCATTAGAAAGATTATGGATAGTATTTTTATTATTAATATCCAGAAGATTGGATAAATCTTCATCAAGAATTTCAGAAATTTTCATTAGTCTTTCTACACTTAGTTTAGTCTCTCCTGTTTCTATTTTGCGATATGCAGCCGGAGTTATATTTAATTCATAAGCCATATTTTCAAAAGTATAGCCTTTTTTACTTCTTTGTTGGGCTATTTTCTCAATAATTTTCTCCATTTCCATTGTTTATATTTATTTTTATCAAAAGTATATATTTTTTCACTAAAAGTAAGGTTTTTTTTATCAAAAGTATTTCCCTAGCTTACGATTTATATTTAGTTTAGCATATGAAAAACACAAGTGCACAAATGTTTTTTTAGTGTTTTAAAATTATTATTAATAAACAAAAAATCATTTTATGAGAAAGACGTTATTGGCAACTTTATTGATTGCCGGAACAACTTTAGGTTTTGCAAAAAATAACGTAGAACCTGAAACTAATGTAAAACTTCAAGATAATAAAATTGAAGTTAAAGAAACAAAAGAGGTAAAAGAAGAAAATGATGATTCAGCTCGTAAAATCTGCACAACTATTTGGACTTGGACAACAAGTTATCAGGTCACAGGTTTAGACGGAACTACTCAAACGGTAACGGATCTTCATACAGCTCAAACAACCAATTGGTGTGGAGATAATAGCCCAAGAACAACATTTGTTTCTGGACAGCCATAATATTATTAATCTAAGTAGTGTGTATTAAGCTAATACACACTATTTTAAATAGAATTCTTAAATATGAAATTTATAATTAAATTAATTTTACTATCTGTTCTTTTTTCTAACGGATTAGTTTATTCTCAACGTTTACAAGTTGAGTATGAAAAATATGACCTTACAGATGGTAGTAACATTAATATGTCTAACGAATTCAATGAGAAGGTAAGACAAATACGTAAAACTCCCCAAAAATATTTTTTGTATTATAAAGATGGAAATTCTTTTTTTAAATCTATTCCTCGCAATTCATTTACTCATAACGCAGGTGATATAAAAAAAGATGAGAGTACAACGTTACATAATAGAGAAGTTTTCAAAGATGTCGAATTAAAAATTTATCATAATAAAAATGAAAATGGAAATTATAGTTATCATAATTTTCAAAATATTAATGAAGAATTTTATGGATATAAAGACACGAAATTTACGAAAATCGAGTATAAGGATGATATAATGAATATTGATAATTATGTCTGTAAATTAGTTGAAGTAAGCTTTGATTCTATAACAAATTTTAAAGTTTGGTATACCGAGGCTATTCCTATTTCTGCAGGACCTTTTTCTTTTAATAATTTTCCAGGTTTAGTTTTAAGAGTGGAAACAGATAGTTATAAGATAACGGCAATTAAGATTAGTAATGATGCAAAGGAATCGGAAGTAGAAACAATGAACAATAAGCTCAAAGTATTTAAGAATGAAGATTATGATAAAAAATTGAGAGAGGTCAGAGAAGAAAGTAGTAAACCTACTTTTGAAGAAATAAAGCTTTAATATAATGCAAAGGTTTTTATACTTATATATTATATTTCTAATAAATTTTTCAGTCATACAGGCTCAAACTATTCACGTAAAAATAAAAGATAATACAAATAAACCACCTGAAAATATTAATGTACAATTATTTGAGAATAATAAAATAATAGATTTTAAAAAAACAGATTATACAGGACAATGCACCTTTCAAGTTTCTGAAAAAGGTTTTTTTTCTTTAAAATTTACTTCTGTTTTTTATAAAACAAAAACTGTTGAAATCAATACTTCAGAACAATCTAGTTTTGAAATAGAATTGGAAGCACAAATTACTGAAATAAAAGAAGTAGAAATAAAATCTCGTCCAAAAGTAGTTACAGCAAAAGAAGATACTATTGTTTTTAACCTAAAAGCGGTAAGAGATGGAACTGAGCGTACGACAGAAGATCTTATAAAGAAATTACCAGGTTTAGACATTACTGAAAATGGAAAAGTAACATATAAAGGAACTACAATAGGACAGGTTTTAGTAGAAGGTAATGAGTTTTTTGGTAAAAACCATAAAATTGCGACTCAAAATATTTCGGCTAATATGTTGGATGGGATTGATTTGTGGCAAAATTATACTACAATTAATGGAAACCGTTCAACAGCTCTTAATTTAAAATTAAAGCAAGAATATAAGGGAAAAATAACGGGTAATATCGAAACTAATTTTGGTATAAAAAACTCATATTTGGCACATGGTAATTTATTCAGGTTTGGAAAGCTCGGAAATTTAGCCCTTATCGCTGATTTCAATAATATAGCTAAAGACCCGATTAGTTATATGGATTTTTATGAAATGAATTCTCAGGAAAGTTTAGATGACACACCAAATAATTCTGTTGAAATAGAAATTCCTACATTTCTCAATAATGATGGTAAAGTAAAATCAAAAAATAATCAATTTGGGGCATTACAGTATTCCAAATCAAAAAAAGATTTTAATATTACTGCTTTTTCTATTTTTAATAATGCTCAATTAGAAAAATTTTCTACTTCTAAAAGAAGTTCTTTTGAAGGGGAATCACAAGCTTTTAACTTTTCAGAACAACGAATAGAAAATAATAAAGGTTTTTTAGGAACTACTCAGATTAAAATGAAAAAAAGTTTATTGGATGGGAGTTTCTTTTATTATACTTTTGGTTATAATCCTACACAGGATCATTTTAATCAAAGCATAGATAGATATTCTACTGATTGGAATTTTTATAGAATTGATAACTCTGTAAATAATGATAATTTTAGTAATTCTTTTTCTTGGAACAAACAATTAGATAAATCAAAAATCATATTATCATTTAATCAGTTTAATGAAAAATATTTAGGAGATTTGCATTTACTTTCTAACAATAATTTGTTCTTATCTAATACTAATAATCTATTTCAAAGATATGATGTTACTTCAAATAAATACTCATTAGATTTTCATTTAAAAAATAAAAATAAGTTTATTAACTTTAATATTCATTCAGGTTTTTCATTTAGAAAAGATAATTCTGAACTACTAAACTTTGTTTTTAGAACAGTAGAAAACAAAATGAAAGTATATCATTATCTGAATGATCTGAATTTATATAAAGAACTTGGGAAATTTGATATATCAGGTTCGTTAAGTTCCCATTTTGTAAATATAAATGAAACTGATAAACATTATTTTGAAAAAAATATAAGAATAAAATTTAATCCCAAATCTGTTATCAATACGGAATTTGGTCTAGAATACAATTCAAAATATACACTCCCAAATTTAAGGCTGCTTCAATCTGAACCAATTTATACAAAAGAGCTAACGTATTATCAAAATAGAGATATTACAACAGAATTGTTATGCAAGACAGATACTTATAAATTTACATGGAATAGATTTAATATGGAAAAGGGTAATTTATTGTTCCTTTTACTATCGTATGAAAAAGCAAAACCAATATTTACGTCTAATGTATCGAATTTTGAAGCATTCTCAAAAATAGAAAATGTTATTGGTAAAAATAGAGAAAGACTTTTTTATATACTTTCAAGCGAATATAAATTGAATAGACAGCTTTCTCTTAAATCAAAATTTACAGGATCACTTAATAAGACAGATAATTATATTAACAGTAACATAAACACATCTACGATTTACAATTTCGAGTTAACTCAAAAATTATCTACAAATTTTAGAAATAAACCAATGCAATTTGATTTAGGATACACTTTTACTGAAGGTGTTTTCAAACAAAGTTTTTACAGTACTACTTCCAGTCAAAATAATATAAGACTATTTTTAGGAATTAGGACTAATGTAAAAAAAGAGTGGGTTGGAAATATATTAAGTGAATATCTCATACAGAAAACTGAACAAAATACTCTTCACAATTTTTTAATTGGCGGTCAAGTTTCGTATAGAAAAGAGAATTCAAACTTTGAATACAATTTGCAATTTAATAATATATTAAATCTTAATTCCTTTCAATATATAAATGGATATACGAGCCAGTTAGGAATAGAGGAAGCATCAATTACAGCTCTACACGGTTATATTACAGGCGGTTTGAAATATAATTTCTAACTTACTATTTTATAATTTTATAATGTTTTTAACTATTCTAATGCATGTAGTATATAGACTGATGTTTTAAGCAATTGTTTACATTCCTTTAGAAACTCATTAGATTCAAAAAGCATCAATAAAAACATTTAAAAGGTGTTCGTTGTCACATTTTGTGAGAACGAACACCTTTTAAATATAAAAAAAGACTCTTTTAATATTAAAACAGATACTAAAAGAGTCAAATTGTCATATTTTTTATTAATGGCTATTCCTTTTTAGGATTAATTTATTTCCTTTTTTGCTAAACCTTTGGCTTAAATCCTCATATATAGGTTTAGCGGTGTTCACTCCTTTAGATGCAGCTTCTTTTACTGTACCATAATACATCATGGAAGCTACAAGAGCTTCACTTCCGGCAAGCATAATGGTATCATCTAGGTCAGAGGCTAATTGTTCGGCAAGATTTGCTAAAGGTTTAAGTCCTGTAACCACCATTTCGTCTTTCAGAAATTCAACTTTATCCATATAGGAAGGTGCAAATTCCGGATTGCTATTGATGTAGGTTTTTACTTTTTGTACCGTTGCAATAGTTTTATCGCCCATTTTAAAAAGTGCTTTTCTTTCATCATTAGTTAAACCTTGCAGAAAAGGAGCTAATAAAGTTTTACATTCTTGAAGCTTTTGATTTACATCGTCTAATACATTTTGAGGAATTTCTACGCTGATTTGATTATTTGTGCTCATTTTAAAAATTTTATTCTAAAATAATCATAAAACTAATTGTACAGTAAAATTTGATATTCTTTTATTTTATGTTAAATTATTTGTTTTAAAAATATGATGCATGTCACACTAATTTGTTTAATAATTTTGTTTAACAATTTTGTCAAAAATAAAATTTGATTTAAATTTGCACAAATTTGTTTAACAAAAATGTCAAATCAAGCAAAAAAAGACCAAACACAGGAATTAATTAAAGACACAGCAAAGAATTTATTCTTTGTGAAAGGTAAGTTTGACGCTACTACTCAGGAGATTGCTGATGAAGCCGGTGTCAACAGAACGCTTATCAATTATTATTTCCGCTCACGGGACAATCTCATTCAGATTATTTTTGATGAAGCCCAGAAAGTGGAAAAAGAAAAATCTGAAATCATCATGAATTCTGATCTTCCTCTGAAAGAAAAGATCAGCCAGTTTATCGAAGGAAGTTTATCTACAAGTCTTCAGTATCCTTATCTGGAAACCTACATCGTTTCGCAGATCAATAAAGGGAACTGCCACAAAAAAGACATCGAAGAAGATGAATTGAAAAGGCTTTTTAAGGATATTGAAACAGAAATGGAACGGGGAAATATAGAGAGGATGAAACCTATCCAATTTCTTCTGAATATGATTTCTCTGCTGGTTTTCCCAAGTGCGGTAAGACCTTTATTAATGGAAAATCTTATGATCAGTGAGGAAGAATTTGATAAGATCATATCCGAAAGAAAAGAGATCATCTTGAATATGTTATTTAAAAACTAAAAAAATGTTAAAGTATTTTAAGAAATGATTCGTCATTTAGATATAAAAGCATTTAACATAATAATTACATTAAAAAAATAAACGAAGTATAATATTATGAAAAAACGTATAACTGCAAACAAGCTAAAAGTAGGAATAGCGGCTGCATTTATGATGTTCGGTTTTTCATCGGTGTCTGCACAACAGCAGGTTTCCTTACAGGAAGCTATCAAACAGGCACTTCAGAATAAAGCGGAAGCCAAAAAGGCAGCTTTACAGATCAAAAAAGCCGAATACAAGATTGATGAGGCAAAAGCAGGAGCTTTACCTCAGATTTCAGCAACAGCAGGTGTCACTTACAATCCGATTATTCAGGAATCCCTTCTTGCATTTGGAGGCGAAAAAATCAGAGCCCAGTTCGGTCAGCCGTGGAACTCTACCGCTTCCGTACAGCTTCAACAGGCAATTTTCGATCAGAGAGTGTTCACCGGACTTAAAGCGGCAAAATCTACAAGAGAATTTTATGTTCTTAATGCGCAGCTTACCAATGAGCAGATTATCGAAAACGTAGCATCCGCTTACTATCAGGTTTTTGTTCAGGAAGAAAATCTTAAAACCGTAGAAGCAAGCTATGCGAATACCGAAAAAGTAAGAAATGTGATTAAAAGTCTGGTGGATAACGGACTGGCAAAATCCATTGATCTCGACAGAACCAATGTTCAGCTTACCAACATCGGATCAAACAAACAGACATTAATTAATTCTGTTCAGTTGGCTAAAAACGCACTGAAGTTCTATATGGGAGTTCCGATTGAATCTGATATCGAGCTAGAAGAAAAAACCATTGAACCAAAACCGGAACTGGTTGCAGGAAATTTAAATCTTGATAACCGTACCGAAATCAAAGTTTTAAATAAAAACAGAGAGCTTCTGGTATTCAATAAAAAAGCGACGGAAGCGTATCTTTACCCTACAGTAAGCCTTGTAGCGAATTACGGTTGGGGTGCAAACGGAGCAAAATTTCCATTAACCAACGGGCTTAAAAATGGCGTTCTCTGGAGCGATTACTCTGCAATCGGATTAAATGTTAATATTCCGATTTTTACCGGAGGAGCTACAAAAGCAAAGATCAATCAGGCAGAAGTTGATATTCAGGATCTTGATCTGGATATTCAGAATACACAGTTAAGCCTTAATTTAGATTATAAAAATGCCATTACCAACATAGAAAATGCTTTAATTAATATTGAAAGTATGAAAGACAACGTAGGATTGGCAGAAAGAGTTCAGAAAAATACACAATCCAACTACCAGTACGGTTTAGCAACACTTACAGAAGTTCTGGATGCTGAAAATGCTTTAACGCAGGCAAAACAGAATTATGCCAATGCTTTGCTGGATTACAAACAGGCTGAAATAAAGTTAATTAAAGCAAAAGGAGAATTAAACACACTACAAAACCCGTAATAAACTATGAAAAAAACTTTAATATATATCATCGTAGCAGCTGTCCTGGTTGGTTTGGCGGCTTACAAGATTGCCGGAAATAAAGAAAAGCAGACACAGGAAGTAAAAGAAGTTGCAAAGCAGGTAGACAAAGTTAACGTAAACGTTGTAACGGTTTCGAGAGAAAACATTGATACAGATTACAGCGCAAACGGAACATTTATCCCGAAACAGGAAATGAACCAGTCTTCTGAAATTTCAGGACGTGTAGTAAGCGTTTTGGTAAAAGAAGGTTCAAGAGTGGGAGCAGGACAGGTATTGGCAACCATTAAAAGAGATGCTATTGAAGTAGATGTTACACAGGCTCAGAACAATTTGCAGAATGCTATTGCGGACAACCAGCGTTATGAAAATGCCTTCAAAACAGGAGGTGTTACCAAACAGCAGCTTGATAATTCCAGATTACAGCTTAAAAATGCTCAGGCTGCTCTAAGAGCCCAGGGGGTAAAAGTAAATGATACAAGCATTCGTGCAGGAATCAGCGGAACCATCAATAAAAAAATGGTAGAGCCGGGAATGGTGGTTGCTCCGGGAACAGGACTTTTCGAAATCGTAAACATCAACAGCTTAAAACTTTCAGTTTTGGTTGATGAAAGCCAGATCGGGAAAATTCAGTTAGGACAGGAAGTTCCGATTAAAGTAAACGTTTTACCGGAAGATTCATTTGTAGGAAGAATTACATTTATCGCTCCTAAAAGTGATGCTTCTTTAAATTTCCCTGTTGAAATTGAAGTTCAGAACAGAGGAAACCTTAAAGCCGGTATGTACGCAACAGCAACATTTAAAACAAACAACGGTGCAGAAACGCAGAATATGTTAACGGTTCCTGCAGAAGCATTTGTAAACGGGGTAAGCTCCGGACAATTATTTGTTGTACAGAACGGAGTGGCTAAACTCATCAAAGTAACCGTTGGAAAAGTATATGGCGATAAAGTTCAGGTTTTAAGCGGACTGAATGGCGGAGATCAGGTGGTGACAAGCGGACAGATCAATCTGGATAACGGATCTAAAGTAAATATCGTAAAGTAGAAGGTTTATGAAGTTAGCAGAAATATCGATTAAAAGACCTTCGTTGGTAATCGTACTGTTTACGATTCTTACGTTGGGAGGTATCCTGAGTTACACACTCATGGGATACGAATTGATTCCGAAGTTTGAAACCAATATGGTAACCATTTCTACGGTGTATCCGGGAGCTTCGCCTGCAGAGGTGGAAACATCCGTTACCCGAAAAATTGAAGATGCCGTTGGTTCTTTGGAAAATGTGAAGAAAGTAGAATCTTCTTCCTATGAAAGTTTATCCGTAATTATGGTTCAGCTGAATGACGGAGCTGATGTAGATTATGCATTGAATGATGCACAGAGAAAGGTAAACGCAATTCTGGCAGACCTTCCGGATGATGTAAAAGCGCCGTCTCTTAATAAATTCTCTCTGGATGATTTACCGATCATCACGATGAGTATTTCATCAGACAAATTAAACAGCAAAGATCTTTATGACCTTTTAGATAAAAAAATTGAGCCTATTTTCTCTCGTGTAAACGGTGTTGCTCAGGTTGACCTTGTGGGTGGACAGGAAAGAGAAATTCAGGTAAATCTTGACGAGAAAAAACTGCAGGGTTACGGACTTTCTATCGGAGATGTTCAGCAGGCAATTCTTTCTTCAAACTTGGATTTCCCAACAGGGAGTTTGAAAACCAGAACCTCAAAATCTACCATCAGATTATCCGGAAAGTATAAATCTGTAGCAGAAATGAACAATCTTGTGGTTTCCAATAAAAACGGAGCGCAGGTTCGTTTGTCTGATATTTCTACGGTTTTCGATTCTCAGAAAGATGTGGAGAAAGTAGCGAGATTCAACCAGTTTCCTACGATCTTAATGCAGGTTAAAAAACAATCTGATGCCAATGCGGTTGCAGTATCTGAAAGCGTTCAGAAAACCATTGAAACCGTTCAGGAAGCTTATAAAGCACAGGGTGTAAAAGTAAAAGTGGTAAACGATACAACCGACTTTACCCTTGAATCTGCCAACCACGTAATTTTCGACTTATTCTTAGCGATTATTCTTGTGGCAATTGTAATGTTATTATTCCTTCACAGCATCAGAAATGCCTTCATCGTAATGGTTTCCATTCCTGCTTCGTTAGTGGCAACGTTCATCGGAATGAATTTAATGGGATATACGCTGAACTTAATGAGTTTACTGGGACTTTCCTTAGTGGTAGGTATTCTTGTGGATGACGCGATCGTTGTACTGGAAAATATTTACCGTCATATGGAGATGGGGAAAAGTAAAATCAGGGCAGCCTACGACGGAGCTTCGGAGATCGGGTTTACCGTTGCAGCGATTACTTTGGTAATTGTGGTGGTATTCTTACCGATTGCCATGAGTTCAGGTTTGGTAGCCAACATTCTGGCTCAGTTCTGCGTCACGGTAGTTATTGCAACAATGTTATCATTGCTGGCTTCATTTACCATCATTCCGTGGCTGTCTTCAAGATTTGGTAAGCTTGAGCATTTAACAGGAAAAAACTGGTTCGAAAAATTCATCCTTTGGTTTGAAGGCTTAATCGAGAAATTCACGCACTGGATTACAGGAATTCTTGAATGGTGTTTAAAAACCACATTAAGAAGAATTTCTACGGTAGTGATTACATTTATCGTTCTAATTTCTTCTTTCATGCTGGTAGCTTTCGGATTCATTGGGGGAGAATTCTTCCCGCCGATCGACAGAGGACAGTTCCTTGTTCAGATGGAATTACCAAAAGATGCAACCATTGAAAAGACCAATCAACTGACTTTAGATGTTGAGAAGTTTTTAAGAAATGATAAGGATGTTGTCGATTTAATTACAACAGTAGGACAGCAGTCAACAGGTTTTGGCGGAGCTCAGGCGACAACTTATCAGTCGGAAGTTCAGGTAAATTTAACGGATAAATCTGAACGTTCTGAAAGCACCAACATTAAAGCTGCAAAAATAAAAAGAGCTTTAGAAGAGAAATTTACAGGAGTAGAATTCAAAACGGCGCCAATCGGAATCATGGGTGCTGAAAATGCACCGATCGAAATGGTGGTAACCGCTCCGGATAACGCAACAGCCGTAAAAGAAGCAACAAGAATCTTAGAATTGCTGAAAAAAGTTCCGGGAGCAGTAGATGCAGAATTATCTACCGATTCAGGAAATCCTGAAGTTCAGGTAAATATCGACAGAGATAAAATGGCTTCTTTAGGTCTGAATCTTTCAAGTGTAGGACAGACGATGCAGACGGCATTCAACGGAAATACAGACGGGAAATTCAGAGCAGGAGAGTACGAATATGACATCAATATCCGTTTCGGAGATGCCAACAGACAGTCTATTGATGATGTTAAAAACTTAATGTTTACGAATCCTCAGGGACAGCAGGTTCGTCTTAGCCAGTTTGCTGAGGTCAAAATGGGATCCGGACCGAGTTTGCTTGAGCGTAGAGATAAATCACCTTCTGTAAAAGTAAGAGCTAAAGCAGTAGGGAGACCTGTAGGAGACGTTGCCAACGAATGGGCAAAACAGTTTATGGACAGCAAAAACAAACCTGTAGGCGTAGATTACATCTGGAGTGGAGATATGGAAAACCAGCAGGAAGGTTTCGGTACGTTGGGAATCGCTTTATTGGCAGCTATTGTATTGGTTTACCTTGTAATGGTTTCATTATACGACAGTTTTGTATATCCTTTCGTGGTATTGTTCTCAATTCCTCTGGCGATGATTGGGGTAATGGTAATTCTTGCCTTAACAGCAAATTCACTGAATATCTTTACGATGTTAGGGATGATTATGTTGATTGGTCTTGTTGCGAAGAACGCGATTTTGATTGTCGACTTTACCAATGCCAGAAAAGCAGCGGGATCCAATACACACGACGCTTTGGTACAGGCAAATCACGCCCGTCTTCGTCCAATCCTTATGACAACGATTGCGATGATCTTCGGGATGCTGCCGATCGCATTGGCGACTGGAGCAGGAGCGGAGATGAACAAAGGTTTGGCTTGGGTAGTTATCGGTGGTTTAACATCGTCTCTATTCCTTACCCTGATTATTGTACCGGTAGTTTACTCTTTATTTGATTCAATTCTGAGAAGAATGGGTAAACATAAAAAAGTAGATTATGAAGCTGAAATGAAAGCCGATTATGAACACAGAGAACTAAGTGAAGATGGTTTTACGCCAAAACATTTAGACTAATATAACACCTTAATTAACCGAAAACCGTATCAGCAATGATGCGGTTTTTTTATGTTATCGCGAACAGGCGGAAGATCTGCAAACGTAGTTCTGATGCAACGAAGCAATCTTAAAAAAGAAAAGAAACATGATTGCTCATTTGCTGAGTAAATGCCTTTACAATCGAAAAGTATGTTCATTTAAATGTAACCGCAAAGAAGACAAAAGACTTTGTTGAGTTTATTTAAAGTATTTCAAAAGTCTGCAAAGAGAAAAATCTTTGATTTTTTAACTTATGTGCTCTTTTTACATTTAAGTATTAAACTTAATAAAACTAAAGTGTTACAATCTTTTGCATCTTTTGCGGTAAAAAAGTTTAGACAATTTTCAAATAATAAAAGCTTCCAAATTAATTGAAAGCTCTTATTTATTTGTAAATAGGGGATTATTCCGCCATTGCCTCACCGGCTTTTCTGTAGACGAAACTTCCGTAAATATGTCTTCTTGCAAAACGGCTCGGAGAATCGGAATTCACCATTTTGATGTAGGTGTTTTTCGGAACTCCAAGATATTCGTACATATTTCCGTTCAGGTGCTGTACTTTAAGAACCGATTTTTCAAGATAAAAATCCTGAATATTGGATTTCGTAATGGTTTCAGTATATTCTTCTTTGTATTTTTCCTGCGTTTCCGGATTGATGCTTACCAGAAAATGATAGGCTTCAATCACAGATTTGCTTTTTTCCTCCGCTTCCTGCTTTCCTGCTTCATCATTGATGAATTTATCTGGATGCGTATCTTTCATCGTATTCCTGTAGATGGTTTTTAATTCCTTCAGTGTTACATTTTTATCAACTTCCAGAAGCTTTCTGTATTCGCCTAATTTTTTCATAATGGATGATCCTTATTTCGGGGTGCGAAATTAAGGTTTTTAATTGAGAAAGTGTAAGTTTTTGATTATTAATTTGTTATTTTTTTTCATAAATAACGGCAATGAATTTTTCAGGAATCCATTCTCCTTTTTTGCTGTTCTTGTCTTTTAAATCCTTGAATAGAGTATAAGGACCATTAATTGTCATTGTATATTGGTCCCTATTTTTTAAATTAAATTCATTTGCTATGTAGGAAATGCTAAATTTTTTGCCATTCACAATTTTTTCAATTTGCGGTCTTAAATAATCATCAATTGCTTTTGGGTGCAGGAATTTTTCATTTTTAGGAAATTGTAATTCAAAAGATCCCTCATAAATAAACGTTGGTTTACTTACATACAAAGTTTTTTCTTGCTTTAAAATTTCTGAATTAAATTGATTGAATTGTTGCTCATCTTTAAATTCCTTTTCATACCATTTATAAGTTAAAGGATATTTTTTTGCTAGTTTTTCTAAAATAGAAACATCAAACTTATAGCTTTCACCATTTGTATGTGCATGATGAAGAGCAGGACTAATGGAAACTCTCCTAACCTCCTTATTTCCTTTAGTTAAAATAATACTAAAAGTATTTTGCTCCCATTCATTTTTAGTATTGCCACCATATTCAACTGATTCGATTAGGGAATCAAGTACTTTTTTATCTGTAATTAAAAAATTATACTTTTCATAAGTTTTATTTTTATCCCACTTAGGATACATTCCAATTATTTTAACAGAATCTGTAGTTGTTAATTTATCAGATTTTAAAAGTTTATTTTGGCTATAAATATTTTGATTTATTGCTAAAATAACTAACAGAATAATTTTTTTCATTTTCATTAATTAAAACTTTTCAAAATTATTTATTTTCATGAAAATATTCATAGGCTAATCCTTCTAAATCTCCATTTTCAGAAATTAAATTATCATCTTCATCAAATATTTTAAAACTTTGCTGCGAATTTCCTATACTTGCGGAACCATCTAAACCTAGTAAGATGGTGTAAAAAGTATCAGTTAAAAGATCAGAAATTACTTCTTTGAATTTTTCATTTTGTTCAAAGTCTAGATTAAGCTGTTCAATTTTAACAGAAACAAGAGTTCTGTATGCTGATTCACGATCAAAACATGAATTAAGAATATTCTCTTTTTCTTGATAAAAGTTTTTAACAAATTCTTCGGTGGTCATCTTCTGAATAAAGCTTTTACATTGATGTTATGGTTATTAGTCATCCTTCTTACTCCGTTCTCTGGAAAATATGCGTCAGTTTGGAATTCTTAATAAAATCCTGAACAGAAGTATCTTTCGTGGCATTTTTATCCGTTAATTCAAAATAATAAATCATCAGATTCGGAAACTTTGGATCTTTACAAACCACTTTAAAACGCCTTACCCTTTCATCGGTACTTAAAAAACTCAGTTCAGAACCACCACTCAGTTTAATATTATTGACTTCAAAAGAATCTTTCCAGTTTTTTTGAATTTTGGCAAATCGTTTCTGCGTTCTGTCGCTGTCTTCGTTTTCGAATTTATCAACCTGAAATTCCGTTAAAAGCTGAGGATAGATTAATCCTTCTTTAAGCATCGTTTCAGTAATTTTATCCGATTTATCATAGAATATAATTTTGTTATCAAACAATATCTGATTGTCATTAAGTGTCATTTTTCCATCGAACTTCTTATAATTTTTCTTTTTATAATCATTCTTAAAATGTTCAATGACAGCTTTATCTTTAGGACCTGCTTTTTCAGTTTTCTGTCCGAAAACAGAAGCAGATAAAAATAAAGAAAGACTTATTGTATATATTAGTTTCATAATGGCTTGAATAAAATTAATTTAAATTTGAATTTTATAGAATATTTTTAATTCTTACATATTGCAGCAGCATGATTGTTTTTGCATCTTTAATTTCTCCCGAATCGATCATTTCCAATGCTTTATCAATTGAAAGTTCAAGGACTTCAATGTTTTCGCCTTCTTCATCCAATCCGCCGCCTTCTGTAATTTTCATTTCCGTAGAATATTCTGCAATAAAAAAATGAAGAATTTCTGTTACCGAACCGGGAGACATATAGGCTTCAAATATTTTTTCAGCTTTTGAGATCTTATAGCCTGTTTCTTCCTCGGTTTCTCTTCTGATGCAGTCTTCGGGATCGTCATCGTCCAATAATCCGGCGCATGCTTCGATCAGCATTCCTGTTGGATTTCCATTAATAAAAGTTGGCAGTCTGAACTGTCTTGTCAAAATAATTGTTTCAGACTTTTTATTATAAAGTAAAATAACGGCACCGTTTCCTCTGTCATAGGCTTCACGGCTTTGCTGTTCGATGGTTCCGTCTTTTTTTTGAATATTGAAAGTTACTTTTTTCAAAGTGTACCAGTTATCAGATAAAATTTCCGTCTTTTCAATATTTACGTTCATATTTTGCATAGATTTTACAATCTTCGTTACATTTTTTATTTTAATAAATCTTCCAGAGCCCGCTTTAATTCAGGAAAATCAAACTGAAAACCTGCTTTCTGAATTTTTTCCGATGAAGCTCTCGAACCTTCCAGTAAAGCTTCCGACAGTTCTCCGAACATCAGTTTCAGAACAAAAGCGGGAACATTAGGCATAAATAAAGGTTTATGAAGCACTTCCGCCATATTTTTTGTCAGATTTTCATTCGTCGTATGCTGTGGAGAATTCGCATTGAATGCACCGTCCAGTTCAGAATTTTTCAAGGCAAATTCGTAAATCGAACAAATATCATTGATATGAATCCAAGGCATATATTGTTTTCCTGTTCCGATTGGCGAGCCTATGCCCATCTTCACAGGCGGAAGCATCTTTTTTAAAGCCCCGTCTTTTTCTGAAAGAACTACCGCAGTACGTACTTTTACCACTCTTTCTGCAACATTTTGTTCCTTGAAATCATCCGCAGCTTTCTCCCAGAGAATCACCACTTCACTTAAAAAATCATTTCCCGGACCATCATTTTCAGTAAAAATTTTCTCCGTTGTTTTTGTTCCGTAATAATTAATTCCGGAAGCGGAAATAAAAGATTTTAATCTGATATTATTTTTTTGCAGAGTTTTTAAAAGCAAACCTGCAGAATCGACACGGCTTGAAATCAGTTCTTTTTTTCTTTCATCGGTCCATCTTTTCTCCGAAATATTCGCTCCCGCAAGATGAATAATATGCGAAACATTCTCAAAAGCTTTTTCGTCGATTATTCCTTTTTTAATATCCCATTCAAAATCGTTGCTGTTCTGTTTTTTTCGCGTGAGAAAGCGTACCGTATAATCTTTCTCAAGTTTTTTAGACAATTCTTTGGCAACCAATCCGTTTGCGCCCGTGATAAGAACAATTTCTTTCATGTTTAAAAATCTTAGTTGTTTCTAAGCCTGATTTTTTACGATCAGAACAAAATCATCTTCTAAAAGCTTATAACCGTAATCGTAAATAAATTTATATTCGGAGCCGTTTTTATAAACTTTCAGATTTGTGAAATAATCGAAATCAAAACCTAAGCCATCGAGCTTGGATTTGGCAATTTTTGTTTTTCCTTCCGTATTCACTTCCGTCAGAATTCTGTAATTTTTGCGAAGCCTGTTATTGATGTTCCGCATCAGATTGCTAGAATCCTTGTTCTGTTTATTGTTGTAGGCATTTCGGCAGGCATCATTACAGAATTTTTTGTCGGATCTGCCGATAATTTTTTCGCTGCATTCGAGACAATTCATAGCTTTTTCATTTTGTGTGGATGTTTGTGTTTTTTCTTCAGTAAATATGTAAACCGGTTATGATTCGGGTAACTTCTGTTTGAGGTTATATTATTGAAAATTAAAGCAATAATCAATAAAATCATACATCCTGAAAGAACAGGAGAAAGAACATACCAATATCCCAGTTCCGGAATTTTCCCTGTAGAGCTTACTGCAATAAGCGCAGTGGCTCCGCCTGGAGGGTGAAGCGTTTTTGTGTACTGCATCAAAACGATGGAAAAAGCAACAGCTAAAGGAGCGGAAAGCCAGAGGATATCCGGAACAATTTTATAGATCGTGACTCCTACCAAAGCCGACAGAACGTGTCCTCCGATTAAATTTCTGGGCTGTGCGAGAGGACTTTGAATGGCTCCGTAAATTAAAACACTTGAAGCTCCGAAAGAACCGATTAAAAAGATGTTTTCTGTAGCCGACAAAGTGTGCGACTGGATGAAAGCAATTATTCCGATTCCGAAAAACGCTCCCAGAAACGACCAGAAATGCTCTTTATAGTCTACCAGAGTTTCTCTGTAAATCACATATTTAGAAACACGAAACGTTCTTTTTATTGTCTTTTTCATAGGATTTCAAAGATACAAAATTATCCGTTTGCAAACGACTACAAACGAATTTAAATAGTTTTCTACCGACTCCGGTTCTGAAATTAAGCAACCTTTGCCACAGAGATTTGAGAAAAACATGAACGTCTCTTATCTGAATGTTAAATTTAAAAATAAAGTTATGTCACTAAGAAACAAAGTTACCCTAATCGGATTTACAGGAAAAGAAGTAGAAATCATCAGCTTCGATAACGGAAATGTAAAAGCTGCCGTTTCTCTTGCAACATCAGATCATTACACCAATGCAAAAGGTGAAAAAGTAGAAGAAACACAATGGCACAATCTGGTCGCTTTCGGAAAAACCGCTGAAATATTTCAAAAATACGTTCCGAAAGGAAAAGAAATCGCTGTGGAAGGAAAACTTACTTACAGATCGTATGACGATAAAGACGGTGTAAAAAGATACATTACGGAAATTCGTGTAGATGAAATTCTTTTGTTGGGAGGAAAATAATCTAAAAATTACAAGCCATGAAAATTAAAGTTTTTAAAATCGGACTGGACGACAGACAACTTGAAAAAGATCAAAAAACACTTGAAGCGTTTCTGGAATCGCACGATATTATAAAAGTTGAAACCGCTTTCGTTCAGGACGAAAAATACTGGTCGGTTGTGCTGTATTTTGAAGAATTGAAAATCGTTCAGCAAAGCGTTGTAAAAGATTCTAAAACAGTAAAATACTCCGCAGAAGATGAAGCCTTAAATAATGATGAATTAAAAATACTGGAAGCTTTGAAATACTGGCGCTCCGAGAAAGCAAAAGAACAAAATCTGCCAAGCTATTTTATTGCTTCAAACAAAGAACTGATGTCTGTAGCGAAATATAAACCGGCTAAAAAAGAAGAGTTACGAGATATCAAAGGTTTTGGAAAGCATAAAATAGAAAATTACGGCGAAGAGATTTTGGAAATATTAGAAAGCATATGAGCTTCATGTATTTTTAAGTCTTTTCCAAACCTCACAGGTTTTTAAAACCTGTGAGGTTTAGTAATATCTGCAGATAAAGCTTAAACAGGTTTATGTGTAGTAAAAGTCCTTTCAATTCCTTATTTTTGCAGCTTATACATATTAATATCATTTATCTATTATAAAATGAAACCAAGTTTAGCAAAAGGGACGAGAGATTTTACGGCACTGGAAGTTGCAAGAAGGAGATATATCATCAATACTTTACAGAAAAATTTTGAGTTATTCGGATTTCAGCCACTGGAAACGCCTAGTTTTGAAAATCTTTCGACATTAACGGGAAAATACGGAGAAGAAGGAGACCGTCTGATTTTTAAAATTTTAAATTCGGGAGATTATACTTCTAAAGTAAATCAGGAAGATTGGGAAAATAAAAGTCATCAGAAACTTACTTCTCAAATTTCAGACAAAGCTCTCCGTTACGACCTTACGGTACCTTTTGCAAGATTTGTGGCAATGAATCATAATCAGCTTACTTTTCCTTTTAAAAGATATCAGATTCAACCCGTTTGGAGAGCGGATCGCCCTCAAAAAGGAAGATTCAGAGAATTTTACCAGTGCGATGCGGATGTGGTAGGAAGCGAAAGTCTTTTGCAGGAAGTAGATTTGGTTCAGTTGTATCTGAAATCTTTCGCGGAGCTTGGAGTTTCTGTAACCATCCACATCAATAACCGGAAAATTCTTTCCGGATTGGCTGAGTTTGCAGGAATTACCGACAAGTTAATAGATTTCACGGTAGCTTTGGATAAATTAGACAAAATCGGGAAAGACGGTGTTGTAAAAGAATTACTGGAAAGAGGAATTGCACAGGAATCAATTGATAAACTGGATTTCCTCTTCAACCAGTCGGATGATGCGCTGGAAAACCTTCTTCAGTTAAAAGAAAAGTTCGCAGGAAATGAAACAGGACTGAAAGGAGTAGAAGAGCTTGAGTTTGTCATTACACAATCTTTAAATCTCGGTGTGGACATTCAGAATCTTGTGTTTGACATTACGTTAGCAAGAGGTCTGGATTATTACACCGGAGCGATTTTCGAAGTAAAAGCAGATGAAGTTCAGATGGGTTCCATCGGCGGCGGCGGAAGATATGATAATCTTACGGAAGTTTTTGGCGTAAAAAATATTCCGGGAATCGGGATTTCTTTCGGATTAGACAGAATTTATCTTGTGATGGAAGAACTTGGTCTTTTCCCTGAAGGAGCGACCTCTAAAACAGAGTATCTTTTTGCTAATTTCGGTGGAAATGAAACGGTAGAAGCTTTAAAATTAATCCGACAACTGAGAGAAAAAGGAGTTTCAGCAGAAATGTATCCTGAAGCGGCAAAGATTGGCAAACAGTTTACATATGCTGAGAAAAAAGGGATTAAAAATCTGGTATTCTTAGGCGAAGAAGAAATTAAAAACGGAACGGTAACCTATAAAGATCTCGAAGCAGGGGAGCAGAAAACGGTTTCTATGGAAGAGTTTTTGGGATAAAAATAAAATCAGAAAACTAAAAAGCATCATTAATCATGATGCTTTTTATTTTCAGTTGGTACGATTTAATTACAAATTTGTATTTTAGAAAATCATAAAATTGTTTTGTGATTTTTAAAACTATTAAACATAAAACCCAATGAACAATATTTGTGGATTGTGCGGAACTCCTTTAACGACTATGGATACGCTTTTGGGCGAAAACAAACTGGCAGACAATCATATTCTCTGTAACAAATGCCTGAATGAGGCTTCCAATATCAATAAGGATGTTGTTAATAATCTGCAGCAGTTTTTCCTGCCCGAGATCAGGGGGATTATTTTGCAGGGGAAAATCGGCGAAGTTGAAAATCCGGCTTCTTCACAGACTTCAAATGTACAGCGTTCCCAAACTCCTTCTTTTGGATTTGGCGGAACAGTGACCAGACTTGATGATATTCAGGATCAGATTGTTGCCCTGAATGCGAGGCTGAGTATTTTTGTAAACAGCGAAGTAAAAGAGCTCGCTAATATTTTAGAAAATAATGAAAGGTTAACCGCTATTGCAGAAGGTCTTACCATGCCTTCGAAGGTGGAAGGACTTTTGTTTTCTACGCAGAAAAGAGTTGTTTTCATAGATAAAAAGCTTTTTGGAAATGTGCAGAAAGATGAATATCTCTTCGAAAATATCCGTTCTGTTGAGCATGTGGAAAGTCTTTTATATTCAACGTTAAAAATTTTCTCTAAAAACGGTTCCACAGCAGAGTTTAAGCTTCATAACAAAAGTGACGGGAACAACTTCTGCAACGCAGTTAATCAATATCTGCATGGGAATGTGAATCAGCCTGTTCAACAACAACAACAACAACAACAACAACAACAACAACAAATTCAGTCTTCGTCTTTTAATCTCTACAATATGCCGGTTGCTGAGAATCCGTTTCAAAAGCCTGAAGATTCAAATCCGGTACAGCAGAATTCTGGTGTACAGAAAGAAGCTCCGGAAGTTATTTTTGAACAATTGGAAAAGCTCGGTAAACTTAGGGAAATGGGCGTTCTGACGGATCAGGAATTTGCGGAACAGAAGAAAAAATTATTAGACCGACTTTAATCCCTGTTTTTCTTTTTTAGCTAAAATCAAAAATTAAAACAGGTTAAATATAATAAGATATTACAATGAATAATCATTGCGGATTGTGTGGAAAAGAACTCACTTCAATCGATATGATGCTGGGTGAAAATAAGCTTTCTGAAGGAAATATTATCTGTAATTCATGTCTTGAAAAAGCGAGTGTGCTGAATGAAGAATTGCTTTCGGATCTGCACCGTTTCAGCTTAAAAGATATTGAAAGCCTGCTCCAAAACGGAGAAATCGTTCAGCGGGAAACAATTCAGGAAAATATTTCTGAAAATATACCTGCTGTTGCAGATTCAGAGCGAAGGGTGCTGTCAAAAGATCTTTATAAAAAACGACTGAAAGAAATAAAAAATCAGCTGGAAGGTTTAAGAGCCAGCCTTTCTATGTTTACAAAGGGAGAAATCAAGGAACTTCCTTATATTCTTGATCCTGACGAAGTGATTCTAGCGATTACCGATGCACAGTTTGCAAAAACTACGGATGCCGGAATTCTGCTTACGACTCCAAAAAGAATGATTTCAGTTTCCAAAGCGATGTTTTCACCTGCAAAAGTGAATGAATTTCTTAATGAGGATATTCTTGAAGTAAGCTTCGTCAAAAACTTTGTATCGCCGAACATCAGAATTCATACAAAAGATAAAATGTTTGAGTTTGAGTCGTTTTTTAATAAAGATTATGCTGAAGATTTTTACCAGTTCATCAGTAAAATATACAACAGGGAAGACGTTTCGGAAACATCCTCTGCAGAACAGGATGTAATTTCTGAAAGCGTTCTTGAGCAGCTCGAAAAATTAGGAAAATTAAGAGAAAACGGGATTTTAACGGAGGAAGAATTTACTTTACAGAAGAAAAAACTATTAGAAAAACTATGATCGAAGCAATCTTTTTAAGAAGACTTGTTTAAACTTTTATCTAAAAATTAAAACCAATGGAAAATTATCTTGAAATCAACAAAAATTCATGGAATGCCAAAGTAGAACCTCATCTCAAATCAGATTTTTATTTTGTAGACGAGTTTCTGAAAGGAAGAACTTCCCTGAATTCCATCGAACTGCAACTTTTAGGAAATATTGAAGGAAAAACCATTCTTCATCTTCAGTGTCATTTCGGACAGGATTCTGTGTCGCTGTCGAGAATGGGCGCGAAAGTTACGGGAATTGATCTGTCGGATAAAGCCATTGCAGCAGCAAAAGATCTGGCACAGAAAGCAGGAACCGATACAGAATTTATCTGTACAGATCTGTACAGTCTTCCCGATGTTCTCGATCAGAAATTCGATATTGTTTTTACAAGCTACGGAACAATCGGCTGGCTTCCCGATTTGGGAGAATGGGCAAAAGTGATTAACCACTTTCTGAAACCGGAAGGAAAATTCATCATGGCAGAATTTCACCCTGTAGTCTGGATGTATGATGATGATTTTAAAGGCATACAATACAATTATTTCAACGAAAAGCCGATTGTGGAAACCTATGAAGGAACGTATGCAGATCAGTCTGCGGACATCGTTCAGGATTATGTGATGTGGAATCATTCTCTGGCGGAAGTTCTTCAGAATTTAATTGACCAGGATCTTCAGATTAAAAGATTTCAGGAATTCGACTGGTCGCCGTATCCATGTTTCAGGCATGTTGAAGAATTTGAAAAAGGAAAATGGAGAATCCCTCAGTTCGGAAATAAAATTCCTTTGGTTTTCGCGATTGAAGCACAAAAAAAGTCATCGTAATAAAAACTACGATGACTTTCCTGTATATATGAATGTTAAAATAAACTATTTATGGTCTAGCTTACCGCTTCCTGAGCTTTATTTTTAAGATCTTCCGCTTTATCCTGAGCCTGAGAAGCTACGTCGTTTGCTTTGTCTTTTACCTGCGAAGCAACATTATTGGCTTTATCTTTAAGATCATTTCCCCATTTGTTTAGGTTGTCTTTTGCAGTGTTGATCTTATCTTTCACCATCTGCTTATCTTCTTCAGAAGAATTTTTGTATTTCCAGTATGCAATTGCTCCTAATCCTAATAACGCTAATAAGCCTTTTGTCTTATTTCCCATGATTTCTATTTTTTTAAGTTAATATTAAAGTTTGATGTTAGTAATCATGTAAAATGTGTGCCAAAAAAATAAACAGACTTATAAAATAATGTTAAATTTAATTGAAAACTTCAAAATTTTCTCCGTCAAAACTTGCGAAAACCATAGTGGGATAAGAATCCTGATGGTATATATTTCCGTTTTTATCAATCGCAATCGCACCCGCAAAGCCATCAATGGTTTTTAACTCGTCGAAAGTTTTTGTAAACGCTTCTTCTATCGTCATACCATCGGTAACTCGGGTTACAATTTTCGTTGCGGTGGCATTGCTCACAATGTCTTCACCCACTCCGGTACAGCTTACCGCGCAGAAAGAATTGGCATAATTTCCGGCAACTGTTGCCGAGTCTGATATTCTTCCCGGGATTTCAAAACCTTTTCCTCCGGTAGAAGTGGCAACTGCTAATTTTCCGTCCTTATCAATTGCGACGCAGCCTACCGTTCCTTTTCCGCCATTTTCCAGTTTTGCTTCATATTCTTTTCTTCTTTGCGGAATTTCAGTTGAAAAATTCTCGAAACCATGTTCTGTTGCGTAATTTTTAGCGCCGCTTCCTCCCAAAACCCTGTCGTCTTCCTTCATCAGCTCTTTCGCCACAAAAACAGGATTCTTCACATCCTGAATATTAATCACTCCGCTTAATTTCTGGGTTTCTCCATCCATAATCGCTGCACTCATCCTGATCACGCCATCGCTTTGGATCTGCGAACCGATTCCTGCATTGTACAGCTCATCATCTTCCAGCAAAGAAACAGCATACGCAGCAGTATCAAATGCAGAGTTGGATTTTAAATAATCGAATGCTTTCTGAGCAATGCTTTTTAATGAATTCTGTTTGGCTGTTTTCACTTCGTGGCTCTGGTCGCTTTCCGAGAAAAATCCGCCGTGGATGATTATTTTCATTGTATTCTGATGTCGTTTATATTTTATTTGGAGCTTACTCCCGCTATCCACTGTATCTTTTGGGTTACGGACTCCGCTTCGCTCCGTCCGCAACCCAAAAGGATGCCGTTTCTATCGGGGCTAAGATTTTCCTTCATATTTCAATCGTTCACTGTGCTTTTCACTGGTCACGAATCTCATTTATATTGCAATCCTGAGATTCTTTCTATCCACGATAAAATTAAGCATCAATCCTTATTGAAAATCTTGGATTTTCCTGCGCCTTAAAGATTTGAGACGAATAAAAATCTTGCGTCTTTGCGTTTTCCAACAGGAATATTTTATTTAAAAAAGTTCGTTGTAAATATCTAAAATTGTCACAGGAACAATTCACCATTTACCATTCACATTCTATTTTTCCTGTGGAATTGGATTAAACTGAGAATTCTCAATCGTAAGCGCTTTAGTCGTAAGATCATAATGATCGTTCATCGACATTACGTGAACCGTTAAATTATCAATAGAAATAGGCTCTCCAAGATTAATATTCGTAAGATTCGTGTCTTTAATAAACCTTCCGTCCACCAGAATCACCAGTCCCGAACCTACCGCAGTCATCACATCATTGTGGATGAACAATCCGGTATCTTCTCCCAGACCGATTCCCAGAGTTCTCGGATTGTTTACCACCGCCTGAAAAAGTCTTCCGATTCTTCCTCTCTGTACAAAATGCGTATCAATAATCACATTATCAATCAGTCCCAAACCCTGAGTGGTTTTAATTTCTCCTTTCAGCAAAGCTTCGGAACTGCTTCCCTGATAAATCATATTCTCCGATGCCGCAGCGGCACCGGCAGAAGTTCCTGAGTAGATGAAATCCTGTTCCTGATATTTCAGTAAAATGGTATCGTGAAACCTTGTTCCGCCAAGAATTGAAGTCAGTCTCAACTGATCTCCACCTGTAAACATCACTATATCTGCTGCATTGGCTCTGGCAACAATCGCATCAGAATTCGCTTCCTCACGGTTATGAATATCAAGGATGTTTACGTTTTTAGCACCTAAAAATTCGAAGGCTTTTTTATATTCGGAACCTACAATTTGCGGAATCTGAGAGGCCGTTGTGATAATCTCAATCACGGAATTCTCTTTTAACTTCGATTCATTGATAATTTTTCGAAGAATTCCTCTCTCAAAGAAATTCAGGTTTTTTTCTACGTTTTGATCAAAATCGGTTTCTGCAAAACTTCCTTTGTTTACAGCACCTCCGATAACAATTAATTTTCCAACAGGTTTCATCATAGGCTGCAAATTTAAAAAATAATTAACATTTGAGAAAGGATTAAGAGGGATTGATAATCAATAAGTGAAAATAAAATTTAAAAAGCAGGTATGAGAAGTGATTGTGAGAATATTTAAGTTTTACAAAAATTAAAATTGAAGCCTTTTTTAAACTATCGCCATCTTTTTCTATTATAATCAGTATTTTGAACAAAAGTTTAACTCATCTTTTTGTTATTTTTGTGGTTGTGTAAAAGAATAGAGTTATTTTTTTAACAAAAGTTCAGCCAATTCCTGTCTTTAATCCCATCAAATAAAAACAATGATGAATTGTTAATTGCAGCCATTGAGCCGAATCTTAAATTCAATATATATTTTAACACAGTAAATTTCTAAATCAGATCACCAATGTTTCACCCTCATCATTTATTAAAGTCCCTGTTTTTATTCTTAAGTTTTTTCTCCCATGCCCAGATTTCCGTAAGCGGAAATTTTTCTATGAAACCTGATTCTTATGAAGCCATGTTTATTGACAGCAGTTATCAGAATATTTACTATAAAACAGAATTTGTTAAAGATCCCAAAAAGAAAAAGCTGGAAACAACCTGTGTTCTGCAGATAGGAAAGAAATTTTCTAAATTTTCAGATTTTAATGTATTGCGCAAAGATTCTTTAATGGAAAAATACAGTCATTTGGAGAAAATAGGAGCTAAAGAATTAAGTGAGTCTCTTAATTTAGCAGAAAAATGGAAAAGTGTTTTAATAAAAAATTTTCCGGAAAATAGAATTACAGTACAGGATAAAGCAAATATCATGTATCAATATGAAGAAGAACAGCCGTCTCCTGACTGGAAACTTGAAAATGAGACAAGGGAGATTCTAGGCTATGTATGTAACAAAGCCACGGCAAAGTATCGGGGAAGAAAGTATACAGCATGGTATTGTAAAGAAATTCCTATTAATAACGGACCCTATATTTTTCAGAATCTTCCCGGCTTGATTTTAGAAATAGAAGACACTAAAGAGAATTTTCATTTTACTGCAGTTGGAATGGATAAAAAAGCAGATAAAATCTATTTAAGAACCGAAAAAAGAATTCTTCATGTAACCAGAGAGCAGTTTAGAAAAGCCCTTCAAACGTACTGTGATAATCCCGGTTTTTTCCATGGGAAGGCTTACAATGAGGATGGAAGCCAGATCGCTGTAAAATCTGCACCTCTTCCATATAACCCCATTGAACTGGAATAATAAGTGGATAAAGTTTCACCTTAGGGTTAAAAGGTATTTTCTCTACAGAAAACAGGAATTTCTCTGGTTATAAAAAGCAATTGACTCTTATGAAAATTGATTTCAGCCAATAGATAAAAGCAGTTCGTCCTACAGAAAACAGCATTTTGCCGGGCGAAAAAAGCTGTTAATATTGGTGTGCAGTCATTTTGTACGGTATGCAATATTCATTACCCTGCGGATCAAAGTTTTTTTAATCCCAAGAAGAACAAAATTTCACCAATAAATATTTTTTATTTGCTTATGATGAGTAAGCGTTTTTCTCTTATGTATAGGCTATTAATGATTAGTTTTCAATTATTTATAAAGGTATTAAAAAATTTTTAAAAATATAATTTTAAAAAAATATGTGTAACTATATATTGAATTTATAATAAAAATTATTATATTAGTATTAAATTAAAAACAAGTAACCATGTATATTAAACAGGAAGAATATCTTCCACTGGCCAAAGATCTTATGGCTAGTTTCAGCAGGGATCTTTTGCTTTTTGCAGAGGAAGATCACAATTATACGCAGGCATATAAAGATGCTTTTCAGTCGAAAATTACAGAAGTAGAGCAGAAAGAAGCCAGTAATACAGCCCTGGTACAGCAGAAACAGGCAACACAGGCACTTTATCTTTTAGGAGAAGACCTGAAGAAACCTCTTAAAAGTCTGCGGATACGCATTGAAAGAGCTGGAATTCCCACTAACCTCACCACACAGATTCTGACGGATATTAAGAAGCGTAATTTCGAAGGAGTCGGCAGTAAGCTTACAGACCTTATCTCATTAGTCAATGCCCATCTTACGGTTTTACAGGATAAGGGAATGAAAAGTACGATACCTCAGGATCTGCAGGATTTTCAACTGGCTATTGCCGCAAAAGCCGATGAGCAGACGCAGTTAATGAAAAAGGTAGCAGGAATCATCGGCACTCAAAAAGAACTGTACGACGGATTATACAAATATATTTCTGAGATCTGCGAAGATGGCAAATTAATCTTCGAAGGACAGCAAAAAGCCGATGAATATATTATCAAAAGAATGCTCGCCAAGCTACATGTGGATAAAGTGAAGAGCGGGGAGGGGAAGATGACTTCTTAGATGTTTTTAGTTTGTATTGACGCAGTGTGTTGATGCAAATGTTCTTGCGACAGTGACCGAAGAGAGATATCGCAAGAACGAACGGCGCGGCTTTGCGAAGTTTAGAAGGACAATTACAAAAATTATAATTTGATAAGATTAAAGTTTATAACAATGGTAGAAAATACTAAAGAAAAAATATATTACCCAAGCAATCCATTAGGAATAATTGCACTTTTTGTTTTCTTCATTGAAACTATCAATGCTACTACAATTTACTTCTTAAAGGGACAACCAGAACTACTTAAATATGTTGTTATTTTTATTATCACTTTTCCAAGCATCATAGCTATTTTATTCTTCATTTTCTTGTGGAAAAAGCCACAAGCATTTTATACGCCTAGTGACTATAAAGAAGACAAGTCATTTTTAGAAGCAATTTTTAAGGAATTAAAATTTGAGCAACAAGTTTTTCAGGCGACAATAAGCCCACCAAGTAATCCTAACACAGTTTTTGTTCTGGTAGATGACTTAATTGAGAAAAAAGAATTTTTAAATGTTGTTCGAATTGGTAGAGGATATTTGAAATTGAAAGAATATGTCAAATGCTTGCAATTTTTCGAGTATGTAAAAGAAAAGATAAATAAAAGCGAAGACTTCTATGTTACCATGCTTGCAAATTGTGCGTATAGTTTGATTGGACTTAAAGATTATTCGAAAGCCTTAGACTATCTTTTAGAAGTAAAATCAATACTAAAAGACAAAATGGAAGTTTGGCATTTAGTTCCATTAGCATATTGTTATTTTGGTGTTGGGAAGCAAAAAGAATTTAATTTGACTATTCAAGAAGCGAATCTGCATCCTAAAATGGACGAAGAAATTGAAGAATTTAAAATAAGATACCCAGAAATAGCGGATAGACTTACACTACCGAATTAAAACCTGCCGCCAACAGTAGCTTGGCAAAATTGCGGGTTCAGTTTTAAATTGAACATTTTTTTCAAATAAACATTAGCGCTAAAATGAAAGTAAGTGCTTAAAAATCTGCCACTTCGCCAAGCTGTAAAATGCTAGCTATAAGTGCACGACAATCGAACTGACAACAAAATAAGTAAATGGAAAACTCAACCGACATTAACCTAAATATAAATTCTGACACTGTTTTATTCTTTGATATGGACGGAACTTTGATTGACACAGACTTTGCAAACTTCTTATCTTACCAAGAAGCAATAAAATCTGTTATACAAAGCGAAACTGAGATTCAATATGTTCCTAATGAAAGATTTAATCGCACCACTTTAAATCGAGTAGTTCAAAATTTAACAGAAGAAAGATTGGTAGAAATCATCAAACAAAAGGAAATAAACTACAAAAAGCATTTATCTCAAACAAAACTGAACAAAGCGGTTTCAGACATTCTTATTAAATATTCAAAAACTAATAAAACTGTGTTGGTAACAAATTGCCGAGAAGACAGAGCCGTTTTAACTTTAGAATATCACAATCTTCTTGATAAGTTCAGCCATTTATTTTTTAAGGAAATTGACGAAAAAGCAAATCGTGTAAACAAGTATAAAAATGCACTAAACAATTTGAGTCTATCGGCTCAAATTGTTGTTGCTTTTGAAAATGAGAAAGTTGAAATTGAAGATGCAAAACTTGCAGGAATTCCTATTGATAACATTATAAGTTTATAAATTATGACACCTTTCACAATTGAACAAAACAATTACTTGACAAAGAACATTCAAGCATTTTATCATACAGATTATATTGGTTATGGTAAACAAGGTAACCCAGATTATTTGAATACATTTAAAAATACATTTAATAGCTACTCAAATGAAACTATTCAACTGGCAAAAAATCAACTTTTAATTCACTTAGAAAAAGACATATTTGATATTGCATACAAACATCAAGAATTAAATATTGGTTGGCCACTTACAATTTCTATAATTCCTCGTGCAAAATCACAAAACTCATATCACGTAAATCAGTTACAATTTTATAATACTATAAAAAATTGTGTTACTGATGCAATTAAAGATTTAGAACAAACCCAAAATCATACGATTTTAGCTGATGGATGTGATTATATTATTAGACATACTGATACAAGGACAACACATTTAGATAAAAGTGGTTATGGAGGAACGGGCTTACTTCCTTATCCTGGTATTTCTAAAGATACTTGTCACTTTTCTAAAGAAATTTCAGGAAAGGATATTTTATTAATTGATGACATTTATACCAAAACTGTAAATATTGATGAGGATATGATTCAAGCTTTATTAGATAATGGAGCAAAAAATGTTATATTTTATTCCATTGGCAAAACAGTATAAAAATAATAATATACCTTTACATTTTAAAATGAAATATACAGATAACGCAATCAATATTATAACTGCTAAAACCTATAAAGGTATTGGCAGAGCTTGGATAAATAAAATGTTAAAAGGCAATGAAGATGTTGAAACAATTGTTTCATTATTAAATAGTAACTCTAAACAAGAAATATTAATCACAATTGATGATTTTGAGTTTGACAAAAAGCAAATTATTAATCAAATAGAAAAATTCCAGGAAAGTTGCGATGGAGTTGTTGCAATTGGTGACAAAGATTTTCCTAAATACCGAGGATATGTAAAGGAAAGCGAACGTCCAATTTTTCTTTTTTACAAAGGCGACATTAGTCTACTTGATATTGAACATTCTTGCATTACAGTCATTGGACTTCTTAATCCAGATGAAAAAATAGAAATAAGAGAACAAAAAATTGTTTCAGAAATTATAAAAAAAGATGTCATAATTGTAAGCGGTTTAGCATTTGGTTGTGATAGCATTGCACATAAACAAGCACTAATTGGAGGAAAAACAATTGCAGTTTTACCAAGTCCACTAAATAATATTTTGCCAGCAAAAAATAAAAGTTTAGCATTTGAAATTGTTGAAGAAGGCGGACTTTTAATAACTGAATATTATGATGAACATAAATCTGCTATGGATTTAAGTAGTAGATATAAAGACCGTGATAGATTACAAGCGTTATTTTGCGATGCAATTATTTTAGCGGCAAGCTATGCACAAGACACCGCTGAAAGATGGAAAATGTTTGGACAAAAGTTAGATAGTGGTGCAAGATTAGCAATGGGATTTGCAAAAGATTATAATATTCCAAGAGCAGTAATGTATGACCAAAAACTCGATGTTGATAATCCAATGTTTGACCTGAATAGACAATTAATTGCTGAACAAAAAGATATTACAATTCTGACACAAAAAAGTTTGGACAAATTAATTAGTAAAGTGAAATCTAAAAATGAAATTAATAATAAAATAGATGCTTTTCAGTCAGGTTTATTTGGTTGAAAACCAGCATACGAAAATAACACCTACACTTAAAAACAGTTTGGCAAAATCACCGATTTTATGCTTCTTTGAAACATTTTTTGAAAGGTTCAATAGCAGTAATTCTATTGAATTTTGTGCTAAAAATTCCGCCATCATCAAGATCAAAATCAATAGCGAAAACTTATAGTCAGGATAAGAACTCACAAAAAAATTATAGACAATTTTAAAACTACAGAAATTTCAACAAAAACTATAAACCAATCAATGACTGTGCAGATGTAACGGATTACTAAAAAAATATTTTGACGAAGACAACGCACAAGTTGAAACATATACCTCCATTATGTAACAATTATGACGGAAGAATTGACTTTATCGCAGCTTCGTTTTTTGACATTAGAAAGTCAGGGATTAACAAAGCCATATCCTTTTGGAAAAGGTAAAAATGCAGTTCTTCGGGCATTAGAACATCTTGGATATCTACAAATTGACACTTTATCAGTTGTTGAAAGAGCCCATCATCATACACTTTGGACAAGAATACCAGATTATAAAGCAGAATATTTAGATGAATTGGTTGAAGAACATAAAATATTTGAATATTGGTTTCATGCTGCGTCTTATCTTCCCATAAAGGATTTTCGTTTTGCGTTACCTCAAATGGTAGAGGTGAAACAAAGCAAAACGCATTATTACAATGCAGACCCAAAAGTGTTGAAGTATGTTTTAGATACCATTCGTGGAGAAGGTCCTAAAAGAGCAAGGGATTTTGAAAATGAAACCAAAAAAGTGGGAAGCTGGTGGAGCTGGAAACCTACAAAAATAGCTCTTGAAAGACTTTTTTTGCAAGGTGATTTAATGATTACCGGCAGAAATGGAATGCAAAAAACGTATGACCTTACTGAAAATGTTTTACCAAACACAATTGATACAGCCTTACCAACTGAACTCGAATTTGCTGAATATTTAGTAAAAACCTATTTGAAAGCCTACGGATTTACCACAGTAAAGCAAATTACCCATCTTAAAACAGGAGAATTAATACGGAAAAATGTTGACATTGTCTTAAAATCAATGCTTCAGGAAGGAACTATAAAACAAGTAAATATTGAAAATATGCCTTCTGTTTTTGTGAATGAAAGTTCACTTGAAAATTCGTTAAACAAAACCAGTTCAGACATTCATATTTTATCGCCATTTGACAATTCAATTATTCATCGGGACCGAATAAAACAGTTTTTTAATTTTGATTATAAGATTGAGTGTTACACACCAAAAGAGAAAAGGCAATACGGTTATTTCTGTTTACCTGTATTATTTGGCGACACCTTTATAGGACGGGTGGATTGTAAAGCGCACAGAAAAGAAAAAGAATTTGAAATCATCCATTTGCACATTGAAAATACAAGTATTGAGATTGAATTATGGAAAGAATCGTTTGTAGAGAGGATGAAATCTTTTGCCACTTTTAACGGTTGTAATATCATTAAACTGACAAAAGTTAGTCCATCAAAATTCACAAATAAAATAAGATCATTATTCTGATTAAATCATCGACTATAAAACAACTATGAATCTGAAAAAAAGAGGAAGACTAAAGTATGAGTTTACCACAAAAATGTGGCAGTCCTCTGGAAAGGGCGGCTGGTATTTTGTTTCGCTTCCGCACGAACTGGCAGAAGAAATCAGAAAAAATTTAAAATCGGAAGAAGAAGGATGGGGAAGGCTAAAGGCAAAAGCACAAATTGGAGAGATCGAATGGGAGACATCTATCTGGTTTGACTCCAAACATGAAACGTACTTACTGCCATTAAAGGCAGAGATACGAAAAAAAGAAAAGCTTGAAACCGGTAAAGACATACAAACAATTCTATGGATTTAAAAAGAGAATCGTTTGTTTCTATAATTATTTTTATGGCAAATTAGTTCAGCTATTAAAGGTTTTAGAATATCTTTATTTAATTTTTTAAAGAAAGTTTAAACTCATTTTAAATTTAACCGCGAAAGAGGTACAAAAGACTTTATTGGATGTATGTAAAGTATTTCACAAGTCTGCAAAGAGAAAAAATCTTTGATTTTTTTTAAACTTATCTGCTCTTTCTTTTCATTTAAGGATTAAACTTAAACAACTAAAGTGTTACAATCTTTTGCGGTAAAAAAGTTTAGATGTAAACAGCTAACATAAAACGGTTGTTAATAATCCTTATTAAACAATCTTTAATAACGGCAGACATTCAACTAAGTTTCAATATATTGATCTCTATTCCTTAGATTTTAAAAATTTCAATATTTTTTATTCATTTTTTAATAAATGTTTAACTGTGGTATAGTTTCGTTTCGGGTTTTACATTATCTTTGATTTTAAATGGAGTTATTGTTAACAAAAAAATGCAAATAGACTATGAAAATTGAGAAGATACAGGCGTTACGGGGACCAAACATTTGGAGCATCAGAAGAAAGAAGCTGATACAGATGAGATTGGATCTCGAAGAAATGGAAAATTTCCCAACCAATAAAATTGACGGCTTCAGAGAAAGAATAGAAAAACTGATTCCCTCTTTGTTCTCTCACAGATGTTCCGAAGGAGTAGAAGGCGGTTTTTTTCACCGTATCGAAACGGGAACATGGATGGGACACGTTATTGAGCATATCGCGTTGGAAATCCAGACTTTAGCGGGAATGGACGTCGGTTTCGGAAGAACTCGTGAAACAAAAACTCCGGGAGTGTATAATGTCGTATTCAACTATATTGAAGAAAATGCAGGAATTTATGCTGCAGAAGAATCTGTAAAAATTGCTGAAGCTTTAATAACTGGTGAAGAATATGATCTGAATGCCTGTATAAAAAAGCTAAAAGAAATCAGGGAAAGAGTGCGTCTTGGTCCTTCTACGGGAAGTATCGTGGAAGAAGCGGTTTCCCGAAGAATTCCTTGGATCCGTCTGGGAACCAACTCTTTGGTTCAGCTTGGCTATGGCGTAAATCAGCAGAGATTTCAGGCAACGATTACAGGAAATACAAGCTCAATTGCGGTAGATATTGCCTGTAATAAAGAGTTAACAAAAAAAATGCTCCACGATGCGGCAATTCCTGTTCCTATCGGAGATCTTATCGTAGATGAGGAAGGATTAGGAAGTGTGATAAGAAAAATTGGTTATCCTGTTGTGATTAAACCATTGGACGGAAACCACGGAAAAGGTTCTTCGATTAATGTGAACGACTGGGAATCTGCAAAAACAGGTCTTGAACACGCTCAGAAATACTCAAGAAAAGTTATTGTTGAAAAATACATCACCGGATACGATTTCAGAGTTTTGGTCATCAACAATAAAATGGTAGCCGCTGCAAGAAGAGTTCCGGCTCACGTTGTAGGAGACGGAGAACTGAATCTTCAGCAGTTAATTGATAAAGAAAATAAAGATCCGAGAAGAGGCTACGGACACGAAAATGTTTTAACCGAAATCTTAATTGATAAAGATACCACAGAGCTTCTTGATAAACTTCAGTATACTCTGGAAACCGTTCCGCAGAAAGGGGAAGTGGTTTATCTGAAATCAACAGCCAATCTTTCTACAGGAGGAACTTCTATTGATGTTACCGATATGGTACATCCGGAAAACATTACCATGGCGGAAAGAATTTCAAAAATCATCGGTCTTGATGTCTGCGGAATTGATATTATGGCAGAAAATTTAACCCAGCCTTTAAAAGAAAGCGGCGGTGCTATTATTGAAGTAAATGCAGCTCCCGGATTCAGAATGCACTTGGCTCCAAGTGAAGGATTGCCTAGAAACGTTGCTGCTCCCGTTGTAGATATGCTTTATCCGCAGGGAAAACCTTTTACCATCCCGATCATTGCTGTAACAGGAACGAATGGAAAAACAACCACCACAAGACTGATTTCCCATATCGTTAAAAGCAACGGCTACAGAGTAGGTTTCACCACATCGGACGGAATTTATATTCAAAATACGATGTTGACGAAAGGAGATACAACAGGGCCTCTTTCTGCTGAATTTATCCTGAAAGATCCAACGGTAGAATTTGCCGTTCTGGAAACAGCAAGAGGCGGAATCTTACGTTCCGGTTTAGGGTTTTCCCAGTGTGACATTGGTGTTTTAACCAACATCAAAGAAGATCATTTGGGAATGAACGATATCCACAACCTGAAAGATCTTACCAGAGTAAAAAGGGTAGTTCTGGACAGTGTGAAGAAAAACGGATGGAGCGTGATGAATGCCGATGACGAATATTCCATGAGAATAGTTAATGATCTCCATTCTAATGTTGCCATTTTCAGTATGGATGAAAACAATCCGCACATCAAAAAATTCGCTAAAGAAGGTAAAATTACCTGTGTATATGAAGAAGGTTTTGTAACCATTAAAAAAGGAGACTGGAAGATCAGGATCGGAAAGGCAAAAGATTTCCCGATCACGATGGAAGGAAAGGCTAAATTCATGATCGAAAACGTTCTCGCAGCAAGTTTGGCATCTTATCTTTACGGTTTTGGAATCGAAGATATTTCGAATTCTTTAAGAACATTTATACCAAGTGCGCAGCTTACTCCGGGAAGATTAAATGTATTTAAATTCAAAAGCTTTAAAGTGCTGATCGATTTTGCGCATAATCCTGCAGGATATGAAGCTATTGAAGATTATCTTAAAAATGTAGAAGCAACGAAGAAGATCGGAATTATTTCCGGGGTAGGAGACAGACGTGATAATGACATCAGGGAATGTGGGAAAATTGCAGGAAGAATGTTCGATCATATTATCATCCGAAATGAAAAGCATCTTCGCGGAAGAACGGAAGATGAAATCAACGGATTGATTATCGAAGGAATGCAGTCTTCCGGAAGAGATGTAAGCTATGAGATTATACCAAAAGAAATTGAAGCCCTGAAACACGCCATGGGAATGGCTGAAGAAGGAACCTTCATTACCGCTTTAAGCGATGTGATTTCAAATGCGATTGATCTGGTTCAGGAATATCAGGCGAGAGAATTGCTTGAAGATGATAAAATATAAGCATACTATGATTTAAAAGTTTCGGGGGCATCGAAGATTCCCCCGAAACTAAATAAAAAAGCTTCGAAATTCGAAGCTTTTTTATTACATATTTTCCCAGATAGATTTTATTTTCTGCATTTTAACCAGATAAAAATATAAAGGGATTAATTCTAATCTTATGGTAAAACTTATATTTGGAACCGTAAAAGGAATAATAAACATCATGATGATACAAATTGCAATACCCAAAAAAGCATCAATAATAGCAGTTTGTGGCGCCCATTTCTGTTCAAACCAAAGTCCGTAGGCAACAATTCCTTTGAATATAAACAGTAATGCTACAATTATTCCGGGTAAAGTGTAAGGATGATTGGCATTGATGCCATAAAGCGACAGACTTATATTACTTAAAAAAGGTGCAATCATTAAAAAGATGACCGCAAAAAAACCTCCAATCAAAAAGAACCATAAAAATATTTTGATCCAGAGCGGCAATAAACTCCTTCTTCGTACATTATTACCCTGTGTTTCAAACTCTTCAAAAGCTGACTTTTCTTCCATTGTTTATTCGTATAATCTATTCCTCCGCAAAAAAAGCATTTGAACTTCCGATCCAGATTGCATCTTTTTTGTTAAAATCCACATTTACCATGGCTGCTTTCGTCATTCTGCCCAGATTTTCCAGTAGAATAGGACGTTCGTCATTTTCGCGCCAGATATACAGTAACCTGATCTCTGCTTTTGAAAACTCTCCGTTGATATCCTCAAAAATCGGCTCATAGTTTACCTTTCTCTGCAAAATATAGTTTTCTTTATCCTCAATGGCATCTGTGATTTCCTTTGTGGGATTTAAATTCACTCCGCTTCCTGCAAAAGAAAATAAAGGTTTTAAAACGAAATTTTCAAGGCTTTCGCTTTCTGGAAATTCATGAAGGAAATAGCTTTTCGGAACAAACTGATGCTGCAACAAAGGCAGTAAAAATTTAGAAATTTTAAAAAACCAGTTCGGATGCGTAACCCAGGTTACATCAACATCTTCACGGAAATCAAATTCAGTTTTCAGATCCGGAATCCGGTCTAATTCGTCGAAAATAACACGATTGTAAATCCTTCTGATTTCTGTTAATTTTCCATCGTTTTCATAGAATAATTTTCTTCCGTCTTTTTTTATTTTGGTTAAACAGACCGTTTTTATTCCCAGTAATTTTTCAGTTAAAACAAAATCGATAGCGGTTTTCTGTTTTTCAGGGTAAATTTCAAGGAGAATTACATGTTCAGGATTTTCGTTACCCAGAATTAAATCCTTCATATAATTTTTAAAATCTTCATGAGGTGTTTTATTTTGCAGCTCCGAAAGAAAAGGATAAACATCACAGAATGTCTGTTCAAAAACTTTCTGAAATGCATACAGTGAAGGAAAAGCCTGCAGCTCGATCAGCTGAGGTTCAATCTCGCCGTTTTCGCTCTTGCAGATCCCGAAATCTATCGTGAAAAAGTGAGGCTGCTTTGTGTCGTTGGGAACCCTGCAGTTATCAGGAATCGCCTTTTGTAAAGTCTCCTCAGGAAGATTTTTAATCTGTGTAATGATACTTTCGCTGGCATCAATGAGTTTAGATTCAAATTCTTTTGTTAAAAATAAAGGACTTTCGGAAATTCTGAATCCGGCTTCCAGACCACTTTTCTGTTTTAAAATCTCTTTAAACTGATTGTATTTTTCCTGAGAAAATTCCTGATTAAATTGCTTTCTGTATTTTGGAATCATAATTCTTTTTCTTTTTGTGATTTAAAAAATCGGACAGTTTTTTGCCCGATTTTTTGTATTGATAATTTCGTGTATTACAAATTTAAGCCATTGCTTCTGCCTGCTTCAAAACGTTTTTTTTTGCGAACTGCAAAAATCTCGGCAGAATCTGTGCCTGAGTAAGGATAATCTTATCTTCATCATCCATTCTGTCTACCGTTTCAAGGTATTTTTCCATTCCGAAATTTTCAATCATCGCCTGCTTGTTCTTTTCATCTTTCAGATTTTCAATCATGCCTGCAGGATTTGCTTCCGGATGAAACTGTGTTCCGAATATTTCCTCCGAAAAACGAATCGCCATTACCGCTCTTTCAAGGTTAATGTGCGGGCGGAATTTTTCAATGGCAACGATTTTCATACCCAGTTCCTCAAAACGGTCATGATCCGGTTCGATAAACTGATACGCTCTGGAATCTACTGCATAGAAAGGATCCGGAAGATTTTTGAATAAAAATTCCTGTTCTCCTTCTTCGGTTTTATGAACCGGCATTACTCCGAAAGAATACGATTTCCTTTTGCAGATATTTCCAAGTTTCCAGTGAATACTTGCCAGCTGAAAAGAATGACAGATCAGAAACAGATACTTTTTGTCGTCGCTGTACTGGTTATGTTCAAAAACATTATCCAGAAACGCAGCAAATTTATCCTCCCATTCTAGACCTTCTCTGTGCGGGTCTCCCGGACCGCCTGAAGAAATAAAAATATCGAAATCCTCAACATTGGGCATTTCATTCTTAAATCTTACATCAAATGTTTCAATGCTTACATTTTCCTGAATACAGCTCTTTTTAAATGCTTCGGAAATTTCTTTAATATTTTTAAAACCCTGATTAACATGATTGTTGTTCATGTCCAGCAAAGCAATTCGAATATCATTCATACGACTTCATATTTTTTACAAAGTTACCAAAAAATTATGAAGCAGTCTCACCGTGTGTTATGCCATACTCTGTTTCCGAGATCATATAATCAACAACTTTCGTAAGGTCACCTGTTTCATTAAATACTTTAAGCTGTCGGTCTGCTCCGGTTCCGTTTTCAAGAATGGTCCATGCATATTCAACCTCTTTTCTGCATCCCAATTCGTCCACCACATCATCAATAAACTCAAGAAGTTCCTTTAATAAATCAGGATATGGAACAGATTCTTCTTTTCCGAAATCAATTAAGTGAGCTTCAATTCCGCTCTTCGAAGCACGCCATTTGTTTTCGTTTAACAGTAATCTTCTGTAGCTTCTGAAGCTTAAATTCTGCTGATGAAGTTTGTAGATTTTTGCAACCAAAGCCTGCATAATGGCAGCGAGACAAACGGTTTCATCAATTCTCATCGGCATATCGCAGATTCTGAATTCGATCGTAGGGTAGAACGGATGAACTCTGAGATCCCACCATATTTTTTTAGCGTTATCAATGGTTCCTGTCTTTACCAAAAGATCTACATAGCTGTCAAATTCAGCCAAAGAATTAAAAAAGCTTGGAATTCCGGTTCTTGGGAATTTTACAAAAATTTCCTGTCGGTAAGACTTAAAGCCTGTATTTCTTCCGATCCAGAAAGGAGAATTTGTTGATAGTGCATAAACGTGCGGAAGGAAATACCTCATCACGTTTTGGATTCTTACGCCTTCTTCACGGTTCGGAATTCCGATATGCACATGAAGTCCGAAAATTAAATTTCCTCTTGCCACATCACCCATATCATCCACAATCTTAATATAACGCTCTCCGTTTGTAATGGTGTTGTGTTCCCAATTGGAGAAAGGATGCGTTCCGCCGCCGGAAACTCTCAGTCCCTGTTCGTGGGCGGTTTTTATAAGATGCCTTCTTAAATTCGTTAATTCGGCTTTTGCCTCCTGAATATTCTGGCAGATGCCTGTCTCCATTTCAATCATGGATTCATGCATTTCATGCTTTAAATTTTCACTTAAAACAGCTTTTCCGCCTTCAATAATTTTCGAAACATGAGAAACCAGATCCCGGCTCTCAACATCAATAATCTGATATTCTTCTTCGATTCCAATAGTAAATTGATGCATTTTTTTTCGTGCTTTTTGTTGATATTCTTATTTTACAGAATCTTTTACGAAATTTCCCCAAGAGATGTTTGGTTTTCCCGGAACATATTCTTTTGCCTTTTCGATCGCTAATTTTGCTGCGTGCTCTACGATCCATGCAAAATTTTCTTCTCCTACAGAATTTTTGTCTGCATCCGGAGCCGGATTACAGAAGTCGATTGCATAAGGAATTCCGTCTCTTACTGCGAATTCTACCGTGTTGAAATCATAGCCAAGCGCCTCATTCATTTTGATGGTGTAGTCGTGAATTGTTTTTAATAATTTTTCCAGTTCTTCACCCTGCGTCTGATGTGTAGTTGCATATCTCAGATGATGAGGATTTCTCGGCTCATAAGGCATGATATGAACATATTTTTTACCTAAACAGTAGACTCTGTAATAATCGTCAAAGATAATTTCTTCCTGAACCATCATAACCAACTGCTCAGTTTCGCTTAATTTAGACCAAAGATCTTCAGGATTTTCCACGCGGTATACGTTTCTCCATCCGCCTCCGTCATGCGGTTTCATGTACGCAGGAAAACCTACATAATCAAAAATATAATCCCAGTCGTGAGGGAATTTCAAATTTCTGAAAGAGGTTTCTGAGGTATTTGTCGGTCTTTCGTGAGAAGGAAGCAAAACTGTTTTCGGAAGCGGAATTCCCAGTTTCGTCATCAAAGCGTTATTAAAAAACTTTTCGTCTGCGCTCCACCAGAAAGGATTGTTGATGACATACGTTCCGTTCAATGCTGCATTTTTCAGGTACGCTCTGTAAAAAGGCACATCCTGCGAAATTCTGTCGATAATTACAGCATATCCGTAATCTGCGCCCTGTTCAAGTTTATCGATATGTACAGGTTCTGCGATGATTTCTCCGCCTCCCAATTCGTTAACTTTATCAATAAACGCCCAAGGAAACGTATCTTCCATACCGAATAGAATTCCTACTTTTTTTGCCATAAATGTATTTTTTAATGTTGTATTTTAATATTAATTTTTAAATTTTTAAGAAAAGAATGCTCCGATAAAAGTTGGGAAAACCATTCTCCAGAGCGGCCAGTCGTGATTAATCCACTTTCTTTCATCATACCAGAAATCAATGCCTTTGGAAGCTAAAATTTCTGCCATTTCCACGTTTTTATCTTTGCAGATATCCTGATCGGAAGTACTCAAAACAATATGCATATGTTTGTATTTCCATGCTTCATCATTTCTTACAAATTCGCGCGGACAGTTGAAATATACCAGCTCATCGGAATAGCCGTCCATAAAATTTCTGATGCTGAATGCTCCGGACAGACAGAACAGATGCGAAACCACATCCGGAAAACGGAAAGCAAAATTAGCCGCATGATATCCACCAAAACTGGCTCCAGCTACCGCAACGCGGTGCGTCTTATGAATTTTCTGAACGTAAGGAACAAATTCCTGAATCAGAAACTGAACATATCTTTCATAATTTTTAATCCTTTGCTGAGGAGAAATATTATTGTCATAAAAACTCCATCCGTCTATGGTCTGAACGTTGTACAGTTTTACTTTTCCCTGTTCTATAAACCAGTTGATGCTTCCGTTAAGATGAAAATCATGGTTTTGGGTATATTGTCCCTGTGAAGTCGGAAACATGATGATCGGATAACCGTAATGTCCTGTAACTTCCACTTTAAGGCTTGTTCCTAATATATGTGAATAATAATCTGTATGCTCTATCTGTGGCATTTTTTTTTCGTATTTGGGTTTAATCAGTAAATTGATAATAAGGTCTGCCTTTCCATTCTCCTGATTTAATGATTTCTAAATTAGGGATTAAAAAAGGATTTTAGGGTAAACTTAATTTTATAAAATCAATAATTTCTTTGATGTTAATTTCTCTGTTCAAATTATGACATGGGTTTATCTTTCGGCGGAAGAATATTCAGTAATTCAGCATGAATTTTTTCTGCTGCCGTATCTAATCTTTCCTGTACGACTACTGAGTCTTTCGATTTGTAAACGATTCCGACATGATAATCGATAGGCAGGAATTTTACAGCCTCTTCACATTCAAACTGATTGTAATCCGGCTCTTTGTCTTTAATTAAAGCGACAATAAGTCCCGAATAATATCCTGTAGGTTTAGAAACCTCATAGTTTTTTCCTCTTAATAAAGCATCTTCAATTTTCGCCCATTCTCTCCAGATATTGATGCTGCTCGATGCTTCCACAAGATCCGGAATATGTGCTCCTCCCACTCTTGATGAAGTTTCAAGGAAATAATATTTGCCGTCGTCTTTGCTGCGGATAAATTCTGTGTGTGTTGCACCGTTGATTAGTCCGAAATTGGATAAAACTTTCGAATTGACCTCTTCAAGAGCCTTAAATTCATCAGAATATCTTCCAAGCGTTTTTGTTCTGAAAACACCTCCTTCATGCGAAACCTGCATCGGTGGCGCCAAATATTTTGAGGCAGAAGTGAAAACAATTTCTTTATTAAAAGTAAGGCTGTCTACATGATAAACATCTCCGGGTTTAAAGCTTTCCAGAAGGAATAAGTGACGCTCTTCCCCAAGATTATTCAAAGCTTCCCAAAGCTCTTCTTTGGAAGACAGCTTTTTGATTCCCGAAGCTGAAGCTTCAGAACGTGGTTTTAAAACCCACGGTGCAGGAACATCATCAATAAAACGATTAACCTCATCATTATTAAAAACTGCCGTAAACTCAGGAACATTAATTCCGGAATCCTTTGCTTTCTGTCGCATGGCAAGTTTATCCCTGAAATAACGATGCGTAGTCTGTCCCATCCCCGGAATTCTGAATGTTTCGCGGATAAGCGCAGCCTTTTCCACATCGTAATCGTCTAGAGCAATAACGGCGTGTACTTTTCTGGTCTGCATGAGATGGGAAAATCCCTGAACGAGATGATCCAGATTCCAGACAGAAGGCTTTACTTCAGGCATGTAAAATACCTCATCAATGGCATGCCACGGCCAGTTTTTTTCTTTAAGATTTTCGGATGTTACTAAAATAATTTTATTACCGAGTTTTTTCATTTCATCCATGAAATCATAACCCTTGTAATAGCACGAAATACATACTATTGTTTTCTCCTCCATACAATGTTTTTTAATTTTTGATGAACTTTCAAAAATAAAAACGTTTTTTTATTAATTATTTAATGTTAAAAATTAAAATATTGTGCGCTTTTGAAAATTCTATTTCAATTATACAGAGAATTTTTGTAATAAACTAATTTTTAGTGATAATTTTCGATTAAATCGGCTAATAATTGTACTCCAAATCCGGTTGCAGCCTTTTCTTTGGCATATCCCACATTTCCGAAAGCCACTCCGGCAATATCAAGATGTGCCCATTTAGGATGGTTTTCAATAAACTGTTCTAAAAATTTAGCCGCAATAATGCAATCTCCGATAGGTTTCATCGAAATATTCTTAATATCTGCCACATCCGACTTGATATCGTCTTTCCAGACATCCCAAAGCGGTAAATTCCAAAGTCTCTGATTGGTTTTATCGCCGGTTTTTATCAAAAGATTTTTCAATTCTTCATTGTTGGAAAACAGAGCCCCGCAAGTATCGCCAAACATCCTTACAGAACTTCCGGTAAGCGTGGCAAGGTCGATCAGAAAGTCAGTTTTGAAGTTTTTCGCCATGTAAGAAAGTCCGTCGGCGAGAATCATTCTGCCTTCCGCATCGGTATTAAGAACCTCAATTGTTTTTCCGTTGTAAGCGGTAATAACGTCACTTGGAAGAAATGCGTTTTCAGAAATAGCATTGTCGGTAATAGGTAAAATAGCAACTATATTTATGGGAAGCTGCATTTCCGCGGCATAAATCAGCGTTCCCAAAACGGCAGTTGCTCCGCCCATGTCCGATTTCATATAATGCATGTTGTCCGGATTTTTCAGAGAAATTCCTCCTGTGTCAAACAATACACATTTTCCCACCAAGCCGAAAGTGACTGCATTTTTAACATTCGTTTTGTATTCAATAATGGTAAACGCTGCATCATAAGCACTTCCCTGATTAACGGAAAGGTAAGCTCCCAAACCAAGTTCCTCACACTTTTTTCTGTTGAAAGAAGTATATTTTAAATCGTATTTTTTAGCTAAATTTTTTAAATATAAACTGAAAGTATCCGGTTTCTTGAGATTGGCGGGTTTGTTCAGCCATTCCTGACAGGCGGTTTGTCCGTTGCTCAGTGCCTCGGCTTTTTTACTGATGGAATCTAATTTTTTCTGGCTTAAATTTTCAAAATGAAGTTCAAATTTGGCATTCCAGAATGCATGCGTTTTTTCGAAAGGATAATTGTAGGTCCCCAGTAATAAACCTTTTGCAAATTCTTCAAATTGCTTCTCATTGATGCAGTCTGCCACAACTAATGTGGGAAGAGGCTGTACTTTCCCTTTCTGCGTCTGGGAAAATTTAACAGCAACCTGCTGAATTTCAAAATTCTGCAAAGTAGATTTTCCTAAGCCTATAAAATAAGTAATACCTTCTTCATGGGCATTCACGAAAACTTCATGTTTTTTACCCGTAAAGAAAGTTGAAATGTTTTTATTGAAATTTTTGCTGGTTTTCGTCCATTCTTCTTCTGTGAAAAGATGAAAAACCTGCGTATAATTTTTATTTTTTTTGTTGATTAATTTCATAATTTAATTTTTAATGCTTTCCTGATGTGGTTTTACTTCCACCGGATTTTCTGTGTTGTTATAATAAAGCCATTCAATCGCTCTCGGGAATTCCTGCGACCAGTAAAATTCGCTGTGCGTACCTTCCGGATTGATGCTTGTTCTGAATTCAAAATCGAATAGGTTTTTCTTTTCCCAGCGTTTTAAATATTCTTCGAAAATATGGATTCTTTTTACCATTTTTGAACCTTCCTGACCGCCTCCGTAAAGATAGATTTTCGTTTTAAAAGGAACCCTGAAATTCATCATCGGGAAATTGTTGTTCGGTTCTACCCAAAGTGAAGGGGAAAATATCAACAGTTTGGAGTAGACTTCAGGATAAAGAAAACCGCTGTAAATGCTGATCAGCGCGCCGAGAGAGCTTCCTCCGATTCCTGTATTGTCGCGGTCTTTTTTTGTACGGTAAGTCTGGTCGACATAAGGTTTCAAAGTATCTGTAATGAAGCGGATGTATTTTTTACCTTCCGATCCGTTCGCGACATTGTCGTTATCAAAAATATATTCTTTAATTCTTTCTTCGCTTCCGTGTTCTACTGCAATGATGATGACATCTCCGCGACCGTATTCTGAGAGAATGGAAAGTTTCTTATCGATTTCCCAGTTTCCGTAACCGCTTCCTTCATTAAATAAATTCTGTGCATCCTGAAGATACAGAACAGGATATTTTTTGTCGGAAACATAATAATCGTAGGGTAGAAGTGCCCAGATTTTTCTGTAGCGGTCTAACTGCGGAATGTAGAATTCCTCCGAAATAATTTCTGCAATCGGAAAATATTCATCCTTGAAAGGTCCCCAGTTGAATCTCCATTTTTCAACGGTATCTGATGTTTTTCCTGAGGATTTTAAAGCTTTTTTGTTTGGGGTGATACTTCCGTATTTGTCAAGTTCTACATTTTCCCAGCCGCCCTTAGTAAATTTGTATTCAATAACATCCGGCAAAAGCTGATCGTCGATTTCGATAAAATAATTTTGAGAGTCTTTTTGAATCAGTTGAAAGTTGTAGTCTTTCGGATTCCAATTGTTAAAATTTCCTGTGATGTAAACCGTTCGTTCATCACTTTCTGCTGTGTAAAGTTCAAACTTCATCCGTGTTTTTAGTAAAATTAAAGCATAAATTTATAAAAAATCTTTTTAAGACAAATCATTTTAAAACGATAAAGACTGAATAAAAAAGCGGTATATTTGATAGAAACAAGTACTGCAAAGAGTTTAACATAATAATTTATTCAAAATTTATTAATGATTATTGCAGATATTTTTTGTAGTTTCAAGAAAAATATAAAAATTAAATCAAAACCGTGATGAATTCGGTTAAAACATACACTCTTTTTACGGATCATGATGTTTATCTTTTCAAAGAAGGTAAGCATTATAAGCTTTATGATAAATTCGGCGCACATTCCGCTGAAAAAGATGGAGTAAAAGGAGTTTATTTTTCAGTCTGGGCTCCCAACGCTAAGAAAGTTTCGGTAATCGGAAATTTCAACAACTGGAACCATAAAGACCACATTCTGTTTCCGAGATGGGACGAATCCGGAATCTGGGAAGGCTTCATTGCAGGTTTAACGTGGGGAACTTTGTATAAATATGCCATAGAAACGCCGCGCGGAGAAATTTTAGAAAAAAGTGATCCTTATGCTCTAAGCTGGGAACAGAATATTCAGGCTGCCTCATTGGTTTCCACCACTTGGTACGAATGGAAAGACAAAGACTGGCTGGAAAACCGCTGGAAAAAAAATACGTTAAATGCTCCGTTGTCGGTGTATGAACTGCATCTGGGATCCTGGGTAAGAGAAGGAAATGATCCGAAAAAGTTTCTGAATTACCGCGATATCGGGAAAAAACTCCTTCCTTATATTAAAGAAATGGGCTTTACCCACGTAGAATTTATGCCGGTGATGGAATATCCTTACGATCCGAGTTGGGGATATCAGATTACAGGATTTTATGCAGCGACTTCACGTTTCGGTTCTCCGCAGGATTTGATGTCTTTAATTGATGAGCTTCACCAGAACGGAATCGGCGTGATTTTAGACTGGGTTCCTTCGCATTTTCCGGGTGATGCAAATGGTTTGCACAGATTTGACGGTTCTTATCTTTACGAGCATGAAGATCCCAGAAAAGGCTTTCATCCCGACTGGAAATCATACATTTTCAACTACGGAAGAAATGAAGTGAAATCTTTTCTGATTTCTAACGCGATGTTCTGGCTGGAACGGTATCATGCAGACGGACTGCGTGTAGATGCAGTAACTTCCATGCTTCACCTCGATTATTCCCGAAATGAAGGAGAATGGGAAACGAATATTTACGGAGGAAATGTAAATCTCGAAGCGAAAGCATTTTTGCAGGATTTTAATACCGCTGTTTATAAAGAGTTTGGAGACAATATTATCACCATTGCGGAAGAAAGCTCGGATTTCCCTATGCTTACAAAGCCTGTTCATGACGGCGGAGTAGGATTTGGAATGAAATGGATGATGGGATGGATGCACGATACGCTGGATTATTTTAAAGAAGAACACGAAAACAGAAAGTTTCATCATCATAAACTTACCTTCGCTTCCATGTACATGTATAATGAAAATTATATGATGCCTTTGTCACATGACGAGGTGGTACACGGAAAAGCAAGTCTCATTTATAAAATGAAAGGCGATGAATGGCAGAAATTTGCCAATCTTCGCGCACTGTATGTGTATATGTTTACGCATCCCGGAGCAAAACTGCTTTTTATGGGCGATGAATTCGGGCAGACCAGCGAATGGAATTTTAAGCAGAGTCTGGATTGGCATTTGCTGGAATATCCTGTTCATAAAGGTTTGCAGACATTGGTAAAAGATCTTAACCATCTTTACAGATATGAAACGGCTTTCTTTGAAAATCAGTTCAGTAGGGAAGGTTTTGAGTGGGTGGAAGCAGATGATCTGGAGAATTCCGTGTATGTCTATTTGAGAAAAGGAAAGAAAAAAGATGATGTTTTTATGGTGATTCTCAACCTGAAACCGGAAGTTCTGGATTATAAAATAGGCGTGAATGCGGGAAGTCACTGGGAAATTATTTTTAATTCTGATGATGAACGGTATTCGGGAAGTGGTTATAAACCTGAAATTTTCAGTGAACAGTATGAAGAATATATGAATCACCAGAAATCGATCAATGTAAGTCTACCTCCGCTTTCAGGAATTATTTTAAAAAGAAAAGATAAAAAGTATAATAAGCATAACAGAATCAAACAACATAAAAAGCAATGATTCAGTTATTGGAAATTTTAGGAAAAGACTATGAAAGTCTCAAGGATATAATTACAAGGACAGATTTCGACAGTGAAACTCTGGAGTCGTTTTCGAAAGCCGGAATTAATGCTCCTGTTAGTAAGGTGAAGCTTAATCAGGATTTATATTTTTTTAATTTTAAAATTGAAAAATATAAAATAGTTTTTTTGAGAAATAAGATTTGTCAGATCGATTTTGTCGGAGATAAAAATAAAACTATGGAAATCATAGATGTTCTCAGAACGATGAAGGATTTTGAGTTTAAGTTTATCAGCAGACAGCAGGTTGAAGAGACAGAATGGGAAATAATGGATGACAATACAGAAGAGGAGAGTTTCACGGAATTCAAAAGAAAGCGTTTTGATTTTGATCCTTCTTCTCAATTTGACAGAAATAATATTGATAAATATGGCGTTATGGGTTTTCGATCAGACGAAGTGAATATTATCATTAAAGAAGAATTCATAGAAAGCAGATCTTTTTTTGTATTTGAGATTTATAAAATCCCGAATATTGAAGATTTTAATTAAAATATAAATAATAAACGAGAGAGAAAAAAATGATCATTTATCATCTAAGTACGGAGTGTTATCCGGTAGCAAAAGTAGGAGGCTTGGCAGATGTAGTGGGAGCTTTACCAAAATACCAGAACAAAATTAAAGATATTGATGCGAAGGTGGTTATGCCTTGGTACAACAAATCTTTCGTGCATGATCATGAGTTTGACATAGTTTTTGATGGCTTCATTCATCAGGGATCAAATATGCTTCAGGTGCAGGTTTTAAAAGAAAAAACCAACGCTTTGGGCTTTGAACTTTTTATGGTAAGAATTCCGGGACTTTTGGATCGCGATAATCCTTACGGATATTCAGATGAGAGTTTTCAGTTTTTGGCTTTTCAGCACGGCACGCTTCATTGGCTGAGTGCGATGGGAATTCGACCGGATATTTTGCATTGTCATGATTATCACACAGGTCTTGTTCCTTTTATGATTCAGCATTGTCCTGAATTTTCCTTTTTAAAAGGGGTAAAAACCATAGGAACCATTCATAATGGTGAATATCAGGGAATGATGAGCTGGGAAATGGCGAATTATATGCCGGCTTTCGATCAGTATAAATGGGGACTTTTGGACTGGAACGGAGTCATCAATCCTTTGGCAAGTATGATTAAATGTTCTAATGCTTTTACAACGGTTTCGCAGGGTTATCTGGAAGAACTTTTTGTAAGCTTCAGAGGTCTGGAAAGCCTTGTTCGTGATGAATTCGGGAAAGCCTACGGAATCATTAACGGAATTGATACGGAAGTCTGGAATCCGGAAACTGATCCGATGCTGGATTTTAATTTTAATGTTAAAAATGCCATTGCCCAGAAGAAAAAGAACAAAGAAAGACTATGTAAAGAATATGGTCTGAAACCGGAGCTTCCTCTTTTCGCATTTATTGGAAGATTTGCTACCGAAAAAGGAGCAGATTTTCTTCCCGACGTAGTCTGGAAAAGCATTAAGCAGAGTTATGGCGCTTTAAATATCATGATTTTAGGTTCAGGAAACGCTTACATTGAAAATAAACTGAAAGAATACGATTATATTTATTCCAATTTTGCTTTGGATCTTGGATATAAGGAACATCTTTCCCATAAAATATATGCTTCGGCGGACTTTTTGCTCATGCCGTCGAGAGTGGAACCATGTGGTCTTAACCAGATGTATTCCATGAGATACGGAACCGTTCCGATTGTGCGCTATACAGGAGGATTAAGAGATACGGTGGAAGATATTTCTACCGGAGGAGCAGGAATTAATTTTACGTTTCCGGGAGTGGACGATATTATCCATGCAATGAACAGAGCCTTATTGGTTTATAATAAAAAAAGCGAAATGGAAAATTTAATCCGTGCCAATATGAATTTTGACTTTGCATGGGAAAAATCAGCCGAAAAATACATAGCTTTATATAAGAATTAAAATTTTGAAGAAACTGTATTCTATATTGCTTTTAATCTTAATTATTTCCTGTAAAAAGAAACAAGAAGGTACTTATGTCGGAGGTTATTATTGGATTTATGGTTCTGGATTAATAGATATGAGGAGAGAAGAAGCAACAGAAGGGATTTCTGAAAAGTGGAAGATAAAATATGCAGATGTTGGTGGTTGTAGGGTTTCTTCGGATATTGAGAAAAAGGCGGATTCTTTAAATAAGAAGACTTATGCCGAAATAACGAGAAGATACGGTGAAAATTGGGAAAAAAGATATGAAAAGGATATCGAAGACTTCATGATGAAAAAAGTTGATGTCATGGATATTTTAATCACCAATAAATTATTCAGAGCTGAACTCAGAAAATATCCTATAGAGATTGATGATCTTGATAAAGATGTGAAAGAATTAAAAGACGACTTATATAAAGTTGTAATTTATAATCAAAAATTAAAATCTGAAAATAAAGAATGTTTCACGGTAAATGTTGATACAAAAAACAGAACAGTAAACCTAATAAAATAAAACGCAAGATAAACTATGAATCGCAATGTAATTTCCATTGTTTTAGGAGGAGGTAGAGGAACCAGATTGTTCCCACTTACGTATTCAAGATCCAAACCGGCTGTACCCATCGCGGGAAAGTACAGATTGGTGGATATTCCTATTTCCAACTGTTTAAATTCAGGATTAAATAAAATTCTGGTTTTAACGCAGTTCAATTCAGCTTCATTAAATTCCCATATCAAAAATTCGTATCATTTTGATATTTTCAGCAAAGGTTTCGTAGATATTTTGGCTGCGGAACAGAATGTTGAAAACGACAGTTGGTATCAGGGAACCGCAGATGCGGTGCGCCAGTCGATGAAGCACCTTGAAAAGTACGATTATGATTATATCCTGATTCTTTCAGGAGATCAGTTGTACCAGATGGATTTCAGGGAGATGCTGAATTTTCACATTGAAAAAGGCGGCGATGTAACCATTGCGACCATTCCGGTGAATGCAAAAGACGCAACAGGTTTCGGAATTCTGAGTTCTGATGATGAAGGAAATATTACTTCTTTTGTCGAAAAACCTACTCATGATCTTTTAGACGGCTTAAAATCTGAGGTTTCTGAAGAAAACAAACATGCCGGAAAAGAATATCTGGCTTCCATGGGAATTTATATCTTCACGAAAAGCATTCTGAAAAAGATGTTTGATGAAGGAGCCGGAGATGATTTCGGAAAAGATATTATCCCGAATTCAATCGGAAAATATACCACTTTAAGTTATCAGTACGAAGGTTATTGGACGGACATCGGAACCATCGAATCTTTCTATGAAGCCAATCTGGATCTTTGTCAGGACTTCCCGCAGTTCAACTTATTTTCTTCTTCGCCGATTTTCACACGCGCAAGAATGCTTCCGCCGTCAAAAGTAAACGGTTCTTACGTAAGCAAAGCTGTTTTCGGCGACGGATGCATTATAATGGCAGACAAAATTGAAAACTCCGTTATCGGAAACAGAACGAGAATAGACAAAGGAAGTACTATTGTTAATGCTTACGTAATGGGAGCCGATTTTTATCAGGATACCACAGAAATCGTAATGAACGACAGAAACGGACAGCCTAATATGGGAATCGGGAAATATTGTTACATCGAAAAAGCAATTCTGGATAAAAACTGCTACATCGGGGATAACGTAAGAATCATCGGCGGAAAACACCTTAAAGACGGAGATTACGGAACGCATTCTGTACAGGACGGAATTATTGTGGTGAAAAAAGGAGCCGTTATTAAACCGGGAACTCACATAGGGTAGAAAGTAGAGAAGTGTTGGGGTAGGTCTGATTCAATTAAATTTTAAAAAATAAAACAGTCAGATAGTAAACTTCCATCCTCCATACTTCGTATCTTCCAGCTAAAAAATAATTAAAAACAGAGTGATCAGCATATTGGTCACTCTTGTTATTTTCTATACTTTTGTACAATGCGTTTTTTTAAGATCATAGCGGTAGTAATTGTCTTGCTGATTGGAGCTTATGCAGCTTCCATGTATTATTTTGTGGACGAAAGCAAAGATTTCAAAATAGAAAAGGAGATCGATTATCCTTTGGAAAAAGTCTTTTCACAGTTCAATAATCTTCAGCATTTTACGCGATGGAATAACTTTTTTACAAGTTCTCAGTCTATTGATATCGATTATTATACGCCGTATGAAGGGCAGGGAAGTTCTATTAGTTATGTAGATCCTAAAAACGATACGGATGGCGAAATGTTTATCCGTTACGAAAATCCGAATAAATCTCTAAGGTATCAGCTTTTTGAAGAAAAAAATGAAAGCCCGACTGTCGTCGACGTTAAATTTAAAGCATTATCCGCTGAAAAAACCAAAATTACATGGATAGTTCATACGCCTAAACTTTCTGTTTTAAGAAGGGTTGAAAATTTCTGGACCGAAGACCGTTTCGCAGAAAACATTAACAAAAGTATGGTGAATCTTAAAAATGTTTTAGGCAATAAAGTGGAAAAAGACAATCAGATGGCTTCGATAAAATACGACAGTCTGATGGTAGAAAATGAAGAGGAAAAATTATTGCTCGGAATCAACGTAAGTACTTCCAATAAAAAAGATGCCCTTTACAAAAATATTGTGATGAATTATAACAAGATTTATAATTACACCACAATGGATCTGGGCAAAAAAGAAGATGAATTCGGTTTCCCGATGCTGATTACAGATGCGGACAATTATAAAGACAAAGAAGTGTCCTATTTTCTGGGAATTCCTCTGTCTAAAAAGTTTGGGGTTACGGATAATAACTTCAGTTTCAGAACGATTAGTCCAACCCAGAATTATGTGATCTACTACAAAGGGAATTATGCCGGAAGAGTAAAGGCTATACAACAATTAATCCAGAAAGCCAAGAAAGACGAGATGCGTTTTAATGATATTCGTCAGACTTTTATAGAACGCCCGACGGAAGATCAGGATGTCAATATGAAGCTCTCATTATCAGTATTTAAGTAAATTCTGTAGATTTATTTCTTTTATAGTTTTTTTAATAGTTTAAAGGCTGTTCAGAATCGGTTTTTTTTATTAAATTTGAAGCTTAATTCTACAAACAAATTTTAATAACAGATAAACTGTAATAATGGACAGATTTTCATTCCTAAACGCAGCTCATTCTCAGTTAATTGAGGATTTATACCAACAGTACTTAAAATATCCCGATTCTTTAGAACCATCATGGAAAGCCTTCTTTCAGGGTTTCGATTTTGCTTTGGAGAACTACGGAGACGATGATAACGTTCAATATGTTCAGGCTCCCGCAGTTTCAGCACCTGTTGTTCAGCAGGCAGCTCAGGCAGCATCAAACGGAGAAGTTCCGGAACACATCAAAAAAGAATTCAAGGTAGTAAACCTTATTGAGGCGTACAGGACGAGAGGACATTTGTTTACCAAAACAAACCCTGTAAGAGAAAGAAGACATTATACGCCGACTTTAGATATCGAAAACTTCGGTCTGGATAAGTCAGATTTAAATACAAAATTCAACTGTGCGGTTGAAACAGGAATGAAAGGTCCTGCAACTTTACAGGATCTCATCACACATTTAGAGAATATCTACTGTGATTCTATCGGTGTGGAATATATGCACATCAACAATGTTGAAGAAAAAGATTTCATCAAACAGTGGCTTCAGGTAAATGAAAACCACCCGAATCTTTCAGCTAACGAAAAAACGGAGATTTTATTAAAATTAAATCAGGCGGTAGCGTTTGAAAATTATCTTCACACCAAATTTGTAGGGCAGAAAAGATTCTCATTGGAAGGTGGTGAAACTTTAATTCCTGCTTTGGATCAGTTGATCTCAAGATCTTCTCAGTTGGGCGTAGATGAAGTGGTTTTAGGAATGGCGCACAGAGGAAGATTAAATGTTTTAACCAATATTTTTGGTAAATCTTATAAGCAAATCTTCTCAGAATTTGAAGGAAAAGAATTTGAAGAAGACGTATTCTCAGGAGACGTAAAATACCACTTAGGTTCATCTAAAAAAATCAAAACAGCTTCAGGAGAAGAAGTTTCCATTAATTTAACGCCAAACCCATCTCACCTTGAAACGGTTGCAGCCCTTGTAGAAGGAATCTGCCGTGCAAAAGTGGACGATAAATACAAAGATTATTCTAAAGTTTTACCGATCATTATTCATGGTGACGGAGCGATTGCGGGGCAAGGTATTGCTTATGAAGTTGCACAGATGATGACTTTAGATGGTTACAAAACAGGAGGTACGGTTCATATCGTGGTGAACAACCAGGTTTCGTTTACAACAAATTATATGGATGCGAGATCTTCTACCTATTGTACAGACGTTGCTAAAGTTACAGAATCTCCTGTAATGCACGTGAATGCAGATGATGCAGAAGCGGTGGTTCATGCGATCCATTTTGCGGCTGATTTCAGAGCGAAGTTTGGAAAAGATGTATATATCGATTTGTTAGGATACAGAAAATATGGTCATAACGAAGGGGATGAGCCAAGATTTACACAGCCTAATTTATATAAAACAATTTCCAAGCACCCGAATCCGAGAGAAATTTATAAAGATAAATTACTGAAAGACAACGTAACATCCAACGATGTGATCGCTAAAATGGAAACAGAATTCAAAGCACTTTTAGATAAAGACTTTGATGCTTCCAAAGAAATTGAAAAGAACGTGATGGACGTTTTTATGGCAGATGACTGGACGAATTATCCTATTGGGAAAAGAGGAGCAGTTCAGGAACCTGTTGACACAAAATATGATCTTGAAAAGCTGAAAGAACTGGCTGTTAAAATGTCTACACTTCCGGCAGACAAAAAGTTCTTAAATAAAATTACAAGACTTTTCGAAAACAGATTAAAAGCGATTGAAGGAAACTCTTTAGACTGGGCTCTTGGAGAATGGCTAGCTTATGCTACGCTTTTAGTAGAAGGTCACAATGTAAGAATTTCCGGAGAAGATGTAGAAAGAGGAACATTCTCTCACAGACACGCAGTGGTAAAAACAGAAGATACTGAAGAAGAATATATCCCTTTAAGACAGGTTTCTGAAAGCAGATTTGATGTATTCAACTCTCACCTTTCCGAGTACGGAGTTCTTGGTTTTGATTACGGATATGCGATGGCTTCTCCTAATACATTGACGATTTGGGAAGCTCAGTTCGGGGATTTCGTGAACGGTGCGCAGATTATCGTAGACCAGTATTTAGCTGCCGCAGAAGAAAAATGGAAAATTCAGGATGGTTTGGTGATGCTGTTGCCTCACGGTTCCGAAGGACAGGGAGCAGAACACTCTTCAGCAAGACTGGAAAGATTTTTAACCCTTTGTGCAAACGAAAACATGGTGGTTGCAAACATCACTTCTCCTGCTAACTATTTCCACCTGTTAAGAAGACAGTTGAAATGGTCATTCAGAAAGCCATTGGTGGTAATGAGTCCTAAATCATTGTTAAGACATCCAAGAGTGGTTTCTCCACTTGAAGATTTCTCAAACAAAGGATTCCAGCCAATTTTGGACGATCCTACTGCAGATCCTGCAAAAGTTGAAAAATTAGTGCTTTGTTCGGGTAAATTATACTTCGAACTATTGGCTAAAAAAGAAGAATTAAACGCTGAAAATATTGCACTGGTAAGATTCGAGCAGTTATATCCGCTTCAGACAGATGCTATCGAAGCAATCTTCGAAAAATATTCAAACAGAAAAGAATTGGTTTGGGCTCAGGAAGAACCAGAAAATATGGGAGCCTGGTCTTATATCCTGAGAAACTTCAGAGAAACAGGAATCAACGTTATTGCTCCGGTTCCTAGTGGCGCTCCGGCTCCTGGAAGTCACAAAATGTTTGAGAAAAACCAGAATGCAGTAATCAACAGAGTATTCGACAGAAACGATGCTCCGGTAAAAAGACCTGTAACCGCTTAATTAAAAATAATAATCAATAAAAAAATAAAAAATACGATATGTCAGTTTTAGAAATGAAAGTTCCTTCACCGGGCGAATCAATTACAGAAGTTGAAATTGCAACCTGGCTTGTAAAAGATGGAGATTATGTAGAAAAAGATCAACCCATCGCTGAAGTAGATTCAGATAAAGCAACTCTTGAATTGCCTGCTGAACAAAGTGGTGTAATCACTCTGAAAGCTGAAGAAGGTGACGTTGTACAAGTAGGACAGGTGGTTTGTTTAATCGATATGGATGCTGCAAAACCTTCAGGAAGCGCTGCTCCTGCTGCTGAAGCTCCAAAACAGGAAGAAGCTTCGAAAGCTGCTGAACCTGCTAAACAGGAAGCTCCGGCTCCACAACCTGCTGCTCAGCCTGTAGCGGCTGCAACGCAGACGTATGCAACGGGTGCTCCTTCTCCTGCTGCTAAGAAAATTCTTGACGAAAAAGGAATGGATGCTTCACAGGTTTCAGGAAGCGGAAGAGACGGAAGAATCACCAAATCAGACGCTGAACTGGCTGCAGTTCCTGCATTGGGAGGAAATCCTGTTACCGCTACAGGTTCCAGATCTACAACAACGACTAAACTTTCAGTTCTTAGAAGAAAAATTGCTCAGAGATTAGTTTCTGTGAAGAATGAAACGGCAATGTTAACAACTTTCAATGAAGTTGACATGTCTGAAATCTTCAGATTAAGAAAATTATATAAAGAAGAATTTGCTCAGAGACACGGAGTAGGACTTGGTTTCATGTCTTTCTTTACAAAAGCGGTAACAAGAGCTTTACAGATGTATCCGGATGTAAACGCATCCATCGACGGAGATTTTAAAGTAAACTACGATTTCTGCGATATTTCAATTGCAGTTTCAGGTCCGAAAGGATTAATGGTTCCTGTATTGAGAAATGCTGAAAATATGTCTTTTGCAAGCGTTGAAGCGAACATTAAAGATTTAGCGACTAAAGTAAGAGACGGAAAAATCACGGTTGACGAAATGACAGGCGGAACGTTCACTATTACCAACGGTGGAACTTTCGGATCCATGATGTCTACACCAATCATCAATCCTCCTCAATCTGCAATCTTAGGAATGCACAACATTATCCAGAGACCGGTTGCGGTTGATGGACAGGTGGTAATTCGTCCGATGATGTACGTTGCGATGTCTTATGACCACAGAATTATCGACGGAAAAGAATCTGTAGGATTCTTAGTTGCGGTAAAAGAAGCAATTGACAATCCGGTTGGTATCTTAATGAACGGAGACGAAAGAAAAGGTCTTGGATTATAATTATTGATAAAAATTATAGTATAAAATAAATCTCGCCTCAAAAAGGGCGAGATTTTTGTATCTCTTACCGTAAATACTTAAGATGATGTTTTCTAAAATGACCTCCAATATCAAAGTTTCAGTAATACCTGAATATGATAGCAAAAACAGTTATCCGTCTGAAAACAGACACGTTTTCAAATACAATATCGTTATCGAAAACGAAGGCAGTTTTCCTGTAAAAATCCTTAAAAGAAAATGGCTGATTTTCGACGTAGGCTTCGGATATACAGAGATAATAGGGGATGGCGTAATCGGTCTGACTCCTGAAATTCCTACAGGCGAAAATTTCGCTTATTTCTCCAATGTAATGCTTCGTTCCGGAGTAGGAAATATGAGTGGAAAATACCTTGTAAAAAACATGGAAACGCAGGAGACTTTTGAAATTGATATCCCTAAATTCAATCTCTTATCAGAAGTTTTAAGCAATTAAAATTCCGGAATCTGGAAATTAATTCTGTATTTTGGAATGTATTTGTTCACCAGTTTGATGGAGAGAAAAAATTAAAGTTTTTTTATTTTTAATTTCATCAGATCATTCACTTCTTCATTGCTTGTGAGAAACAGTTTTTCAAAAGCCAGTAAAGATATTTTAGCACAAACCTCTGCATCATCACCGGCTCTGTGATGGTTGAAACTAATCTGATGGTATTCAGCAAGATGTTTTAATCCATATCTCGGAAGATAATTCCATGATTTTTTGGCTAACTGGATACTGCAGAGATAATTGAGTTTCGGCGTGAACATTCCGTAATGATTCAGGCATCCGCGAAGCACACCTGCGTCAAATCCTGCGTTATGGGCAATCATTAACGTTCCGTACATCATTTCTTCCACTTCATACCAGATTTCATCGAAAGTTGGTGCATTTTTCACATCATCCGGAAGAATGCCATGAACATCCACATTAAACGGGCTGAAATAAGGAAAACTTGGTGGTTTGATGAGCCATGTTTTGGTCTCAATGATTTTTGAATCCTGTACAACACAGATTCCCAGTTCACAGGCGGAGTTTCGCTCGTGAGTTGCTGTTTCAAAATCTATTGCACAAAAATCCATAAGTAAAGTTTATTGTTTTGAGTTAAGGGATTAGATTTTCTTTTTATCCCCTAAAAAATGTTTAAAAACGAGCCATTTGGTTTGATAATAATCTGTTTTCTGGTGTTTCTGGCGGCGTTTTAAAGTGCCGGGAATCTGCGCATAAAATCCGAAATGCCCTTTCAAAACTGCCCAGAAATGAGAAATCCCGTTCTTATAAGCAAAATAAAATGAGGCAGCTCCGTCAAGACACAATCTGAAAAAAATCAGCCAGATCAGTCTGGGAAAAGGCAGATTCTTCAGCAACATCGAAAAGTTATTCCGGATATTTAAAAAAGTTTTCTGTGCACTCTGCTTGTTCAAAGTTCCTCCGCCAACGTGATATACCTTAGATTTTCCGGTATAAAAAATTTTCTTTTCGGAATTAATCAGTCTCCAGCAAAGATCAATTTCTTCCTGATGCGCAAAAAAACGTTCATCAAAACCCTTTTGATCCCAAAAATCCTTGCTTCGGATAAATAAACAGCATCCGGAAGCCCAGAAAATTTCCGTTTCATCATCATATTGCCCTTTATCTTCTTCCTGATCATCAAAAATTCTTCCTCTGCAGTATGGATAGCCAAGATTATCAATCAAACCGCCTCCTGCACCTGCAAATTCGAAGTAGTTTTTATTGTTGTAGGAAAGAATTTTGGGCTGAACTGCTGCAATGGAAGAATCTTTTTCAAAAAGTTCCGTAACAGGATCGATCCAGTTTTCGGTAACCTGCACATCGGAATTCAGAAGGCAGTACAATTCATTTTTAATTTCTTTTAAACCCTCATTATAACCTCCTGCAAAACCGTAATTTTTATTGTTTTTAATAATCTTTACCGAAGGAAAATTCTGTTGAAGAAAATCGACAGAATCATCGGTAGAAAGATTGTCAATTACATAAATATCAGCATTTTGAGAAAACTGAATAACATTCGGAAGAAATTTTTCCAGCCAACTTTTTCCGTTCCAGTTTAAAATGGCGACTGCTAATTTTTTCGACATGAGAAATTAAATTTTTTCTGAATCAAAATTTTTGATGGAATCCTGATATTTCCATTTTCTGTGGGACCATAAATAATTATCGGGTCTTTTATTCAAAGTGTTTTCCAATAATTTATGGAATTTTTTCACCACTTCATTTTCCACAAATTTTTCTCCGTCCGGATAAATTCTGTGATAATTAACCTGATAATAACCGCGTTTTACCTTCTTCATTTCACAGTAAATGAACGCCAGATCCATTCTTGTTGCCAGTTTATCATACCCGATAAAAACCGGAGTTCTCTGGTTTAAAAATTCCAGACCGTAATTTACATGGGAAAAGTGGGGAGTCTGATCTGCCACAAACATATACGCTGAATCGCCGTCATTTTTTGAACGGAAGATATTCAGAATCACTTCATTGGCTTCCAAAGCTTCATTTCCGAATTTGTTGCGGACTTTTTTCATCTGGTTTTCCCAGAAATCGCTGTTCACTTTTCTGTAAACCGGATGACAGTGCTTTTGAGGAATTACTCTTGCTAAAGCATTGATCCATTCCCAGTTGAAGACGTGCCCTGCAAGCATAATAACATTTTTACCTTCCGCTTTTGCTTCATGAAAAACTTCCTGATTGATGTGCTGCATTCTTACCCGCGATTCTGTTTCGGAAATACTGAAAGATTTTACTGTTTCTACAAGATAATCTGAAAAATTCAGATAAAACTTCTTCCGGATTTCTGCAATGTCTTCATCTGTTTTATGAGGAAAAGACTTCCTCAGGTTTTGAGTAATTACATTTTTTCTGTATCCTACAATATAATGATTCAGAAAGAACATGATGTCTGAAAATACATATAAAACTTTCAGGGGAAGTTTGGAAATCAGATATAATATTTTGATAAGGAAATTCATAAAACATGCAAATTTACGTATAATAAAATTATGGTTCTATTTTTGCTTACAAATAGTATTATTTTTTTATTTTTAACGTATGAAAAAATTATCATTAATCGCATTTCTGGGTTTAAGTTCCATTGCTTTCTCCCAGAATACCAATACCGTAAGACAGGAAGTTAAAAGTGGTTCGGAAGAAAAATCGTTATTGGTAAAAACAGATCAGGCCGAACTGGATGCCAAGAAAAAGGCAGCAGAAGAAAAGGCGAAGCTTCCAAAACCTTATGATCCGAAAGCAGATGCAGAAAAAGATATACAGAATCTGATTGCAAAAGCTAAAAAGGAAAAGAAAAACATCATGATTCAGGCAGGAGGAAACTGGTGCATCTGGTGTTTAAGATTCAATCAGTATGTACAGACTACGCCGGAACTGAAGAAATTAGTGGACGACAATTATATATATTATCACCTGAATTATTCTCCGGAAAACAAAAATGAAAAAATCTTTGCGAAGTACGGTGATCCCGGAACCAAATTCGGATATCCGGTTTTCATCGTTCTGGATCAGAATGGTAAAATGATCCACGTTCAGCAAAGCGATGTTTTAGAGGAAGGAAAAGGATACAGCCTTGAAAAAGTGAAAGAATTTTTCAATGTCTGGTCTCCAAGATCATAGCCAAAAACCGGGAATTTTTTCCCGGTTTTTATTTTACATGAATTTTTTAATCCAGCTTAATTTTTTATCAGAATACGGCGGATATTTCATATTAGGTTCTCCCCACGTTGCTTTTTCCAGAATAGATTTCTGATGCGAGAACGTATCAAACCCGAATTTCCCGTGATAATTTCCGATCCCTGAATTTCCTACGCCGCCAAACGGAAGATTATCATTTCCCAGATGCATAATAACATCATTGATGCATCCTCCTCCGAAAGACAGTTTATTTTTAAAATTGTCCTTTTCTTCAGAATTATTTGTGAAAAGATAGGCTGCCAAAGGTTTTTCATGCTCTAAAATTTCATTCAGAACAATATTATAATTGGTAAAAGAAATAACAGGCAGAATCGGTCCGAAAATCTCTTCCTGCATTACTGCATCATTCCAATTAACATCGGTAAGAACGGTGGGTTCAATATATAATTTTTCTCTGTCCCAACTTCCGCCGAAATAAATTTTATCTTTATTAATCATTTTAATTAGCCTGTCAAAATTCCTTTCGTTGATAATTCTGGTATAGTGATCGGAATCAGGCAGATAATTGAATTCTTTGATGTACTTTCTCAGCAGTTCCAGAAACTGTTCCTGAACAGATTCTTCAACTAAAAGATAATCAGGAGCAACGCAGGTCTGTCCGGCATTAAGGAATTTTCCCCAGACAATTCTTTTAGCTGCAACTTCAAAATCGGCATCTTTGGTAATAATGGCAGGCGATTTTCCTCCCAGTTCAAGCGTTACAGGCGTTAAATTTTCTGCAGCAGCCTGATAAACAATTTTCCCGACTTTCGTACTTCCGGTAAAAAATATTTTATCAAATTTTTGTTTTAAAAGTACCGTTGTTTCATCAACGCCGCCTTCATAAACATACAAATATTCCGGAGGAAAATTTTTATTGATGATTTCTGCCATGATTTTCATGGTGTTTTCAGCAATTTCGCTGGGTTTCAGAATACAGCAGTTTCCGGCTGCCAAAGCGGCGACAACAGGAGAAATGGATAGCTGATAAGGATAATTCCACGCTCCGATTACCAGTATATTTCCTAAGGGTTCGGATAAAATTCTGCTTGTCCCGATCTGGTTAACAAGATTGGTACTCACTTTTTTAGGTTTGGAAAGCGATTTTAGATTCTTCAGATAAAAATTAATATCATTCAGAATAAAGGAAATCTCTGTAGTAAATGTATCAAATGCAGATTTTCCAAAATCTTTGTGAATAGCTTCGTACAGGAGATTTTCGTTTTTAATAATCAGATCTTTGAGTTTTTCAAGATACATCTTTCGAAACTTGATGTTTTTCGTCTGCTGTGTTTTGAAAAAGTCTTTCTGCTTCGCTACAATTTCCTGAATTTCCATAAAACAAAATTTTCTGAATTATAGCAAATTTTTTGCCTAAATACGGTTTAAATTTTATTAACCGCAAAAATCACAAAATATCAGCAGAAATTTTCTTTAAGGTTGGTTGGTTTAATGGAAAAGCTTATGGTAGCTTTAGAAAAAAATGAGATTTTTATTGTTTTGATAATTTTCAATATTCTGATCATTGCTGCATGATTTTTTTTCGACTTTTGTTTGGCAATCCATTACATAATATTTCTCACGGCAATTTTCACCGGATGATACAGTAAAATAATCACTGCGGTAATTAAAGCCAGCCAGAACAATCCTGTAAAAATCTCCATATTGGAAAGCAGAATCGCCTGAGAATTGATTTTTGACTTAAAGATTCCTGCAGTGACAGACAAAGAGTCATTAACCGGAAGTTTCGAAATGCTATTTCCAAAAATCTGGTTCCATTGTGACGCGAAAATCGGGTTTGTACTTACAAATCCTGAACTTAAAGAATCGGAATGTTTTAACGTTAAAAATAGCATCAGATTCTGCATTAAAGCATAACCGATTGCCGTTGTCCAGAATCTTGTGGCAGTTCCTACTGCGGTCGCATTGGAAACATACTGTTCCGGCATTCCTGCAATTAAGAAGAATACAAGCGGAGTAAAAAGTAAGCCTTGTCCGACTCCCTGAAGAAAAAGAGGAGGACAAATCGTCTGAAGCGTTGTATCCGGATAAAAAGTGTAGGTAAACCATGCGCTGTCTATGGCTAAAATTAAAAATCCGGTAAAAAATACAAGCCTTGAAGATGCCCCTTTCGTGATGCACAATGCGGACAGAAAAACGCCCAACAGACTTCCTGCAACGTTCCAGTATTGTACTTCCACAATATAATCCCACTGCCATTTCCAGACAACAGCCATCACACTGTATACATTGTTGATAGAAGCTCTGAGAATATAAAAGATAAAGAAAAGAATCACCCCTACAATTACATTTTTTGAGCTGAAAACTTCAAAATGAAAAAACGGGCGCGGCTGATTTCTCTGTTTCAGCATGAATAATCCTCCAAAAATCAGGAACAGTAAAAAACAGAATACAATAGTATCAGATTCAAACCACATCAGTCTTTTTCCGTAGATCAGCGCGTAACCTCCTGCCTGAAGACATCCCCAAAGCAAAAACCAGCTTATAATATCAAGCTGATACAAAGGTTTTTTCGGGAAAAATCTGTTTTTATTGAAAATAGCAAAAGCCATCACCAATACAAAAACGTGAAAATAAACCATCATGAGAATCATGTGCCGGAAATCATAGTTTTCTATGCTTGATTTCAGCAGGGAAGTGGTTAATGTTCCGCCTGTAAGAATAATGGTGTACATAAAGAGATAGGCAATTTCTTTGGCGTGTTTTGTCTTTAATTCAGCCACAATAAGCGGAAGAAATATGGCTCCTTCCAGAACTCCGAAAATTCCTTCCAGAAAACGGATGATAAGAATAATATGATAATCATGCGTAACGGAAAGTCCGTAAAGAATGAGAACCGAAGCGGAAGACATCAGCAAAGTATAATATTTTACGCTGAAATATGCCATAAAACGCTGTATCACCAAAAGCGTGACCACAAATGTTCCGTACATCAGGATCATTAAATACTGAATGTCATCCGAATCTGCATCCATAAAAGACGCGGTAAATGCACTGTTGGAATGCAGAAGCGACAGCAGCATCAGATGCGGAAAAAGCGCTAGAATAAGAAGCGGAAGTTTCAGCCACTGCGGAACCCATCGATGATAAACTGAATTGTGATGCATGATTAATTGAATAAAAAAAATAAAAAATTGCGAAAAGACAGAAAATTGTAAAAAAAGATAAGATGGCAAAATTGTATTCTGCCTTTTCGCTAAAAATAATTGATTGGTTAATTAAAAATCCGAGAAAAATGAAAACACTAAAAAAACTCAAACCCTCTCACTCTCAAACATTCAAACTCTAAATCTTCCTCGCACTCACCAGAACATTCATTCCGGAAAGCAATTTTTCATTGTTTTGATTTTTATTGAGAATGATTTTTACAGGAAATCGCTGTTCAATCTTTACAAAATTTCCTGTTGCATTGTCCGGTTTTACCAAAGAAAACTGAGAACCAGAAGCGGGAGAAACCGACACGATTTTTCCTTTAAATTCAACATCAGGATAGGCATCTGCGGTGATAATGACTTCTTTTTTCTGATCGATTTGTCCCAACTGCGTTTCTTTATAATTGGCAATGATCCATTTTTCTTTGCTTACGATCTGAACCAAAGCCTGACCTTCTTTGATGAGCTGTCCTTCCTGAATGGTTTTCTTTCCTACCCAACCGTCGTAAGGTGCAGTAACAAAAGTATAGGAAAGAAAAAGTTTGGCATTGTTAAGATTGGCAGAACTTTGCTGTACCTGGCTTTTTACCGGAGCGATTTTCGTTTTTTGCTCACTAACGCCTGCTTTCACGGCATTTTTTTGCTGTTCTAAAGCCAAAAGACTCGCTTTTGCCTGTTCGTACAACGCTTTTGCATTTTCAAACTGCTGATCGGTTGCTGCATCTTCATCCACTAAATTTTTATACCGCTTAAAATCCTGTTCGGTTTTCCAGATGTCGATTTTGGCGGAAGCAATTTTTGCATCAATAATTTTAGTGTCACTTTCTTTCGTATTCACTCCGCTTTCGATGGTGTTGATATTATCTGAATTGGCATGGAGACCGGCTTCCGCTATTTTTACCTGATTGATAAATTCGCGGTTGTCGATGATAACTAAAGTGTCGCCTTTATGCACAAACTGGTTTTCATTGAATTTTATTGTCTTTATAAAACCTGAAACTTTGCTGGAAACCGGCGTAATGTACTGTTCGATCTGCGCATCGTTGGTTGTTACATTTTTTCTCGAAAAAAGGTAGAAACTCAGCATTCCTCCAATTCCGCTGATGATAAGAATCCACGCCAAAACGCTGATCATCTTATTGATTCTTTTTTCCTTTTGTGTTAATTGTTTCTTCGCCATAGTTTTATAAATTTCCAATCGTGTACTGGAGTTGATAATATTTAAGTTGTCGGTTAATTTTTACGGAAATAAGGTTGGACTGTGCTTCCAGATATGCATTGTCGGCATCAATTAATTCGGTGATTAAACTTAGCTTATTCGCATATTTGGTCTTTACGATCCTGTAATTTTCTTTTGCCTGGTTGATCGCTTCTTCTGCTATGATTACCTTCTGTTCCGTTTCTTCGAATTTTTTGAAAGCTTCATATACTTCATGCCGGATATTTTCTTCGTTTTCTTCGATCTGCAATCGGGCAAGAGTTATATTTTCTTTTGCTTCCTGTATTTTGTACTTATTTTTATAAAGATTTTCGATGGGATAGGTAAGATTGATACCGATCATTCCCAAACGGTACGCATAAGGTTCGGGCGGAAAAAACATCATGTTGGGATATTTTAAAAAGTACTCTCCGCCTGCGGTAATTTTCGGTAAATAATTCGCTTTGGCAATTTTCTGATCCAGTTCTTTCAGAGTGAGATTTTTATTGGCAATTTCTACCGATTCGTTTTTATGTAAAGCGGTTTCCGTTAATTCATTGATGTAAGGGATTTCTGCATTCTCAGAAATTAAGTCTTCTGTTTCCACATGCATTTCCTGATTTTCCGGAAGGGAAAGCATCGTTTTCAGCTTGTGTTCTGCAATCTGAATATCATTATCCAGTTCTGTCCGGCTCATTTTATGGTTAGAGAGCTGTAAAGAGGTTCTGAGAACTTCGTTTACCGTAACCACACCGTTTGCTTTCAGAGCTTTTACCTGTTTGATGTTTACGGAATCTTCTTTCATTTTATCATTAATTAAATGCTGCTGTTCTTTTAAATGATGAATCTGGAGAAAGGCGGTGATAATTTCCATCTTTAACTGTCTCTCATTCAGATGGGTTTTAAGAGATGAAATTTCGGTATTAATGGAAGCTTTTTTTTCGGTATTTTTAATTTTTCCACCCATATAAACCGGAATGGAAGCCGAAAGCGTAAAATCGTACATTCCATTGATGATGTTGTACTTTGTTGCTTTTGCAAACATGCCGTCTTCATGCTGAAAAAGATTGGTGACCTGATTGTAGCTTGTGTGAAATTCTACATCGGGAAGCTTTTCCATTTTCAGATCTTTTTCTCTGGTTTTGGACATTTCATCTTTTAAATGGCTAATTTTTATTTTTTTGTTTTGAATTAATCCGATTTCTATTGCTTTTTGCAGACTAAGATGTTGATAATCGGTTATCTGTGCCTGTAATAAATTACTCATAAGTAATAGGCACAACGCAAACCACTGATATCTGTTTGCGTATGATATCATTTTCATAAATATAGTTAAGATTTTTTGCTGAATTGTTTTTGACTCTGCAAATTTACGCGGTGCAGCTTCGGACATGATTTGTGAAAACAGAAAAAGATTTGCTCATTTACGCCATATTGAAATTTTCTCTTTACCTTTATTGAATGAACGAAAGTCATTTTAAAGCAGTAGAAGAAGCTGATTCGGAATTTTACGTTTATCATGTGCTTACCGGAAAGGTGAAAACCGAGATTCATTATCACAGTTCGGCTCAGTTGGTTTATGCAGAAGGCGGAATCGTGCATATTTTCACCGATCTGAAACACTGGTATTTACCGGCAAGATGTTTTATGTGGATTCCTGCCGGAACACCGCATTACATTTTTTCTACCAGTCAGAAAGTAGATCTGTATAATTTTTATTTTAAAAAAGAAGAGAATGAAAATGGCTTTTTTGATGAAATTAATATTTATTCGGTGAGCCATCTTCTTCGGGAAATGATTTTGTATACCAAAGACTGGGATGGGAAAATCACAAAGAATGACGGAGTAAAATATGATTTTCTTAAAGCATTAAAAGGAATTTTACCCGAAAAGAGGGATAAAAAACTGGCATTTCCGGTTCAACATCCTTTTCCGAATGACGAAATGCTTCTGAAGGTGGCACAGTACATTCATGCGAATCTGGAAAAGCCTTTAAGCATAGAATCTACGGCAAAAGAATTCGGGATGAGTACAAGAACGCTTTCCAGAAAGTTTAAGGAAATTCTGGGCATGAATTACGTCCGTTTTTTACGTGCGCTGAGAATTACCCGTTCTCTGGAACTGATGCTGGAAGGGAAGTACAATATGTATGAGATCGCGATGATGGTGGGATACAACAGTTTGTCTTCTTTCAGTAATATTTTTAAAAAGGTGATCGGGGTTGCTCCGACGGATTATTTACAGAAGCTGAAGGGTGAGGAGTGATTTTGGGTTGAAGGTTTTGAGAGTTGTAGGGTTTGAGAGTGGGAGAGTTGGAGAGTTTTAGAGTGGGAGGGTTTTTGTGTTCCTTATAAACACTAATGACACAAATTTTTTTCATGAAAAGCACTAATTGAATTTCTGCTTTATTCTTTATTTTCGGAGAGGTAAGTGTGTGAAAACGTATTAGTATTGATTAATGACGGGAATTTTAGCCCCGATTGTAATGAAAATCCTTTTTTGCAAAAAAAGATTGTAATGGAAAGCGGGAAATAGCTCTTGAAAAATATAGAGATGTTCTGCTTGGAGGGTAGATTTCTCCTTCGTCGAAATGACTTTAATGAGAATGTTTTGTAGCTTCAGAACAATGTTCGCAGAGCTTCAGTCTGTCGCAAGGATGCAAAAAACCACTTCGGTTGAAGTGGTTTATATGTTGAGAAAATCTCGTCTTGATTAAGCTTCTTCAGAAGATGCTTCTTCTTTTTTAGCAGGAGCTGCTTTCGGAGCTTCAACCGGAGCATCAGATACAACATCGAATTCGTAGTTGTACTCAACGTTTCTGTGAAGTCTAACAAGAGCTGAGAATTTACCCGTTCTCTTGATCGTGTTTCCAGGAATTTTGATGTATTTTTTATCTACAGATACTCCTGCTTTTCCTAAAGCTTCAGCAAGATCCGCATTGTTGATAGAACCGAATAATTTATCACCAGTACCTACTTTTGCAGGGATTGTGATAGAAGTTTTCTTCAATTGCTCAACTACAGCAGTTGCAGCAGCAACCAATTTCGCTTCTTCTTCTTTTCTAGCCTCCAAAGTAGCTTCTAAAGCTGCAATGTTTTTAGGAGTAGCTAATAAAGCGTACCCTTGAGGAATAAGGAAGTTTCTTGCGTAACCAGGCTTTACGCTTACTGTGTCGAATTCAAGACCTAAGTTTTCTACGTCTTTTTTTAGGATAATGTTCATTGTTGTTGTCCGTTTTAGAGTTTGGAGCTCCGGATTTTATGTTCCGGTTTACTCTTCACATCGTTAGAATTTATAAATTAATTCAGCAACAAAAAGCCAAAAGCGAGAAGCTAATGGCTAATTGCAATTTTTTTATTTTAATAAGTCAGCTACGTATGGTAGTAACGCCAAGTGTCTTGCTCTTTTGATTGCAGCAGAAACTTTTCTTTGGTATTTTAAAGAAGTTCCTGTGTATCTTCTTGGTAAGATTTTACCTTGCTCGTTTACGAACTGTAATAAGAAATCAGCATCTTTGTAATCAACGTGCTTAATTCCGTATTTTTTGAATCTACAATATTTCTTTTCAGATTTTGTATTGATATCAAGCGGAGTAAGGAATTTTACTTCAGATTCTCCTCCAGCTGAGGCTTGTTTAGCCATTTCGTCTATTGCCATGTCTTGTCTTTTTAAAAAATAGGGTTAATAATTAAGCTTTAGCTGCTTTTACTTTTGCTCTTCTAGTTACAGCGTAGTCAACAGCGTGTTTGTCTAGTTTTGTAGTAAGGTAACGGATTACTCTCTCGTCACGCTTGAATGCCAATTCTAAATCAGCAACTACAGAACCTTCACCTTTAAACTCGATTAAAGTGTAGAATCCGTTCTTTTTCAATTGGATCGGGTAAGCTAATTTTTTTAATCCCCAGTTTTCTTTAGCAACGATTTCGCAGTTCTTTTCTTTGATAAGATCTACATACTTGTTCACTGCTTCCTCCACCTGAGCTTCAGATAGAACGGGAGTTAAAATGAAAACAGTTTCGTAATTGTTCATAATGTTAAAAAATTTGTTAATTATTTCGAGGTGCAAAAGTAGACAATATATTTGTAATATGCAATACGAAAGCGAATGTTTCTGAAAAATTGTTGTTGGTGAATTGTTATCAGTTCATGATTTTTGATTGTTGTTTTTTATAAATGAACTTTAAACCTCAAACCCTGAACTCTAAATACTATCGTCTTTTCTGATCTCTGTTAAAAAATTCACTTTGATGACATCATATAAAGAATGCCGGCTTACCAAAATGGAGGCAATGGAAGAGACCATTCCCGCTAACATGAGATGAAATATCAGAGAATGTCGGTCAGTCATTTCCAGAACAATGATTGCCGATGTAAAGGGAGCTCTGGTAATTCCGGTTAAAAAAGCGACCATTCCTGCCAAAATAACAACGTTTGTCTCATTGGGACTTAGATGAATAAATCCTGAAATTACAGAACCAATACTTGCTCCGGCTGTTAAAGCAGGGGCGAAAATTCCTCCGGCACCGCCTGAAGTAAAGGAAAGGGCAGGACCCAACATTCTTAAAACAGGAACGTACCAGTCTTCATGTTTTTGAGAGGTAAAAAGAACACGCTCCATGATTTCTTTCCCGGAACCCAATATTTCCCGGTTGATAAAAAAAGCGATAGAAGCTATAATTAGAGCACATAAAATTAAAAAAGCTACGTTGGCGCGGTCTGTTTTAAGTTTTCTTTTTTTCCAGTCATTCATTTTAAGCATGATTACGGAGAGCTGACTGGCTAAAATTCCGGCAATCCCACCCACCAAAATGATCGGAAACATCACCATTAAAGAAACGTCATTTGTTTTCGGATATCCTAAATAAAGGTAAGAACCTGCCAAAGTCTGAGCCGTTAAACCCGCAATGATAACTGCGGTAAACAGAGCGGTTTTAAAATAATTGATGTGGGTTTTGGAAAGTTCTTCCACGGCGAATACAATTCCGCCTAAAGGTGTGTTAAAAGCCGCTGCAAGTCCCGCTGCCGCACCCGTCATGATCATATTTTTCTTTGAAATTTTCGGCCACCATTCGGGAAGATATTCGTTTATTTTTCTGAATACGGAACCCGCAATCTGAATTGTGGGACCTTCGCGACCGACTGCACCGCCTCCAATAACCAAAACCAAAGAGGAAAGAATTTTGAAAACAATAATTTTTAAGCTTAACAAACTTCTGATTTTTCTGTGTTCTTTGGGATTGGCGAGTTCTACAGCCGCCATCACCTGCGGAATTCCGCTTCCTTTTGCATTCGGGGCAAATTCTTTTACGAGCCACCACGAGACAACAAAACCAATCGGAGCAATTATGAAGATCATCCACGAATGCCAATCGAGAATAAAATGCAGGAGATTTTCGCCCCATGCAAAAATCTTTGCATACATCACCGCCACAAAACCCGTAATCACAGAACCGATCCAGAATGGAATTGCCTGAAGCAGATTGTACTTCAGTTGTTCGTTTCGGATGTTATCGAAAGATTTTTTAAGAGATCTCCGGATGATGACTATTATTTTCAGCATTTAATTGTTGGTAGCAAGATTGATGATAAAAATAAGGAATTTATATTTCTTCTAAAAATTTTGCCACCATTAAAGCATTTTGTACAGAAAGTTCTTTAGGCAAGGCGAAGCTTAATAAGTCGTTTTTAATTTCCAGCTTAAAATCTTCATCAGAAAACGCTTTGATTATTTCTTTTCGTTCTGAGTTTAAAAAGGATTGTGTTTTTAAAGTATCACTTCCCAAAACATAAAAATCTTTAAAATCACGGTCTTTGAAATTAACAGTAAAGCTGCTGAATATTCCTGCAATTTTATCTGTCCATTTTTTTCTGTTGACTGAAATGAACCCAAAATCACTGCTTAATTTTTTCATTCCCCAGATTTGCAGACTGTCGTATGAAGTTATTGTGTACGCTCCTTTTACAGTTGTTACTATTTTGCTGACGATAAAGAGATAAAAAGAATTCTGTTTGTTTTTATCCGTAATGAAATAGCCTATTTTGGGAGCAAAAAGCGGTATTCCTTCACCGGAGTTAAATTCATGAAAAGGGGAGTCTTTAATTTCAATAACGGCAATATCGTAAATTTCAAAAAGTTTGTCATAAACCTCAAAAATCAGATTTTCCTCTTCTTTTGAAAAATCGAAAAGTTTTTTAACATTGAGTTTTCTGAAATCCAGTTCCACGGTGAGAAGGTTTTTAAAATTGTTTTAAATTTAAATATTAATGAGTAGATTTACACAAAAACGGGAAAAAGTTTATAAAAACGTGATGAATATTTATAAAAATAGAGATCAGCTACTGAAAAAAACTTCTACAAATGTGATATTGGTTTTTATGTTTTTTCTCCTTTCGCATATTCTGTTTTTACAGCGTTATGATTTTTTATCAAATGAATTTTTAAATAATTATATTTATCTGATAATCATTAATATGCTAATTATTCTTATAAGTTCTGCAGTAACAACAGGTAAAGAAATCAGAACGGTGTACATTATAATTCTTATTTGTATGTTTATTTTTCTTATCATTTACAGCTTGTTTTTAGTATTGTTATCAGGATTGGCTAAAGCGCATATAAATGGCTATTAAAATTTGGAATATCATTTTATTAATTCTTATTGGAGGATTAATTATCGGGATTTTTTTGAATGAAACTGCTTACAAAAGATTTGACAGATCAGATTATTATATTTATGTTGAAAACGAAGAGGATATAAATACAGTACTTCTGGAAAATATGTTCATAAACAAAGATGATACTATTAATATTCCCAATGGGGAAAAGCATTTATCGGTAAATGAAAAACTTCTGCCTAAAAAACTTCATTTGCTTTGGTTCTGTTTTGAGGACAACAAATTTTATGAATTTAATGGAGAAATTGATGATGACCTTATCAGAAAAAATATTGAAAATAGCGAAAATTTAGGGCTTACCTTCGGAAAACATGGAGTGTTTACTGTAAAAGCGAATTATAAAGTAACACAAAAACTTAGGGGAACTGCAGTTTTTAAGCCTTGGTTTAATAAAGATGTAAATAGAGATGTCGCAGTATTTTTTGCTCAGAATAAAATAAAAATTACGCCATATCTTACGATAAAAAGTGGCTCCGAATTTTCAGGAATAGAGTTTAGTCCTGTGACTTATCATTATTTATCAAATTCATCTTATTCAGCAGATACACTTATAAACAGAACATTTTTCTATGAAAATCGACCTCTTATAATACGTCCCTTTGATGAAATTGATCTTAAAGTCACTAAAAATGCCGGAATGAAACCTAAATCGGAAGAATTTTTTTTTGCGCCTGTTTTAAGAATGAAAATAGATTTAGATCCTGATCAGCTCTATGAAATTTTAAAGAACAAATCTACAGATCAATTTGATCTATACATTGATCTTGATAAAAATGACAGTCTGAAAAGTATTTATCTGTCCAATAAAAAAGAAAATTTTAAGCTGGATACTGAAATAAAATACGAGTTAGAATCTAATCAATAAGAAATATTTGCTAACAAAAAAACCTCCGAAAAAAATTCGAAGGTTTTATATTGTAAAGATGTTTCGATAAGCTTAATATGACAATTGTCTCATTTATCACTTATCATTCATCATTTATAAATTATATTTCTGTATTCAGATCCCAGTTTTCAAGGTAATCATGAACATGTTTAAGCATCATTCCGCCTAGAGAACCATCTACAACTCTGTGGTCATATGAGTGAGACATGAACATTAGGTTTCTGATTGCAATTACATCTCCGTCCGGCGTTTCAAGAACGGCAGGCTTTTTAACGATAGCTCCGATTGCCAAGATTGCAACCTGAGGCTGAGGAATAATCGGAGTTCCCATTAAGTTTCCAAAACTTCCTACGTTAGAAATTGTATATGTCGCGCCCTGAGTATCTTCAGGTCTTAATTTTTTGTTTCTTGCTCTGTACGCCAAATCGTTGATCGCTTTTGCCAATCCTGAAAGTGATAACTGATCTGCATTTTTAATAACAGGAACAATAAGGTTTCCATCCGGTAAAGCTGTTGCCATACCGATGTTGATGTTTTTCTTTTTGATGATGTTTTCTCCGCTTATTGATACGTTGATCATAGGGAAATCCTGAATCGCTTTCACAACTGCTTTCACGAAAATCGGCATGAACGTCAGTTTTTCACCTTCACGTTTTTCAAAAAGAGATTTGTTTTTATTTCTCCATTTTACAACGTTGGTAACGTCTGTTTCGATGAAAGAAGTTACGTGTGGAGCAATCTGCTTCGCTTTTACCATGTTTTCAGCGATGATTTTTCTCATTCTGTCCATTGGAATGATCTCATCACCTGCAGCAGCCGTAATCGTAGCAGCCGGAGCCGAAGTTGCAACCGGTTGTGGAGCAGATGGAGTTTGTACAGGAGCTGCCTGCTGAACTGGCTGGTTTCCTCTGTTCTTAACGTATGCTAAAATATCTTCTTTGGTAATTCTTCCTTCCAGACCGCTTCCTTTGATGGTTTTCAGTTCAGTTTCAGAAATATTTTCCTGCTGAGCAATAGATTTTACAAGTGGCGAAAGATAAAGATCTCCCGAAAACTCTGTTGAAGCAGCTACTTTTAAAGGTTCCTCAATGGTTTTTAAGGTTTCCGCGTCCGGAGCCGCCGTCGGAGTTTCCGTTTTTACTTCTTCTGAAGCAGTGTTTCCGCCTTCTCCTTCAATTTCTAAAATAGCAATGGCTTCACCTACTTTTGCAACTTCGTCTTTCTGTTTCAAAATCTTTACGATTTTCCCCGAAACGGGTGTCGGAACGTCTGAATCTACTTTATCTGTTGCAATTTCTACTACGGAATCATCCTCTTTTACGCTATCACCTTCGTTGAACAACCAGGAGATAATTGTCGCTTCCATAACACCTTCTCCCATGGACGGAAGCAATAATTTGTATTCTGCCATTTTTAATTTTTAGATTTTGACAAATATATAAAAAAAATCGATTTTTTTATGAAATATTAAATTTTAGAAAAATTCAATGTAAATATTTTCGCCCACGTTAAGTCCAAACAGGGATTTTGCCCCGTTTTTTCGGCTTCCTTTGTAGATGGTAAGCTCCAAAAGCTGACTGTCATTGAAGATTGCAGCAGACTGCCCGTGAAATTCTGTTTCCCGATCCCAGTCCGAAACCACTTCCGTATGACTCGAAAAGACTCTTGAAAGTGCTAAGTTTCTGAATTTTATCGTGAAACTTTCGTATCCTTTTGCGATGGTTTCAAAAAAATCTTTATTAATATTTGAGATTATATTTCCGAAATTATCAATGTAGGTAACTTCTCCAATAATCATTTTTTCAGATTCATTATAAACAGGTTTCGGAAACAGAAGCTGTTTTGCAGAGTCTATTTTTCTTCCGATTACTTCGGGAAGTCCTCCGTTTGCCAGATGAACGGCTGCAGGAACAAAAACATCTGTGGAAGTGAAATTAACGATATCGTCGAAACGGTTGTTTAATGTAATTTCGTAAATAGCTTCAGGTTTAATATCAAAAAAAATTAAACTTAAAACGCCGTTATCCGCTGCCAAAAAGTAATGACCGTCGGATTTATATAAAATATTTTTCCTGTTTCTGTTATGAAAACTGTCTACGGAAACAATATGTATGGTGCCTTTCGGAAAGTGTTTATAAGCATTTCTTACGATGTAAGACGTCTGTATAAGGTTAAAAGCCTGTATTTCGTGACTAATATCAACAATATTAACCTTCTGATTCAGAGAAAGAATGCTCCCTTTTACAGCGGCAACTCTGTAATCCAAATTTCCGAAATCTGAAGTGAGGGTTATAATTGACATTGATGGTTGTATAGAATGATAGAAATGCAAATTTATCTAAAATAAAAGGAATGCCGGAAAAATTATGGAAAAGAATTTGATATAAATTTCAAAAAAAGCTTTAAATTTAAAATCTAAAATTAATAATAATACTGCATGTTTGAATTGACATATGATCTTGAGGATATCGATGCGAAAATCTTCTACGGAGTAAACAACCAATTTTTCAACCTTATAAAATCTACTTTTCCCACTCTTAAAATTACCGGAAGAGATCACTATATTTTTGCGATGGGCAATCAGGAAGCTTTGGATATTTTTAAGAAAAAGCTTGATGATATTGTCAATTTTATTTCAAAAAATAATTCTATAGACCTGAAAGATGTTGAAAATCTTCTGAATATTAAGGATGAAAACGAAAAACAGCTTGTTTTCGATCAGGACATCATTGTAAAAGGCGTTAATGGTAAAATCATCAAAGCGAAAACCACTAACCTTAAAAAATTAGTTAAGGAAACTGAGAAAAAAGATATGGTTTTTGCGATCGGACCTGCCGGAACGGGAAAGACGTATACGAGTGTGGCTTTGGCGGCAAAAGCTTTGAGGGATAAAACCGTTAAAAGAATTGTTTTAACAAGACCTGCCGTTGAAGCAGGGGAGAGCTTAGGATTTTTACCGGGTGATCTTAAAGAAAAGCTGGACCCATACTTACAGCCTTTGTATGATGCATTGCGTGATATGATTCCGCATGAAAAACTGGAAGGTTTTATTGAAAAGAAAGTGATTGAAGTGGCTCCGTTAGCGTTTATGAGAGGAAGAACTCTGGATGATGCCTTTGTAATTCTGGATGAAGCGCAAAATACAACCCATTCCCAAATGAAAATGTTTTTAACGAGAATGGGGATGAATGCTAAATTCATCATCACCGGAGATCCGAGTCAGGTGGATTTACCTCCGAAACAGCAATCCGGATTAAAGGAAGCCATGAGAATTCTGAAGGATGTAAAAGAAATCGGTTTTGTTCATCTAACGGAAGAAGATGTTGTAAGACATCCTGTTGTAAGAAAAATTATTCTTGCCTACAATGATGAGGAAAAAAGACAGCGAAACGATTAAACAATTTATCGTAATATAATTGAAAAGCAGATGAACAGAAGTTGATCTGCTTTTTAATTTTTAAACAATCAATAACAAAAATTTTGATATTAGAAAAAAAGTGTTATTTTTGCGGCTGATTAATAAAAAAACTATTAACTATGAAGAAATTATTTCTTTTGACAGCAGTCGCTGTTATGGGGTTGAGCGTAAAAGCTCAGGAATTCAGATTCGGACCTAAAGCAGGATATTCTTATTCAACTCTTAAGCTTAAAGACAACTCAGATTCTGAAACATCAGATCCGTTACATACTTTTTACATTGGAGGTATTGCCGAATATAAAGTAAGCGATAGATTTGGTTTACAGGGGGAACTTTTATATTCTCAACTTGGAGGAAAACTGAATATTGCAGAAGTTGACCCTAGTAATCCTACCAACTTTTTTAATGTTAAGGCAAAACAGACTTACCATACTTTATTGATTCCTGTTTCTGCTAAATATTTCATTACTGAAGGTCTTTCGGTTTCTGCAGGTGCAAGTTTTGGAGTTATCCTTTCTGCTAAGCAAAAGTATTCTGCAGATCTAGGATTAGGCGGAGTTATTCCGGGATTCGAAATTAACAGCAGCGATGAAGTAGATATCAAAAATCAGTTAAATACTTTGAATATTGCTCCTTTCTTAGGTGCTGAATATATGTTGGAGAACGGATTGTTTTTTGATGCAAGATACAACATGGGAGTATCTAATTTAGCAAAAGATACTTCGAACGGGGAAAAGTTAACTAACAGCTTTTTACAAGTGGGTGTAGGATTTAAATTCGGAGGAAACTAAGAATTATTCTCATAAAAAATTAAAGCGGTACAGAATTTGTACCGCTTTTTTTCTGTATAAATGTACCCATTTTTATTACCGGAAAATTCTCAATTCAAAATTTAAAATTATTAAAATGAAAAAACTATTATTGTTAAGTGCTTTTGCGTTTTTTGGAGGTCTTACGCAGGCTCAGGAAGGTTTCAGACTGGGAGCTCATGTTGGTGCACCGCTTGGAGATGCGGCAGATGCAGCGAGTGTAACTCTGGGATTAGACGCAGCGTATATGTGGAATATCACGAAAGGTCTTGATATTGGTGCTGCTACAGGATATTCTCATTTTTTCGGAAAAGATAATGTAGACGATTTTGGATTTATACCTGTTGCAGTTTCCGGAAAATACAGATTTAATAAGATTCCTTTGTTTGTAGGACTGGATCTTGGTGCCGGAATTTCTACGAGAAACTACATTAACAGCGGACTGTATGTTGCGCCGAGAGTAGGGTATCAGATGAAGAATACAGAACTGTATTTAGGATTCCAGAGTGTAAGCAGTAAATACAAAGGTCGTGGTCCTTATTGGTACGGTGACGACAGATTTAACTTCGGAGCGGTGAATTTCGGGGTAAATTTCTTCCTTAAGTAAATTTTTTAAAATCAACTATAATGAACTCCGATTGCAAAATTGGAGTTTTTTTATTCAAAAATTTGTGAAAACGCTAAAAGCCCTTATTTAATAAGATTTATTGTTGGAAATTGCTAAAAATTTCCGATGATATTAATCACATTAACAAATTTTAATATTCACAGCGGTCACTGTAAATTTGCCGTCAGAAAGTATTAAAATTATTAAAAAAATGAAAAAGGTATTATTAGCAGGTGCTATTGCACTTTTCGGTTTATCTAATGCGCAAATCGCTAAAGGAACTACATATGTATCAGGAACTTTAAATTTTGCGGCTAGAGAAGATAACAATACAAATATCAAAACTAGTGATTTAACATTAGTTCCTACAATCGGACATTTCGTTGGAACAAACGTAGCAGTTGGAGTTGGTGTAGGTTATGCTTCAAGCGTAGCAAAAAACGAAGGTGCTGTTACTACAACTAAAAACACTCTTTCTGCATTTGTAGTAGAGCCTTTTGCAAGAAAATACTGGACTTTAGGTGAGAAATTCTACATCTTCGGTCAGCTTTCAGTACCAATGGCTTTCGGAAACGATAAGCGTGAGACTACTTTTGCAAACGCAACAACTACTACAGAAGAGAAATTCAATTCTTTCGGTGTTGCTGTGAAGCCAGGTTTAGATTATTTCTTAAACAAAAACTGGACTATCGAGGCTACAATCGGAGAATTCGGATACAGCAACTTCAAATACAAGAATGCTAAAAGTGTAGATAGCTACAATTTTGGTCTTGATTTGGCTTCTGTTGGAATCGGAGTTAAGTATGTTTTCGCTAAATAGAAAATCTAAAAACTAAAATTATAAGTCCTAAAAAAATTAGGACTTTTTTTACAACCATAAAATATATCAAATTAATGTGATTTAATTATGAAAAAATTAAGATTATTATTAGCTTGCATTACATTAGCAAGCTGTACACAAAACAATGAGGAATTTCAGAATGAAATAAAAACTCAGAAATTAGAGTATAGGTTTCAGGATGGAACTACTGCAAAAATTGAAATCGATAAGTATAATAATGTGATCAACAAAGATTCTGAATCGTACAAAAAAATTATAGCTTTTGTAGAGAAGTATCCAAACTTTAATCTCTATGAAGATTCTAGCCATGTTGGATTGTTATCTCCCGATTATGAATCTATGATTGCATTTACTAATAAAAATGAAAACAACCAAAAAGGAGTAGTTAATCAGGTGTGTAATGGGTGGTTTAAACTGTATGATAATACTGATTATACGGGTCTTCTTTATGAGAATTCAACCAATCAAAATACAGATTACGCTTTTCCAGATTTAGCTTCTATGGGATTGGCAAATAACATTTCTTCAATGAGAGTTAATAACAGTGTTGTAACGCTTTATTTGTCGTCTAATTTTACTATGCTACCTACGTATGCTACACCAACATATTCATTAGGAGCAACAGGCGCAACAGTGGAATCTAATCTTTTACTTAAAACAGTACTTGTTAGAGTTAATACAACTATTTTTCCTGCGGGGAATTGGAGTGATAGGGCAAAATCCTTGAGAGCAACACATATTTGTTATGTTGAAGCATAAAAACAAAAAAATCCGACTCATTTTTGAGTCGGATTTTGTATTTGTAACATTCTAAAGTTTTAAAACCATTCTTTCTGGTTCTGAACATACGTTCTGTCAAATTCTTCATCAGATTTTGTAAGATAAATAATTCCTTCAATAAAAGCAATTAAACCTCCAAGGCATAATAAACTCAGTAAGATCTGAATAATTCCTGCTTTTGTATAGCCTAAATAAAATTTATGCACTCCGAATGCACCAAGTAAGAGTGCTAAAATTCCAGCAGTTACTTTTTTTTCTGATTTGTAAGGTTGGTTGTTCCCTTGTTGATTGATTTCCATAATAATTATTTTTTAATCGTTTTTTTGTGTTTATTTGCCGAACATTCCGCCCATTCCAGGCATATTTGGCATTTTGCTCATCATCTGCATCATCTGTTTTCCTTGTGGACCCTGCATCATTTTCATCATTTTGCCCATTTGGTCGAACTGCTTCATTAACTGATTTACATCTTCAATTTTTCTTCCTGCACCTTTTGCAATTCTGTTTTTTCTCTGGGTATTGATGATGGAAGGTTTTCTTCTTTCTTCAGGAGTCATAGAGTAGATGATTGCTTCGATATGCTTGAATGCGTCGTCGCTGATCTCAACATCTTTAATCGCTTTTCCTACGCCCGGAATCATCCCCATCAAATCCTTCATATTACCCATCTTTTTGATTTGGTTAATCTGCTTTAAAAAGTCATCAAAACCAAATTCGTTTTTAGCGATTTTCTTGTGAAGTTTTTTCGCTTCCTCTTCATCAAATTGTTCCTGAGCTCTTTCTACTAAGGAAACAACGTCTCCCATCCCAAGAATTCTGTCTGCCATTCTTTCCGGGTAGAAAAGATCCAAAGCCTCCATTTTCTCACCTGTAGAAATGAATTTAATTGGCTTTTCAACAACAGAACGGATCGTTAGAGCGGCTCCACCACGGGTATCACCGTCTAATTTCGTTAAAACAACCCCGTCAAAATTCAAAGTATCGTTGAATGCTTTAGCTGTATTCACTGCATCCTGTCCCGTCATAGAATCAACAACGAAAAGCGTTTCGTTTGGCGTAATAACAGAATGAACGGTTTTAATTTCCTTCATCATCTGCTCATCGATTGCTAAACGACCCGCTGTATCCACGATCACTACATCGTGGCCGTTAGCTTTTGCAAAATTAATCGCATTCTGAGAAATGCTTGAAGGATCCATAGAACCTTCTTCCGTGAAAACCGGAACCCCGATTTGTCCGCCTAAAACTTTAAGCTGATCAATCGCAGCAGGACGATATACGTCACACGCAACCAAAAGAGGTTTTTTATTTCTTTTTGTTTTTAAATAATTCGCCAGTTTTCCGGAGAAAGTAGTCTTACCAGACCCCTGAAGTCCTGCGATAAGAATTACAGACGGTTTTCCGGAAAGGTTGATTCCTTCCTGAGAACCTCCCATCAGATCTACTAACTCATCGTGAACGATTTTCGTCATCAGCTGTCCCGGAGTAAGCGAAGTAAGAACGTCCTGTCCTAAAGCTTTATCCTGAACTCTTTTTGTAAGATCTTTTGCAACTTTATAATTAACATCGGCATCCACCAATGCTCTACGAATTTCTTTTACGGTTTCCGCAACGTTGATTTCCGTGATTTTTCCACGTCCTGAAATATTATGAAGCGCTTTGTCTAATTTATCCTGTAAACTATTAAACATATGTATTGTAAATTATAGGTTTGCAAAAATAAGGAAATTTTTTAGTAAAATGAGAATTCTCATGGTGATAAGATTGTAAACATTCAATAAAGATAAAAAACCAGACAGAGAATTATATTTATTCAATTTAAAGATCATCTTCATATATTAATCGGATATTGATCTTTATACAGAAAAACAGACTTCTTTTGGAAGCCTGTTGGGGTTTAGAATTAGAATGACAATTACTCTAAGGTTTCCAAAATGTCCATTTCTGACCATTAAATAGAATAAGCCTGTGTTTAGAAGAATCAGTGGGATGTTTTATAAAAGCCAGCATTCCAGGAGATGGATTCTTGATCGCCGTAAAGTCTGTAACGATTGGCAATACCATTGCTTTGTCATTGGAATCTAAAACTAAAATACCATCAGTTGTCGTAGCGGAATTACCAATAACAGTTTTTGCATTCGGATGATCCGTTAAAGGTGAAGCTTGTGGTACTTTTACAGTGGCTTCAACTGTGGTGTTGTAACCGGATTGTACACTTAAATCGGTCCATCCGGTATTTTCATTTTTTACCTTTACTTTATATTCTGTATTGGAGGATGCGTCAAAAATAAATGTTCCGCCTTTCGAATTATTTGTTCCTGTGGGTACAGTTTCTACATAGGGGAGTATGATGCCTTTATCATAAGTATCTCCGAATTCCAATAATACGGATGTATTTGTAATATCCGGATTAGCTGTTATGGATTTTTCTCCGATTCTTACCTGAGCATTCATTATATTCAAAACTGAGGTAAGAGTTACCAATATAATTATTTTCATTTTATGTTTTAATTAATCGTTAAAATTTTTTTACATATTTCAATGATGATATTTTATGGACAGGTTTGTGTGGTGAAGCACTTCCAGCCTTCTCCTGTAGCAGATCCTGTATAGATTTTAAGACAGCCTTTTCCTGCGTTTTCGTCTGTATCAAAGACCATCATTCCTACTACGGGAATTGCAATTGTTCCTTCCGGATTGCTGTTTCGGGTAATCACAAAACCTTTTGTTTTACTTTCCAGTACAGTATAAGCAGAATTTCTAAGCATAGGCCAGTTTCCGTTATTAGCACCCGCTCTTCCAAGCGAAGTTATTCCATGTTTTACCGGATAAGTCTGGTTGGCTACTAAAGCGGGGTCTTCATAGCAAACAGAATCTTTTATTACAACAGTTATAGAGCATGATCCTGTAGCGCGCGGAGATGTTATTGAAATTGTAAGATTTCCCGCGCTGCTGCTTCCATCATAGGTGAAAGGAATATCAACATAGCTGGCTCCCTGTGAAATGAATGCTACATACGGAGAAGGGGATGTTGTAATTCCGTTACCGCTTAAAGTAAATTCTGCCAATCCGTTTACTGCTCCTGAAATAGGAATTCGTAATACAGAATTTTGAATATTTCCGTTTGCAAACAGTTGTGCTCCTACTATACCTCCGCCGGGAGCACTGCAGTCAAATGTAAAGTTTCCGGGTACGTTCGTAACTGTGGCACAGGATCCTAAATCGCCAAAATCTCTTCGGTTTGTACTGGTACCTGCAATATTTCCCACAAAAGAAGAAACACCTGTCATTGCGTCCAATTTCCAAAGATCGGTTCCGTTTCCGTTTATTCTGCTGTAGTAAAAATAATTTCCAAGGTACGCTAAACCATTACCGTTAGAAGTGGTGAGATCCGGTACAGTTCCGCTCATCTGCGTTACCGGAGTTGCTGTAAGCGTTGAAGGATTTATTCTGTACAGCCAGTTATTAGTGTCGGCTACGCTAATAATTAAATACAGGTTTCCTCCGTTATCTACGGCAATATCATTCAGGGATCTTCCGTTTGTCCAATTGGCATCACCTGTTACATTTCCTAATGTTGTGGCAGCTCCGCTTCCTGACCATCTTGTTAAAGCTTTGTTGTTAATTCCATACACTAAACCTGTAGAGGGATCGGTACCAATTCCTAAAGGTGAACCCCAGGTTGTTGAAGTACTTTGTTGTTGATAAGTAGTATTAGCTGATGTCGCTACTCCAACCCAGATTCTTCCTAAGGAACCATTAGGCGAGGAAACAAATTGATTTTGAGATAAATTTCCGGCAATAGGACCATAAGACATATTACCATGAGTGGCTGGCGTACCGTCTGCTACCGATGTTGTTCCTGTAATGTTACCGGCAGAATCAAAATTGATTTTATAAGTTATTCCCTGACTTGAATTGATACCGAATAATTCATTACAGGTTGGAGCGGCAGAGGGCGTAAATGACTGACAAGAAGCAAGATCTAAATCATCCGCATTGGAAAAAGGACCTAAAAGAGTATTTAGCGTATATGATGTTTTTACTGTGCTTACACCGGTATTAGGATTTATTTCATAAATTCTTGCTCCAAAAGAACTTACCAATAGTATTGTTGTGGAGAATCCTTCAACAGCATAAATATTACCGTTATAAAACGCCAATCCCTGAAAAGTCGACGGCAGATTACCACTCAACTGAACAACCTGTGCAGCCTGTAAAGTAGACAAATCTATTCTGTAAATATATCTTGCCGAACCTTGTGTAACTACAGTATACATTCTTCCGTTTGAATCGAAAAAAGAGTCGCTTGCAACAGTACCGCCAGACCAGATGGTGTCGCCGGTAATCGTTCCGAGATTGGCTGCAGGTGCAGGACTTGCTTTAATAAGACTTTTATTATCTGATATGCCATAAACATATCCTGCTGTAGAAGAACCTGATATAGGATTTGCAGTTAATCCTCCCACGCCTAACGGTAAATTTGTTCCTATAGAGGAATTGCTTACATACACCGGAGAGTTGGCAGATATATTAGAAGAGGTAAAAACCGTTTGTGATGTATTGGCAGGATTGGGTCCCATAGCCAAATTGCTTCTTGCCGAAGAAGACATATTGGTTGTAGCGGCGGGCAAATTTCCATTCAATGAAGAAATATCATAGACATTTCCGTTCTGAGCATTTATTATATATAATGCGTTGCAATTTTGAGCTTTTGCATTCCAGAATATACTGCAAATGCAAGTTAAAATAAAAAGAAATCTAATATTCATCTATATGTATTTAAAGTTATACTTCTATCTGTTTTTTTAGATTAAAGTGTACCGATACAAATAGATGAAAAATAATCGCAACTATTTAATTAACAAGACCTCAGAAGTCCTCGTGTGGCAAAGTAAGGTTTCAGAATACGCTGTAATTTTAATCATATGGCAGAAAACCAGACTCTGGAATCTACATCTGATGATAAATTGAGTTTCTTTCTTAATCTGTAGATTTTGCCTTCCACAGATTTTATAGAGGAATTTGTATAGATGGCAATTTGCTTACTTGTAAATCCCAACTTAAGCATTGCACACATTTTCTTATCTGAAATGTTAAGAGAATTCGAACTGATTGCATTTAGTTTTTCAAAAAAATCAGGAAATGCTGTATTGAATTTTTCGATAAAGATCATATCGCTTAACTGTACGAATTCAATAAGTTCTTTTAATGTTTCCTCAGAAAATGCTTCTTTATTTAAATTATCTTTTAACCGTTTTAGTTCGTTGCTGAGGTTTTCAATTTGTTGTTTTCTGTAAAGATTTCGATAAAGTGTAATATAATATTTTTCCCGCTTCTGGATAAAGTAATACGAATTGACAAACATTAAGATAAGTACAGATGAGATGTTTACGATTAACAGATAATTGTCAAAGCTTTCATACTTTTCATTATGATCAAAAATTTCAAAATCTGAAAATGCAGAAATATAAATATTTGATAAGATCAATGCAGTGAGAAAAATAATTAATAAGCGATCATTTTCCGAAGAGAAAAATAAATAAACTGCCAGCAATAGAGGAAAATAATACAAAAATGTACCACTTTTAATACCGTAATAACAGGAATAAAACGTAACCAGGAATGTTAAGGCAATAAAAGACAGAATTATACAGTATCTATTCATGAGAATATCTCTCAGGAAGAGAAAACAGAAGCAGTAAAACAGGGATATACAGAATAATAATAGGGCATTAGAATAAATCCCGATAAAAAAGATATTAAAGGCAGACTGAATTAGGAAAAATATAAATAATAAAAAAATGTAGATATTGAAAAGAATAGCAGAATCTTTGTCCTTATCAGAATTTAGAGAATCATCAATTCTCCAATACGAAACAGTATAATACAATCGATTAAATGTTTTTTTTATCATCAGAAGTGTTTAATTTATTTATGTTGTAAAAAAGTACTCTGCTAAAATATACCAAACATTAGATAATTTTCTTTAATTGAAATAGTATTAAAAAATTATATATATGTAAAACTCATTTGATGCCTGAAAAACAAGTTTTTATTACAAATGAGATTAAAGCAAAGTGTTTTTATAAAATTGATTGCAAATATACAAATAAGTTGCTTTTTATGAATTAATATTAAAATTATATGGATGATTTTTTTATTCTATAAATAGGATTTTTACTTGAATTGAAAGTATTCCGAAATGACTAAAGCTTGTTTGAATTTGAGTGAAAATTTTTATTTGGATCTATAATGTTGAAAATTAGAAAAATAGGATTTAATTAACCAATTTAAAAGAAAATTAAAAGATTTTTATAAAAAACTTGAACTTGAAAAAGTAAAAGAAATATTTTTTTACTGATTTAAAATATGTTATTGTATCAAAATAGCTTACCGTTTTTATAGGCAGTCTAATGATTTTTCTAGATGGTCTTAGTTTTTATCAAATCAAAAGTACATTTTATTTTGTTCCTAAATTACATTATTTTTGCGTGATGAATTTTATAAGCAGCTTAATTATTATATTATTAATTTTAGTATTGAACCTTGTCACATATAATCTATTTAAAAGGTATATCTGTGGTAAAGTAAATGCAGGAATGAAATTTTTGGTAATGAATATTCCCAAAGATATTATTTGGCTTATTATTTCTTTTATGATTGTTGACAAAACAAAAGAAAATTTTCTCTTTATTGTGATATGCTTTATTGCAGCTTCTCTTCTTATATATATACCTGTAATAAGGCTGATTAACAAATCTTGATTTTTGATGATAAAAATCAATTTTTAATATTGGTAAAGTTTAATAAAATCGATATATTTGCACACGATTAAAAAAGAGATATGAACAGAAAAATTTCTTCATTATTTTTCGCATTTTTATTTGTATTCATTAGTAGTTTCGCTAGTGCACAACATGAATCTGAAGGCGAAAAGTCAGCTGAAAAAGTAGAGAACAAAGAAGCCGGAGAGAGCTTCAATGCGACCAAAATGATCATGGAACACATTGGTGATTCAAATGAATGGCATTTATGGACTACAAAAGATGATAACGGCGAAGAGCATCATATTTCTGTTCCTCTACCTATAATTATTAAGGATAAAGAAGGTTGGCATACTTTTCTTTCAAGCAGTATTGCTCACGGTCATGAACACGACGGATATACTTTAGAAGAAGGTCAGGTTGTTTCTACTAAAGGAGTTCAAAAAGCAACATTATTCTCGATCATTAGCGGAAAGCAAAAATCAAACGAAGTATTTTTTGATCTTTCAATTACTAAAAATGCCGCTTCAATGTTTTTGTCAGTTATTTTTATGGCAGTTATTTTCATAGGAATGGCAAGAAATTATAAGAAATCTCAATTACCTAAAGGTGCAGGTAAATTATTAGAGCCGGTAATTGTTTTCTTAAGAGATGAAGTGGCGATTCCAAATATTGGATCTGTAAAGTATAAAAGATATATGCCTTATTTGTTAACAGCATTCTTCTTTATTTGGTTTAATAACTTATTTGGATTGATTCCTTTCTTTCCATTTGGTGCAAACCTTACAGGTAATATCGCAATCACTGCGGTTTTGGCAATCATTACATTATTAATTACATTATTCAGTGCTAATAAAGATTATTGGAAACATATCTTTATGCCGCCAGTTCCAATCTTGTTGTACCCAATCATGGTTCCAATTGAGATTATCGGGATCTTTACAAAGCCTTTCGCTTTAATGATGCGACTTTTCGCTAACGTTACAGCGGGACACATTATGATCTTGGCGATTATTTCACTAATCTTCATTTTCAAATCGCCGTTCTTAGGATTTGCGTCTGTACCATTAGCATTATTTGTTTCCGTATTAGAATTATTAGTTGCTGCATTACAAGCTTATATCTTTACTGTATTATCAGCATTGTTTATCGGTATTGCAGTTGCGGAACACGAGCATGATCACGGTCACGAGGAGCACGCTCACTAATTAAAAAAGAAAAATAATTTTTAACTAATATAATTTATTTATTATGGATTTATCAACTGGAGCAGGATTAATTTACGTAGGTATCGGTTTAGCAGTACTAGGAGTAGGTCTTGGTATCGGAAAAATCGGAGGTCATGCAATGGACGCTATCGCTAGACAACCTGAGCAAGCTGGTAAGATTCAAGGAGCAATGCTTATTGCTGCTGGTCTTATTGAAGGTGCTGGTCTTATCGCGATTATCTTTGGTGCTTTCATCAAGTAATTATCCGCAAAAAAAAATATTCTTAGCAGTGAAGCGGTTGGCTGCTGCTAAGAATTTTAAAAAACAATCCATAAATAACACTTAAAAAAGAATCTACAGATATGGGAATTATAGAACCTGGAATTGGACTTTTGTTTTGGATGACGCTTACTTTTGTTATCCTATTATTTCTTCTTGCAAAATTCGCTTGGAAGCCAATTGTAAATGCAGTAAATGATAGAGAGACTTCTATTCAGGATGCCTTAAATCAAGCTGTTTTAGCTAAAAAGGAAATGGAAGTATTAAAAGCTGATAACGAAAGAATTATTCGTGAGGCTAAAATCGAAAGAGATGCTATCCTTAAAGAAGCAAGAGAAATCAGAGATAAAATCGTAGGTGAAGCTAAAGATGTTGCTAAAGTAGAAGGAGATAAAATGATTGAAGCTGCTAAACAAACCATCAATGCTGAGAAAAATGCTGCAATGGCAGATATCAAAACTCAGATCGGTACTTTATCAGTAAACATCGCAGAGTCTATTTTGAAGCAGAAGTTAGACAACAACGAAGCTCAAAACGAATTAGTTCAAAATTATTTAAACAAATCAAACCTTAACTAAGAATGCTTACATCTAAAGTAGCTAAAAGATACGCACAAGGTTTACTTGACTTCACCAACGAATCAGGTCAAACGGCTACTGTATTTTCTGAAATGAAAGATGTAGTAAAGATCATGAAAGAGTCTGCAGACTTAAACAAATTCTTCATGACGCCTTACATCGATTCTAAAAAGAAAGTAGAAGTAGCAAACGAAATTTTCAAAGGTTTATCGGTTTCTTCCAAAAATTTGATTACATTGGTGATTAAGCACGGTCGTGAAAGCCAATTAAAGAATATCGCTCAGGAATTTATCAACAAAGTTGAGGATATCAGTGGAGTGCAGAGAGTAACGGTAACAACGGCAACTCAGCTTTCTAAAGAAAACCTTGATGAGATTTTAAGAAATTCCAACCTTGTTAATACCAATTCAAATTTTGATTTGCAGCTGAATATAAAGCCTGAAATTTTAGGAGGTTATATTTTAAGAGTTGGAGATCAGCAGATCGATGCTTCTGTGAAGTCTAAACTTAATCAGGTTAAAAAAGATTTTAGCTTAAATTAATATAACAGCACAGATGAAAAAAGTTTTATTTGGTTTAGCATTGATAATTGCATCTCTAACTTTTGGACAAAAGGTTAAGCTTAAAAAAGATATTGCATCAGTCGATGGAAAAGAGTACGTAAAGGTTACTGAAGATCCTGTTTCTCGTTACTCATACAATGTATCTTCTTTAAATGGAAATGATATATTTTACTTAAAATATAATAATTATAAAGATCCTAAAGAAGTAGATTACAAGTATAATCGTGATGGTTCTGTGGGGTACTTTGAAGTGATGTCAGCAGATTTAAACACTGTATATTTTGAAACTCACCTTACAGGATGTTTGATGGGCTGTAATATTACAGACAACTTTGTCAAAATGATTTATGGAGGCAAAGTTGTAAAAGACGACGGTACTTTGGATCTTAACAGATTAGAAATTCTTTCTAAAAAAGTAGGATTTGAGTATACTAAAAAAAGAGATGAGATGGGAAATGTTCAAAATGGAGCAAATACAGTTATCATTCAGGATTCAAGACCAAGAAACGGTTTTAATATCAGTGTAGGAAGATAAAAATTATTTTAAAAAAAGAAAAAACAACCATACAATGGCAGAAATAAATCCGGCAGAAGTATCTGCGATCTTAAAACAGCAATTGGCCAACTTCGATACTCAATCAAATGTTGAGGAAGTAGGTACAGTTTTAACCATCGGTGATGGTATTGCTCGTGTATACGGGTTAGAAAACGTACAATACGGAGAGTTGGTGAAATTTTCTAGTGATGTAGAAGGTATTGTACTAAACCTTGAAGAGGACAACGTAGGTGTTGCGCTACTTGGTGAAAGTAAATTAGTAAAAGAAGGAGATACAGTAAGAAGAACAAACAGAATCTCTTCTATTAAAGTAGGAGAAGGGATGTTAGGAAGAGTAGTAGATACTCTTGGTAACCCTATCGATGGTAAAGGTCCTATTACTGGGGATTTATACGAAATGCCATTGGAAAGAAAAGCTCCCGGAGTTATTTACAGACAGCCGGTAACTGAACCTTTACAGTCGGGTATCGTTGCGATTGACTCTATGATCCCTGTAGGAAGAGGACAGAGAGAGCTTATCATTGGTGACAGACAGACAGGTAAAACTACTGTTGCGATCGATACGATCATCAACCAAAAAGAATTCTTTGATGCAGGTAACCCTGTATATTGTATATATGTTGCTATCGGACAGAAAGCATCTACTGTAGCACAAATTGTTAAAACACTTTCGGATAAAGGAGCTTTAGCATACACAGTAATCGTTGCGGCTAACGCATCAGATCCGGTTCCTATGCAGGTATATTCTGCAATGGCAGGAGCTGCAATCGGTGAGTTCTTCAGAGACACCGGAAGACCAGCTTTGATCGTTTATGATGATTTATCTAAACAAGCGGTTGCTTACCGTGAGCTTTCTCTACTTTTAAGAAGACCACCGGGTCGTGAAGCATATCCTGGAGACGTTTTCTACCTTCACTCAAGATTATTGGAAAGAGCCGCGAAAGTAATTGCTGATGATAATATCGCAAGACAGATGAACGATTTACCTGAGTCTTTAAGACCAATCGTAAAAGGTGGTGGTTCATTAACAGCACTTCCAATTATTGAAACTCAGGCGGGTGACGTTTCTGCATATATTCCTACCAACGTAATCTCTATTACAGACGGACAGATCTTCTTAGAGTCTGATTTATTTAACTCGGGGGTTCGTCCTGCGATCAACGTAGGTATTTCTGTATCCAGAGTAGGAGGTAATGCTCAGATCAAGTCAATGAAAAAAGTTTCTGGTACACTTAAATTAGACCAGGCTCAGTATAAAGAGTTAGAGGCGTTTGCTAAGTTCGGTTCAGACCTTGATGCTGCTACATTAGCAGTAATCTCTAAAGGGGAAAGAAACGTAGAAATCCTTAAGCAGCCGGTAAACTCTCCACTTCCGGTAGACAGCCAGGTTGCAATGATCTATGCAGGAACAGAGAACTTATTGAGAAACGTTCCTATCAGAAAAGTAAAAGAATTCCAGATAGAATACATCGAGTTCTTAAGATCTAAGCATCCTGATACAATGGCTGCCATTAAAGCAGGAAAAATTGATGATTCAATTACCAGCGTTCTTAAGCAGGCTGCAAATGACTTAGCTTCTAAATATAACTAAAAATTAGTTGATGGTTGTTGGCTGATAGTTGACAGAATTTTCTAAAACTAGCAACCAACAACCGACAACCAACAACTAACCCAATATGGCAAACTTAAAAGAAATACGAGGCAGAATTACGTCTATCTCATCCACGATGCAGATTACCCGTGCTATGAAAATGGTTTCCGCTGCGAAACTGAAGAAAGCACAGGATGCAATCGTAATGTTAAGACCTTATTCTGAGAAATTACAGGAACTTATCCAGAATGTAAATTCCAGTTCAGATCCTGATCAGATTTCTGTTTATGCTCAGAAGAGAGAAGTAAAAAGAGTGCTTTTTATTGCAATTACTTCAAACAGAGGTCTTGCCGGAGCTTTTAACTCATCTATTGTTAAGGAGCTTAATGCACAGTTTCAGAACAAATCTCAATATGAGGTGGAAGTTTTGTCTATCGGTAAGAAAGCTTTTGATGCTGTAAGAAGAACCCGTAAGGTATACGCAAACGAAAGTGCTGTTTACGATAATCTGAACTTCGATACGGTAGCTCATGTTACTGAAGCTGTAATGAAAAACTTTACAGAAGGTAAATTTGATGAAGTATATTTAATTTATAATAAATTCGTTAATGCTGCCACTCAGGAAGTAACTACAGAACAGCTTCTTCCAATTTCAATGCCTGAGAATACAGAACCTCAGGTAGAAACAGATTATATTTTTGAGCCAAACAGAACAGAAATATTAGATAATCTGATTCCTAAATCGATCAAAACTCAGGTTTTCAAAGCCATCCTTGATTCAGTAGCTTCTGAACACGGAGCGAGAATGACTGCGATGCATAAAGCGACAGATAACGCGCAGGCTCTGAAAAACGATTTGGTAATTTTCTACAACAAAGCAAGACAGGCTGCTATTACAAACGAGATCTTAGAGATCGTTTCCGGAGCAGAAGCTTTGAAAAATTCGTAAAAAATTATTTTAACACAATATTAAAGCATCGTACATCACGATGCTTTTTTTGTTATTTTTATTTTGTATATATTTGTAGTACTAAATTTATATAATTTCTAAATGGATTCGGACATAGTCAGGCTTTTGCTGGCCTTATTACTTGTTTTACTTAATGGCTTTTTCGTAGCCGCAGAATTTTCAATTGTTAAAGTTCGTTATTCACAGATTCAGATAAAAGCCGCAGAAGGAAACTCAATGGCAAAGCAGGCAGAGCATATCATCAAACATCTTGATGAATATCTTTCTGCTACACAGCTCGGCATCACGCTGGCTTCCCTGGCTTTAGGTTGGGTTGGAGAAAGCGCGTTACACCATATTGTAGAAAATATTTTCCATTCGCTTAGTATTGATCTTAGTCAGGCAACCATCACTTCCATTTCGGTGATCACAAGTTTTGTACTGATTACGATTATGCACATTGTTTTCGGTGAGCTTATTCCGAAGTCAATAGCCATCAGAAAATCGGAATCTACTACAATGGCAACTGCAATTCCGTTAAGAGTTTTTTATACGGTTTTCAAGCCTTTTATTTGGTTAATGAACCTGATGTCGAATACCTTTTTGAGACTGGTAAAGATTCATCCGGCTTCAGAACATGAAATTCACTCTACAGAAGAACTTCAGCTTTTGGTAAAACAATCTGCTGACAGCGGAGAAATTGAAGAGGAAAATTATGAGATCATTAAAAATGCATTTGATTTTACAGATCATTCGGCAAAACAGATTATGGTTCCCCGTCAGAACATTACTTCCATAGATTTTGAAGAAGATATCAATGAAATCATCAATAAAATCATGGAAAGCGGATATTCCCGTATTCCGGTCTACGAAAATTCTATTGATAATGTGATCGGTGTTTTGTATACTAAAGAAATCATCAGAGAATTTGTAAAAAGAAAAGGTGAACTGAATCATGAAGATCTTAAAGAACTGATGCGTGACGCATTTTTTGTGGTAGGAAGTAAAAAGATTTCAGACTTACTGAAAATTTTCCAACAGAAAAAGCAGCATTTGGCAATCGTTATTGATGAATTCGGAGGAACTGAAGGAATCATTACTCTCGAAGATATTTTGGAGGAGCTTGTAGGAGAAATTCAGGATGAAGAAGACGATGAAGAAAAAATTGTAGACAAGATCGGAGAAAATACATACTGGGTTCAGGCAACACAGCCATTGGACGAAATTAATGAATTTATCCCTAAAAAATTGCCGCTTTCCGAAGAAAGCGAGTACAATACATTAGCCGGTTTTATTCTTCATGCTTTAGCCGATATTCCGGAAGAAAATCAGGAATTTGATCTGGAAGATTATCATTTTAAAATTCTTAAGATGAATAATAAGAGCGTTGAACTGGTAGAACTGGTCTATGAAGAACCGAACAGCATCAGTGATCTTGCAGAAAAAATAGGAGAAGTTTAAACAATAAAAAAATGATTTTTTATAACCATATAAAAGATTACGAAAATCCGAAACGTCAGTATGAAGAAGATGTTCTTGTTCTGGACGAAACGGATGAAGTATACAAGTTAGTCCTGCATAATGATGATGTCCATACATTTGATTATGTAATTGACTGCTTGATAGAGATCTGCAAACATACCTTAGAACAGGCAGAACAATGTACAATTCTTGTTCATTTTAAGGGTAAATGTACCGTAAAAACAGGTTCACTGGATATTTTGAAACCAATGCACGAAAAACTGCTTTCAAGAGAATTAACCAGCGAAATCGTATAAAATTGATCAGCTCCGACGATGGTCGGAGCTTTTTTTATGAGAGCAATCAATTATCAATTCATTAGAAGCCGTAAGCTAAAAGTGGAATTTATGATCATGTGTTTTTGTACAGTATTTTTTCTGAACAATTTCAGCTTTTAATATTTATTTGCATTCAAGTAAAATAGTATATTTGTAAAAACTATAAAGAAACAAAAACAATGCTTGTAATAGGAATTGCAGGAGGTACAGGCTCCGGCAAAACTACGGTTGTTGATAAGATCATTCAGCAGCTTGACATCGAAGGAATGAACATCCTTTCTCAGGATAACTATTATCATGATAATCATAATCTTACATTGGCGGAAAGAGAAGCCTTGAATTATGATCATCCCAAATCCATCGATTTTGACCTTCTGATACAACATGTAAAAGCTTTAAAAAATAACGAATCAATAGAGCAGCCGGTTTACAGCTTTGTAACGCATGGAAGAACAGGAGATCACGTTACCGTAGAACCTAAAAACGTATTGGTAGTAGAAGGAATTCTGGTTCTTACCAACAAGGAATTACTAAAGGAATTCGATCTTAAAGTTTTTGTGCATGCAGATTCGGACGAAAGGCTGATAAGGAGGATCAGGAGAGATACACAGGAAAGAGGAAGAGATCTTAATGAAGTTCTGCACCGTTATCAGACAACTTTGAAACCGATGCATCAGGAATTTATTGAACCTTCCAAAAATGAAGCAGATCTGATCATCCCGAATATGAGACAGAATTCCGTTGCGATTGATTTTTTAACCACCGTTATTAAGAACTCGTTGAGAAAACATTAAAATGAAAGAAAACAAGCTTATTAAAGACATTCAGCCCAAGTCTGAAACATTCAAACTTATCCAGAAATATTTTTTGAATAAATATACCATTACAATCTGTCTGTTTCTGGTCTGGATGATTTTCTTTGATAAAACTTCTTTTCTGGTAATTAATGAACTGAACGGCGAAATCAGCAAATATGAAGAACAGCTTCAATATTATAAAACCGAATACGAAAAGAACGATGCGTTTTATAAAAAGCTGATGAACAATAAGTCTGAAAAAGAAAAATACGCAAGAGAAAACTACTTCATGAAAAAACCAAATGAAGAAATTTTCATCTTGGTCGTGGACAGCGCAAACACGAAGAAATAATTCTTTAATGAATTCTCAATAGTGAATTTTGCTTCGCAAATGAATTTAAAAAAAAGATTTTTCATCATTTATCATCATAGAAAAACCTTTGCGTTAAGATTATAAACGGATCATAATCAAGTAAAAATTGATGAATAAAAGCGGATTGACTATTGACCATTCACAAATTCAAACAAAAACTATGTCAAATACAGCCTGGGAAAATTTAGTAAAAAAACAGCTTAAAACAGACGATATTTATCCAATCCTTACCAAAGAAAATCTGGAAGGAATTGTGGTGAAACCTTTCTACGATTCTGTGCAGAAACCATTGGTAAATCTGCCGAAAATTGAAGAAAGCACGCATTTGGTAGCAAAATATCATGAAAGTTTAGAAGAAGATGTTTTTGCATTTATTTTAGACCAAAATGTAGAAAACCTCGAACAGAAAACCATTTTTGTGAATAATGCGGAACTCGCAGGTCACATCAGTCCGAAAGAAGAAGACCAATACTTTTCACTTATTGATGTTTTTGATGAAAAACAAGCTGTAATTAATGACCAGTTGGTAAAAGAACTACTCGCAAAACAATTCAGAAGACATATTTGTGTAGATATTTCCCTTCATCAGAATGCCGGAGCCGCTATTTTTCAGCAATTGGGAATTGCTTTGGCAAAAACAAAAGAACTTGTAGAAATCTATGGTTCTGAGATTTTAAATAAACTGATCTTCAGAATAGCAGTCGGTGGAAATTACTTCTTTGAAATGGCTAAACTAAGAGCATTTAAAATAGTTTTCAATCAATTGTCAAAAGAATACGATCTGGATGAAATTCCATACATTTTTGCTGAAACTTCCCTGAGAAATAAAGCCGTTTCCGATAACGAAAACAACCTGATCCGTTCTACTTTAGAACTTGCAGCAGCCATGATCGGCGGAGCAGATGCGGTTTTCAGCAATAATTATCTGGTCGAGAGAAGCTCTGAGAACTCAGAAGAAATCTCCTTCAAACAGCAGATTGTTCTGGCTTACGAAAGCATCATCAATGTTTTTGAAGATGCCTCTAACGGAAGTTATTATGTAGAAGATATTACACAGCAGATCGCGGAAAAATCTTGGGCATTTTTCGTAGAAATAGAGGAGAACGGAGGTTATCTCGAACTTTTAAAACAGAGAACTATTCAGAAAAAAATCTACGATCACGCCATTGAAGAACAGAAGTGGGTGGAAGAAGGCAAGATAAAGCTGATTGGTGTTAATTTATATCCAAAATTAGACCTCAAAAAGTCTGTTGAGGAACTTTATAACGAAAAAGAAATTAAATGCGTTCGCTGGGCGGAAATGTTTGAATAAAAAACTAAACTATGAAAAACTTGTATTTATTGATGGGGATTCTGATCTCTACTTTCGTCTTTTCACAGACGCAAAACAGAATTGTGGGAAATTGGCAGGGAGTTGACTCCAAAGGTATAAAAAACTCGGTTTCCTTTTCCAAAGACGGATATTTTAGTCTTCATGTGAAAGATTTAAATATGGTAGGTAAAAAGACACTCATTCAAAAAGGACCGTTTAAAGGAAAGTTTTCTTACATCAAATATCAACTGGATGAAACTACAGATCCTGCAAAAATCCTTATAAAAACGGGTTATTTTGAAGGTAATCAGGAAGTGGAAAAAGGTACATTGAACGGAATTGTCCGTTTTACAAACGATAAAGAAATGGATCTCTATCTTGATATGTCCGGAAAGGATACGGCAACTTTTGAGGAAGCGGACAAGAACCAGATCGTTCATCTCAAGAAAATTTCAAAATAAAGGTGAATAAACAGCTTTTAAAAGAAGAAATTCAGCAATTTATCAATGCAAATCTAAACGCAGATTTGCATTCTTTGTTATTAAAAAAATCCCCGTTTCCGGAAGTTTCCATACAGGAAATTGTTCAGCAGATCAAAGGAAAGCAGGTTGCACAGAAGAAATTTCCGTTTCTGCTGAAAGAAGGAATTATTTTTCCGCCACAACTGAATTTAGAACAGTCTTCCTCCGAAAAAACAGCATTGTATAAATCTCGAATCTTAAAAGGTAAAAAGTTCATCGATTTAACCAGCGGCTTTGGAATTGATGCCTATTATTTATCCGAAAATTTTGACGAAGTAACTTTGGTAGAACAAAATCCGGAACTTCTGGAAATTGTTGAACACAATTGGAACATTTTAGGAAGAAAAGCAAAGTTTGTCAACCAGAACCTCGAAGATTTTTTAAATGAAAATAAAGAAACTTACGATATAATCTATCTTGATCCCGCGCGAAGAGACCACAATAAAAATAAAGTCTTTTTACTCGAAGATCTGTCGCCTGATATTATTGAGATTCAGGAAAAATTACTTTCTGTTTCCAATAAGGTAATAATAAAACTTTCGCCGTTAATTGATCTGAAATATCTGGTTTCTGTTTTACCCAACCTTTTCAGAATCGATATTATTGCTGTAAAAAATGATGTTAAAGAAGTCGTAGTATTTTTGTCAAACCAAAATTCAGACAAGATCATCTGTCATTGTGTAAACCTTGAAAGTGAAGAATCAATGTTTACATTTACATTTGGAGATGAAGAAACTACTGTTGCAGAGTTTGGTGAACCTGAAAAATACATCTACATTCCCAATAATTCGGTTTTAAAAGCCGGAGTTTTTAATGTAATCTCAGAAAAATTCAGATTAAAAAAACTACATCCCAACACACATCTTTACACGTCAAATCAAAAGATAACTGATTTTCCCGGAAGGATTTTAGAGATGGAAGTTATTGATGCTAAACAGATTGTAAAGAAAAGTCAGTTCAATATCATTTCCAAAAATTATCCTCTAAAACCGGAAGAAATTAAGAAGAAATACAACCTGAAGGATGGCGGAGAAAACTATCTTATTTTTACACAATCCAAAAAAGGAAAAATTATACTAAAATCAGTATAAAAATGTTGCCGAAAAAAATAGGAATCCTTAATTTTGGACAATTAAAAATTAATAAGAATCGTCTTTGTTAATCTATGCAAAATGATTCTGCTGATCTTAAAAAAATAAATTTTACATATGAAAAAATTAGTTATATGTTTAGCTCTTGCTACCGTTGCTGTAAGCTGTAAGAAAATTCAGGCCGGAGGGAACAAAAATACCTTGAAACTTGAAGAAGGAGCAGAAAGATATTCAGATGATCCTCAAGGTGAAGGTCATGGTCACGAAGCTGCTACAATGCATACAGAAGAGACAACCGCAGAAAAGCACGAAGCCGAAGCGCCAAAAACAGACAGTATAGCAACTGCAAAACCTGCCGAAGCTAAAGAAGCTCCGAAAGCTGAACACTAATTAAAAGTACAATATAAAAATGTCCCGCAGCAATGTGGGATATTTTTTTTGAAGCTGTTTCGCGCTTTCCGCACTCGCTATTTTCTGTTTTTCGGCGCGGCGAAGCCGCGCCGAAAAACAGAAAATGAGCTCAGACAAATGCTGCAATCACGGCTAAACTGAAGTCTGTGAGTCAATTTCAGGGATAAAATACCATTCAGATTAAGATTTTCCGACAGCACACTTCAGACCTGAGGAAAATTATACGTTTTTGTTTGTTCCTGAGAAGCAAATTTTTTACTTTTAGCAAAATAATATTTTACAATGCAAGAGACATTAAATTACATCAACGAAAACAAACAGCGTTTCGTAGATGAATTATTTGAATTACTGAGAATACCTTCCATTTCTGCCGATCCGGCTTATAAAAACGATGTTTTGAAATGTGCGGATGTAGTAGCAGAACACCTTAAAAATGCAGGAGCTGATAATGTGGAAGTCTGCCAGACCAAAGGCTATCCTATTGTGTATGGAGAAAAAATTTCAGATACAAATTTGCCGACAGTTTTAGTGTACGGACATTACGATGTTCAGCCTGCAGATCCGTTAGAACTGTGGACAAAACCACCATTCGAACCTTATATTGAGAAAACAGAACTTCATCCGGAAGGAGCCATCTTCGCAAGAGGTTCAGCAGACGACAAAGGACAGTTTTTCATGCATCTTAAAGCTTTTGAAGCCATGATGAAGACTAATGCACTTCCTTGCAATGTTAAATTTATTTTAGAAGGAGAGGAAGAAGTAGGTTCGGTAAGCTTAGGAGATTGGGTAAATGAAAATAAAGAAAAGCTTTCTTGTGATTGTATTTTAATTTCAGATACACATATCTACAGCAACGAACAGCCTACTGTTACTACAGGTTTAAGAGGATTAAGCTATGTGGAAGTAGAAGTGGAAGGTTCAAACAGAGACCTGCATTCAGGACTTTATGGCGGTGCCGTTCCAAACCCGATCCATGTCCTGTCAAGAATGATTGCTAAACTAATTGACGAAGACGGACACATAACAATCGACGGATTCTATGATAATGTAGAAACCGTTTCAGATTCAGACCGTGCAGATATGAATAAGCTGAAAGATAACCCTGAAGAATTCAAAAAATCTATCGGCTTAAACGGAGTAGAGGGAGAAAAAGGATATACTACACTCGAAAGAACCTCGATTCGCCCAACCTTAGACTGCAACGGAATTTGGGGAGGTTATACAGGAGAAGGAGCAAAAACTGTAATTCCGTCAAAGGCTTTTGCTAAAATTTCAATGCGTCTGGTTCCGTATCAGACTCCGGAAGAAATAACAGAAAAATTCACGAAATACTTTGAAAAAATTGCTCCGGAAAATGTAAAAGTAAAAGTTACTCCACATCATGGAGGAATGCCTTATGTTTTACCAACCGATACAAAAGAATTTATGGCAGCAAAACAGGCAATGGAATCAGCCTTCGGAAAAGAAGTTCTTCCTTACAGAGGAGGAGGAAGTATTCCGATTACTGCTATGTTCGAGCAGGTTTTAGGAGCTAAATCTGTTTTAATGGGCTTTGGATTAGATTCAGATGCGATCCACTCTCCAAACGAACATTACGGGCTGTTTAACTTTTATAAAGGAATAGAAAGTATTCCGTTATTTTTTGAGAATTATGCGAAGTAATTTTTAACAATCAATAAATGAGTTCCTTAGGATTTTTTTTCTTAAGGAATTTTTTTTATATTTAGTGCAGCTAATAAATTAATTGAAATATAATGAGAAAAAATCTACTTATTGCTTTAGGAACAGCATTATCAGTTGGGCTTTCAGCGCAGACAATAGCAACAGATAATTTTAATTCTTTAACATCCGGAAATTTAGCTACAGATGTAACAGGTGTAACAGCGGGACAAGGAGGCTATTATATTTACGGCGGAGCGGCTAGCGATTATCAGGTAACAACTATAGATGCGGCACATGGGAATTCACTAAGAATAACCAGTGGAGCAGGATATAGTTCAACAGCAAATACCTACAATAGATTTGCTTTCAAAAGCATTACTACAACAGCTAACGCAGGAAACGATATTCTGAAAGGATCAATGGAATTGTACACTGGTCCTGCTACCGGTGCTGGTAAAATACAATGTGTTCTTTACGATTCTACGATGGGCGTTGTAGGAATAAATTATGATTTTGCTACTAAAAAAATCAGCGGTATGGGAAGATTGACACCAACTGCTACAGGGACAGCTGCTTTTTATAATATTGGTTTGGGAACGGCTACTTATCCTGCAAACACATGGGTATCAGTTTCTTTCACATATAATAAAACTACGGGAGCATATACCTGGACTTATCCGGAAGGAACTTATTCATTTACAAACTCTGCTTACACACTCTCTCCTGGATTGGTACCCGCTGAATTTGATTTTGTGTCAGTAACTGCTACGGGTAATACAGTTGCTAATCAGGCAGGAATTGATAATGTAAATCTACTGTTTGGAAATGCAACTTCTTTAGGAACTCAGGATACAAAAATTGTTAGCAAAATTGGTTTAACTGTATATCCTAATCCAACTACTGATATTTTAAATATTAAATCAGATTCTAAAATTATTAATGTTTCAGTCGTAGATATTACAGGAAGAAAAGTAAATGTAAAATTATACACAGATCAGGTAGATGTAAGGGAACTTTCCACAGGAACTTATTTGATTAATGTTGAAACAAAAGATGGAATTTATACTGAAAAATTTATAAAAAAATAAAACATCAGTAATCTTGTAAAACGCTTTTTTTTAAGCGTTTTTTTTATTATAAAGTAAAATTTGTCTGATAGTTTTATAAACGAATTAGTCTTAGATTACCTAAAGTTAACTTGGAAATTAAGTTTTTTACTTTATGTATGATCTTTCCGGAAAAAGAATTGATCTTCCTTTAAGTGGTAATAAAGTGAATGTTTCCGGCTTAGCTAATGGAAATTATTTATTAGGAATTAAAACAGATGAAGGTTTTGTCACTAAAAAACTGATCAAAGAATAATATTGAAAATATTTTTAATAATAAGGCTGCATTATAAATAATGTAGCCTTTATTGTTAAAATTTTACTTATAATTGTGGTATTAATATTATATTTTAAATATAATTGTTTTGTTTTCAAAATATTATTAATATATTTATATAACTAAATTTTAATGATATGAGAAAACTTTTACTACTCGGCTCGTTTCTGAGCCTGGTCTCGATGAACGCGCAGACAAACGTTTACAGCTATGGTTTTGATACCGCTTTTACAACCTGGACAACCTCTAATCAAAGTAGTCCTGTAACTACCTCGGTTTGGACAAAAGCCACTTATACCACTCCTTTAACCAATCCACTGTTTGGAAGCGGCAATACAACTACTGTTCCTGTGGGACAGGCAGGAGGCAGCAATTCTTTTGCTTTGGTAAATTATACAAGTACATCTGGCGCGGGAACGATCAGCAACTGGTTATTCACCAATGCAATAGATGTTAAAAACGGCGACATTGTAAGCTTTTATTCCAGAAAAGGAACAGACGGAACTACCGATTATCCTGATCGTCTGGAACTAAGATATGCATTAGCAGCCGGAGCCGTTCTTCCGACTACCGGAGCTGCTGATGTGGGTTCCTTTACAAACTTAGGAGTATCTGTTAATCCAACTTTGGCAGGAAATTTTGTTTATCCCAAAATATGGACAAAATATAGCTTTACGGTTACCGGAGTAGGAACAACACCGGTTCCCGTAAGATTTGCTTTCAGATACTATGTAACCGATGGAGGTCCAAGTGGAAATAATTCGGATCTTATTGGTATTGATACTTTTTCCATAGACAGACCTACATTATCTACCAATGATGTTTCTTTGAGTGATAAAGGAGTTTCTGTTTATCCAAATCCGACGACAGATTACATTTCTTTTAAATCTGCAGACAAATTCAGTAACATCGAAGTATTTGATATTGCCGGTAAAAAAGTAGATGTAAAACTGGAAGGAGATAAAATAAACGTAAAACATCTGAATGCTGGTTCATACATCATCAGCATGGAATCCAAAGGAAATAAAGTTTCCCAGAAATTCATCAAAAAATAAATTAATTCTATATTATTTTGAAAGCGCTTCGATTCGGAGCGCTTTTTTATTTGAACCAGTAAACTGACAAATGTTAGGCAATAAAAATTACCTTATTTAAAGCATTTTTGCTATTTTTAAGAACTTAAACCAGCAATAATTATGATCGATAATAAAGTAGCATATATAACAGGAGGAACCAAAGGCATAGGCTTCGGAATTGCTAAAGTTTTGCTTGAAAACGGAGTTTCGGTTGCATTTTCGGGAAGAAAAAAGGAAGATGTGGAAAAAGCTGAACAGGATTTAAGGCAGATTTCAGAAAATGTCTTGGGAGTTGTGTCTGATGTAAAAGAACTTACCAATGAAGAAGATGCAGTAAGACAGATAAAAGAAAAGTTCGGAAGACTGGATTTTGTGATTGCAAATGCGGGTTTAGGAATATTTAAGCCTGTTGATGAACTATCTGCTGAAGAGTGGAATGATATGATTGAAACAAATTTAACAGGTGTTTTCTACACATTAAAAGCTTCTGTAGAAGAATTGAAAAAGACAGAAGGATATTACATCACCGTTTCAAGTCTGGCAGGCGCTAACTTCTTTGAAAACGGAACAGGCTACAATGCCTCAAAATTTGGTGTAGTAGGTTTCACACAGGCAGCAATGATCGATTTAAGAAAGTACAACATCAAATCTACCGTAATTATGCCGGGTTCTGTAGCCACCCATTTCAACGGAAATACTCCTTCGGAAAAAGACGCATGGAAGATTCAGCCTGAAGATATGGGGAATCTGGTTTTGGATATTTTAAAAATGAACCCGAGAGTTTTACCGAGTAAGATTGAATTTCGGGCGACTAAACCCGCTAAATAATGACTTTAATGCATTGAATAGTAAAATAATAAGTACTATGCATGCATAATATATTTTTTATTTATATTAGCAACAGATAATTGAGTTAAAATTTAAAGAAACATTAAATTAATTAAGGGCTAAAAAATAGTACACATGAAACCTAAAAGTTTCATCTGACCATTAAAACAATAAGAACAACATATGAAAATATTAGTTTGTATAAGTAGTGTTCCGGATACTACTTCCAAAATTAACTTTACAGCGGATAAATCTGCATTCGACAAAAACGGAATTCAGTGGGTAATTAATCCTCTTGACGAATTTGCGTTAACAAAAGCAATAAAATTACAGGAATCTCAGGGAGCAACAGTAACCGTAATCAACGTAGGAGATGTTTCTACCGAGCCTGTTGTAAGAAAAGCTTTGGCAATCGGAGCAAATGATGCGGTGAGAGTAAATCTTGATCCTAAAGACAGTTTCTCTACAGCTAAAGAAATTGCAGCAGTTGCACAAAACGGAGGTTACGATTTAATCCTTTGCGGTAAAGAATCAATAGACTATAACGGAGGTTCTGTTCCGGGAATGGTAGCTCAGTTATTGAACCAGCCTTTCGTAAACGCTTCTGTAGGACTTGATGTAAACGGAAGCGAAGCTACTGCGGTAAGAGAAATTGAAGGAGGTAAAGAAACCATTTCTGTAAAATTACCAGCTGTAATCGCGGGTCAGAAAGGATTGGTAGACGAAAAAGACTTAATTATTCCGAACATGAGAGGAATTATGTCTGCAAGAACAAAACCTTTGCAGGTAGTTGAACCTACTTCTTCTGAGGTGAAAGTTCAGGGAGTTTCTTATGACAGCGTTCCGCCAAGAGCAGCCGTAAAACTGGTTTCTCCGGATAATTTGGATGAATTGGTAAGATTACTTCACGAAGAAGCGAAAGTTATCTAATATTGAGGCTAAGACTGAGTTTTAGATTTAAATTCTAAATCTTAGCCTAAACCTAAACCTTTAATTTTTTAAAATTCAAAAAATGGCAGTATTCGTATACGCAGAAAATATAAACGGAGTTTACAAAAAAGCGGCTTTTGAAGCAGTTTCTTATGCTAAAGCTGTTGCAGATCAGGCAGGAGATACCGTAACGGCAATCTCTGTAAACCCTACAGATTCTTCAGATCTATTGTATAAATATGGAGCATCAAACGTAATCAACATCAAAGACGAAGGTCTTAAAAGTTTCTCAGCTAAAGCTTATGCTCAGGCGGTAAGTGAAGTAGCAAACGGAAACATCATCGTTTTCCCTCACACAACAGATGCTTCTTCCATTGCTCCGATGTTGGCAGTAATGAACGGACATTCTTTAATTACAAATGTATTGGAAGCTCCTGAAAGTCTTTCTCCGTTTCAGGTGAAAAGAAGAGCTTTCTCAGGAAAAGGATTTATGCATGCAAAAGCAGAAGGAAGCGGGGTAATTGTAACCGTTTCTCAAAATGCTTTCGGAGTGAAGGAAAATGCAGTTTCCGGATCAGAAGAAGTGAAAAATCTATCCGTTGCCAATGAAGATACAAAAGTAATTTCTCATGAGCAGAGTTCAGGAAAATTAGACCTTAAAGAAGCAGAAATCGTAGTTTCTGCTGGAAGAGGGTTAAAAGGTCCTGAAAACTGGGGAATGGTAGAAGATCTGGCAAATGTTTTGGGCGCAGCAACAGCGTGTTCAAAACCGGTTTCAGATATCGGATGGAGACCTCACACAGAACACGTAGGACAGACAGGTAAGGCAATCTCTCCGAATCTTTATATTGCAATCGGTATTTCCGGAGCAATTCAGCATTTGGCAGGAGTTAACTCCTCTAAAACAATCGTAGCGATCAACAGTGATCCTGAAGCTCCATTCTTCAAATCCGCAGATTACGGAGTTGTAGGAGATGCTTTCCAGATTATTCCTGCGCTAACAGAGAAAATAAAAGCTCTTAAAGCATAAAAAAGTGGATTGGGCAACAGTCGATTATTTCATGTGTAAATTTTAAAGTACATCTTTAAAAAATTCGCTTACGAAGTAAAACAGACAGTGTCATTAAATCACAATTCGCATATAAAAGCCCTTTTCGGGCTTTTATTTTTGTACAAAAAGTAAAAAAAACTTTGAAAAATTAATCTATATTTGTAGTTATGGATTATAAACAGTTAATTATTCGCGGAATATCGTACAGCCAGACACAATCCGGGGCGTACGCACTATTATTGGAACATGAAGAAACACATATTAAATTACCTGTTGTTATAGGGAATTTTGAGGCACAATCCATTTCTTTGGGGCTTGAGAAAGATATTCACCCACCTCGTCCTCTTACACATGATTTATTTACAAAATTTATACATTCTGCAAATTACGAACTTGTATCCGTTATCATCTATCAGATTGTAGACGGCGTTTTCTTCTCAAATATCAACTTTAAAAATAAAGCTACAGATGAAGAACTCATCTTAGATGCCAGAACTTCAGATGCGGTAGCAATGGCAGTTCGTTTTGATGCCCCTATTTTTACAACACAGCAGGTACTTAACGAAGCCGGAATTCTGCTGGAACTGGAAGATGTAACCAAAGAAGAACCTTCGTTTTCCGAAACCGTTCAGGCGGAAGATAACCTAAAATCGATTTCGATGGAAGAATTGCAGAAGTTGCTGGATGAAGCGGTAAAAGAAGAAGATTATGATACGGCTCTTGAAATTCAGGAAGAAATCAGGAGAAGGAAGAAAAAAATTGACTAAAGAGATTATTTATACTAACTTATGAACTTAAAATTACGACTGACCATCTTAAGTTTTCTGCAGTTCTTCGTTTGGGGAGCATGGCTGATTACGATGGCTAATTTTTGGTTCGGTACAAAACATTGGGACGGAGCGCAGTTTGGTGCTGTTTTCGGAACCATGGGGATTGCTTCCATTTTTATGCCGACCATCACCGGAATTATTGCCGACCGTTGGGTAAACGCAGAAAGAATTTTTTCAGCGTTACATATTTTATACGGTATCGTGCTTTTTATTCTGCCTCATTCTGCAGATCCCGGTTCTTTTTTTACGGTAATGCTCGTTGCCATGTGTTTTTACATGCCGACCATTGCATTAGCCAATTCAATTTCCTATACTATTCTTAAAAACAGTGAACTGGATGTTGTTAAGGATTTCCCGCCAATCCGTGTTTGGGGAACTATTGGTTTTATTGTAGCGATGTGGATTACCAATCTTACGGGGAACAAAGCTACGGAAGGACAATTTTATATTGCCGGAGCGGTTGCTATTTTCTTAGGAATTTATGCTTTAACATTACCAAAATGCCCTCCACAAAAATTAATAGACAAAGATGCGCCGCTATCCGAGCAGTTAGGTCTTAATGCTTTTAAGCTGTTCAAAGATTATAAAACAGCATTGTTTTTCTTATTTTCCATGCTTTTGGGGGCGGCTTTACAGCTTACCAATGCTTACGGAGACGTATTTCTGAGTGAATTTGAACATTTTCCTAAATATGCTGATTCTTTTGTAGTGAAAAGATCTACAATTATCATGTCTATTTCTCAGATTTCGGAAACACTATTCATTTTGGCAATTCCTTTCTTTTTAAAACGATACGGAATTAAAAAAGTAATGCTGATCTCAATGTTTGCATGGGTTTTACGATTCGGATTCTTTGCTTATGGTGTTCCGGAAGGATATGGCTTAAGTTTAATCATCCTTTCCTGCATTGTGTACGGGATGGCTTTCGATTTTTTCAATATTTCAGGATCGCTTTTTGTAGAAACCACTACCGATAAAAAGATCCGTTCTTCAGCTCAGGGATTATTCATGATGATGACGAATGGTTTTGGTGCAGTTTTTGGAAGTTATGCAGCAGGTTGGGCGATTGATAAATTCTTCACCCATAAGTTCACAACAGCTTCTTCACTGGCAAGTTATCTTGAAACTACGCCGGACAATCAGACATTTTTAGGAATTCTGCAGAAGAGTTTTAATTCTGCGGTAAATCCGGACGGAACTTTATCTTCTATTGTAATGGTAAAAGACTGGCATAATATCTGGCTTTCTTTCGCTGCATATGCTTTGATTTTAGCTATTTTATTTGCTGTTCTGTTCAAACACAAACATACACCAATTCAGACATCTGATATTAAACATTAATTTTATCACACTGATAACGAATATATTAAATTGCACTTTCAAAAAAAGTGCAATTTTTTTTGATATTCAGGCAACCCTTTCAAAAATCTTTCGTCTTATAAACAGAAACTAATTAATGAAGAATTTAGAAGAGAATTTTAAACTGGCAAAAAAGCAGGATCGGAGAATAACAAAGCTTTGGGATTAAAATTCTTTAAAAATGAATATGATAACTGTATAAAATACAGGGAAAATATTCCAGACGCTGTTAATGCTTTTCTTTTTGGGGGTAAATTGTCTTTGGGATATGGTCCGTTTAATATTTTTGTGAAAAAAGATTTCACACCCATATTCAACGATCAGGCAAAAATTAATAACAAATATGGCGTTCAGATAGGATTGGAGCTGTTATATGTCAATTTTTAATATGAATCTGCATCATAGAAAAACACACTTTTTGGAGTGTGTTTTTTTTTGTATTTTGGCACTTTAAGAAATATGAAAAATATTCAGTTATTAGGATTGATATTGGTGGTTGCAGGAAGTTTTCTGCCGCTCGTTCACGTTCCCATCATCGGAAACTGGAACTATTGGAAGCTCGATCATTCTCTGGCAATAATCTGTTGGATTCTTTCAGCAGGAGCACTTTTTGGTATTGCAAACAATAATACAAAAGTTTCTAAAATTTTTGGTATTCTTCTGGTTGTTCTGTTCGTTTTTACGCTTATTGCCGTAAAACTTCAGGCTTCAGATTATTTCAGCTTTATGCCTTTTAAATCATGGCAGGATAAACTGGCAGGAATTGTAAAGTTAAAATGGGGCTGGATCTTAGAATTTTTAGGAGCATTTATCATCATTTTAGTTAAAAATAATAAAGTAAAAGCATAATCACGTATGAATTTTTTGAAAATATTTTCGATCGGAGTATTTTTTCTATGTGCATCGTACGCGAATGCACAGTCTCAGGAAACGGTAAAAAAGAAACCTGTAGATAACCCTCCAAAATGTACTAATATTAAGGAAGGTAAGTTTTACAGGATGAATTATCCGCCCAATCTTTGGTATATGACCATAAAAGATAATATACAGACCGAATATTATAACGACGGTAAAGATTTTATAAAACTAACCATGGTTTTTGTGGGCGATTGCGAGTATAAATTAATTGCTGTTGAAAAAACCGAAAAAGAAAATCCTATTAAAGTAGGAGATATATTCACCAATAAAGTTATTGCCACGCAGGACAATTACATAAAAATTCAGTCAAAATTCGAAAACGACACTTATAATTTTGTACTGATGAAAGCAAAAGAAAACAAAAAATAAACAGAAGGATTATAAGATTCGGTTTAAACTAAACGTAAAAAATAGAATTATAAAAATGAAAGAAGTATTCATCGTTTCCGCAGTAAGAACTCCAATGGGAAGTTTCTTAGGAAGTTTATCTGCTGTTCCTGCAACGAAGCTGGGAGCTGTTGCGGTAAAAGGAGCATTAGAAAAAATCGGCCTTGATCCGAAACAGGTTCAGGAAATCTACATGGGGAACGTTTTACAGGCGGGAGAAGGACAGGCTCCGGCTCGTCAGGTAGCTTTAGGAGCAGGACTTTCAAACGAAACGCCTTCTACTACGGTAAATAAAGTTTGTGCATCCGGAATGAAAGCGGTTTCTATGGCTGCACAGGCAATTAAAGCAGGAGATGCAGACGTAATTGTTGCAGGAGGTATGGAAAATATGTCCTCAGTTCCACATTACTACAACGCGAGAAATGCAACAAAATTAGGCGATGTAAAAATGCAGGACGGAATGGTTCTGGACGGACTTACAGACGTTTACAACAAAGTTCATATGGGAGTTTGTGCAGAAAAATGTGCAGCAGACTACAGTATTTCAAGAGAGGAGCAGGATAATTTTGCCATCGAATCTTATAAAAGAGCAGCAAAAGCATGGTCGGAAGGTAAATTTGCTGATGAGGTTGTTCCTGTGGAAATTCCTCAGAGAAAAGGAGATCCGATTATTTTTGCAGAAGATGAAGAATATAAAGCGGTAAATTTCGACAGAATTCCTACACTTCCTACAGTATTTAAAAAAGAAGAAGGAACAGTAACGGCAGCAAACGCTTCTACACTCAATGACGGAGCTTCTGCTTTGATCCTTGTTTCTAAAGAAAAAATGGAGGAATTGGGACTTAAGCCTTTGGCGAGAATCGTTTCTTATGCAGATGCAGCTCAGGCTCCTGAAGATTTCACTACAGCACCTTCAAAAGCTTTGCCTACTGCTCTTAAAAAAGCAGGTTTAGAGCTTACAGACATCGATTTCTTCGAATTCAACGAAGCTTTCTCTGTAGTAGGTCTGGCGAACAATAAAATTTTAGGACTGGATGCTTCTAAAGTAAACGTAAACGGTGGAGCTGTGGCTATTGGTCACCCTCTTGGAAGTTCAGGATCAAGAATCATTGTAACTTTAATTAACGTTTTGAAACAGAATAACGGTAAATACGGTGCAGCAGCAATCTGTAACGGAGGAGGCGGAGCTTCTGCTATCGTTATTGAAAATATGCAGTAATCATTAGATTGATACATTCAGAATCCGGAAGTTTTACTTTCGGATTTTTTTTGGGAGCTATTTCCCGCTTTCCGCACTCGCTATTTCGGGTTTCGGCGGCGGCGTAGCCGCCGCCGAAACCCGAAATGAGCTCAGACAAATGCTGCAATCGGGGCTAAAATTACAGACATTCATAGAAATTATCGGTAAAAATCATTTGAAAGGTTAAGAAACTTTTAAAAAATTAAAAGCAATCAAAAAAAACAATATCTAATTGAAATAAGATAATTTTTCTCCTGAAAAATATTCTCTTCGGGCAAGAAATATTTATACTGAAGCCATATTTTAAATAGCACAATTTTAACGGAATAATAAAATTTTCTCCAAACCAAATAAAAAGCTCCGAATATTCAGCGGTTTTGCTATTTTTGTGTTTATTAATAATTATTTGAAATGTCTGAAATTGAGAATCTGCAAACTCAAAACATAAAGAATAATCCAAAGATCATGAAAGCCTGGGCGGTTTATGACTGGGCAAACTCCGTTTATTCTTTGGTAATTACTTCTACTATTTTCCCTATTTACTATTCCATTCTTACCACAGCGTACGAAAAAAAGGAATACGTGGCGGAAACAAAATCATGGATCGATGTTCCTGTAAGACATATGATTAAGATTTTTGGAGAAGAATATCAACCCGATGCGGTCTATGGATATTCTTTAACGATTTCCTTTTTCATAGTAGTTCTATTGTCTCCGTTTTTATCCTCTTTAGCAGATACAATAGGAAACAAAAAATCCTTCCTGCAGTTCTTCTGCTATTTAGGAGCTACATCTTGTATGGGATTGGCAATGTTTACCGGAATGCACAACGTATTCTTAGGATTACTCTTCAGCATTACTGCAAGTGTCGGATTTTGGGGAAGTCTGGTATTCTATAATTCCTTTTTACCGGATATTGCCACCAGAGACAAACAGGATGCACTTTCAGCAAAAGGATATGTTTACGGATATATAGGTTCCGTAGTTTTGGTAATAATCTGTTTACTTTTAATTCAGGTTCTTGCAAAAGGAGCTGCACAACAGTTGCTTTTCACAAGAATCAGCTTTTTACTAACCGGAGCTTGGTGGTTCGGTTTTTCTCAGTATACCTTCAAGCATCTGCCTCAGTTTGGTGATGTGAAAGAAAAACTTCCGAAAGATTTAGTCCTTTTAAACTATAAAAACATCTTCAAAAGACATAAAGAACAGGGTGGTTTCTTCGAAGTCTTAAAAGATAACTTAAGCTTCTATAAAGATATCGCCAAAGAAAGCTTTCATGAATTATTCAAAGTAGGAAAAGATCTGTTCAAAGACAGAAACCTGAAATATTTCCTTTCCAGCTTCTTTTTTTACAGCGTGGGAATGCAGACTATTTTCCTGATGGCAACACTTTTCGGGAAAAGCGAAATCAATCTTCCTCAGGATAAACTCATCGGAACACTTTTGGTCATTCAGATTGAAGCCATCATCGGAGCCGTAATTTTCTCAAGATTATCAAGAAAAATAGGAAACAAAAACGTAATTACCATTGCTATTATTCTTTGGATCGTTGCCTGTATCTGGGCATATTTCCTTAACAAAGAAAATCCGACAGTAGAATATCAGTTTTATGGAGTGGCTGCAGTGGTAGGTTTGGTAATGGGAGGTCTTCAGGCAATGTCCAGATCCACTTATTCCAAGCTGTTGCCGGAAAACTCAATGGAGAACACAACATTTTTCAGTTTTTATGATGTATTGGAAAAAATTGCCATCATTGTAGGAACATTTGTTTTTGCCTTATTTATCGATAAATACGATTCTTTAAGAGCCATTTTCGCTAAAATTGATGTCATGCTGCCTTCCGCTTCAGGAATGAGATTTGCCGCGTTTTCAATGGCACTATTTTTCTTTGTAGGATTAATATTGATACGATTCTTAAAGCTGAATACCCAGAAAAAATAGTTAAATCATACTACAACAAATTAAGGCGCTTTATAGCGTCTTTTTTATTTATTTGATTTTAAATTAACATGAGTTCCACGTAAAAACAATACAAAAATAGCAATGAGCTTTAGTCAAAACTTATATTCAATTTTTATTAAAGTTAATTTTGATCTGAAAACTTTACATAGGGCTGAAGAATAACGCTATTAATGAAATGTAGCCGTTTGATTATCAATTTATTTTAATCTTCTTATATCGACTCACGATAAATTACATTCCTTATTATTTCTTTTTAATAGAAAACCATATAAACCTTAATTTTCAGGCTTTTTTTGTAAATTTATATCAATGTAATTCTGATTTTAGATTTAATTAAAATTTTAAGAATATTTTGCTGTTAAAATTTGTTAGAATTCGGCGCGGGATTTGCTTATATTCATCAGAATAGTATTAAATTTGCAGAAAAATTTATTTAAATAAATGACAAACCCATTATTTTACGCAAAAATTCTTTTGTTCGGAGAATACGGAATCATAGAAGATTCCCAAGGTTTGACATTACCTTATAGCTTCTATAAAGGTACCCTCAAGTTCTCTTCACTGGATTCCGAATTTGAAAAAAAATCCAACAATCATCTTAAAAAATACGCAGATTATTTGCAGAATTTAGCACTTCCTGAAACTTTTGAGCTTAATGTTTCAAAGTTTAAAGAAGAAATTTCTGAAGGATTATTCTTCGACAGCAATATTCCTCAGGGATATGGAGTAGGAAGTTCCGGTGCTTTGGTTGCCGCAATTTTCGAAAGATATTCTGTTTCCAAGCATGAGCCTGAAAATATTTCAAAAGACGAACTGAAAAGTCTTCGAACAGTTTTTGGCTTAATGGAAAGCTATTTCCACGGAAAAAGCTCAGGAATTGATCCTCTTATCTGCTACATGAATCTTCCTATTCTTATCGAAAGCAAAGAAAGTGTAGATAAAGTTGCCATTCCGGAAAGCGAAGCCGGAAAAGGGGCAATATTTTTAATCGACTCCGGAATGACTGGCGAAACAGGACCAATGGTTCAGATTTTCTTTGAAAAAATGAAGACCGAAGGTTTCAGAAAAACCCTGAAAGAAGAATTTATCCGTTACAACAATGCTTGTATTGATGCATTCCTTAAAAAAGACATGAACCCGTTTTTCAGAAATCTGAAAAAACTTTCTCACTGGGCATATGAACATTTCCGTCCCATGATTCCTGAAAGTTTATTTAATGTCTGGAAAAAAGGTCTGGACTCCAATGCATATTATTTAAAACTCTGCGGAAGCGGCGGAGGTGGTTATATTTTAGGTTTCACCAAAGATTACGAAAAAGCAGAAAAAATGCTTGATGGCTTCCATAAAGAAGTGATTTACAGATTCTAAAAAATGTTGTGAATGAATTCTGAAAAAGAAACTTTCCAACAGAGAAATTATATTCAAAAATCTTTTTTTTACAGATTTTCACAATTCGTGGGCTTTCTTTTGGGAGCTCGCTTTTTTGTTGCCGTCCTGCTGATTTTTGCTCTCTATGTTTCAACATTTTTCCTCTTTAATCAGGATGAAAATTTCAGAAAATTCGTATTTGATTTTAAAGTTCACGGAATTATTTTCTGTACGGTTCTAACGATTCTTGCAGGAGGAATCATCAACCAGTTTTACGATTTCGAAAAAGATCATGTTGTAAAGCCTTTCAGAACGAGAATTCAGAGCTTCATTAAGCAGAAATATTTCCTTTATGCTTACCTGGTTTTAAGTGTGATTTCTTTGGGAGTTGCATGGATGATTTCGCATAATGTTTTTGCATTTTTTGTAGTTTATCAGTTCTTTATGTGGTTTTACAGCCATAAGCTCAGCCGGATTTTAATATTAAACAATCTTACCTTTGTGAGTCTTACGCTGTATCCTTTTTTCGGAATGATGGTCTATTATGAAACTTTTTCGAAGAAAGTTTTACTCATGGCGGTTTTTCTTTTTCTGATTCTTTTATGCATTGATATTGTGAAAGATACTTTAACGAAGAGCGTCGATAAAGCATTCGGATACACAACAATTCCCAATTATTTTAAAAGCAGGAATACCAAAATAATTATCGTCTCTCTGCTCATCATTACCATGGCAGTATCCATGAAGCTGATTATGAAAACAGGAATTTCAGGATTCATGGCGTATTATTTTACTGCCGGATTATTTATTTTCATCCTTTGCGTTTACCTTATTTTAAATCATACAAGAAAAAGCAACTTCATCACGCTTAATATTCTCAGAATTTGGGTTTTCATTGGGATAATCGCAATGCTTCTCAACGGACTGGAAGGCAAATTATAGAAAAATTTTCTTCATAAAACCTGAACCTTTTCTTACCTTTGCAGAACCTTAAATTTATAAAAAGTAATGCCCATTTTTAACGATACTAAAGTCGCATTTGCGGATAAATCCGATGCACAGTTAAGAAAAGCGTATTGGATGTTCAAAATGATTGAGCAGCCTTCTCTTACAAAAATTGGAACTTCTGTTCTTAATTTCACCGTTCATAATAGTTTTCCTTTCGTTACCGGAATTGTAAAAAACACTTTGTTTGAGCAGTTTTGCGGTGGTGAAACCCGTGAAGAAAGTATGAAAGTCGTGAAACAGCTTTTCAGAAGAGGAGTCGGAAGTATTTTCGATTATTCCATTGAAGGCAAAGAAGACGAAGAAACGTTTAATGCAGTTTGCAAAGAGATCAAAGATATCGTAAGATTTTCTGTAGGAAATCCGGCAATTCCGTTTATCGTTTTTAAACCTACAGCTTTCGGAAGAATTGATTTGTACGAGGCTGTCGGGAAAAATGCAGAACTCACAACAAGCCAGAAAGAAGAATGGGAAAGAGTGGTAAAAAGGTTTGATGAAGTCTGTAAGCTTTGCCATGAAAACGATAAAAAAGTAATGGTGGATGCCGAAGAAACCTGGATGCAGGATGCAGCAGACCATCTTTGCGAAGAGATGATGGAGAAATATAATCAGGAAAAGCCGATTGTCTGGAATACCATTCAGATGTACAGAACCGGAAGATTGGAATATATGGAGTCGCATCTTCAGCGCGCGCGAGAAAAAGGTTATTTTATCGGGTATAAGATCGTTCGTGGAGCCTACATGGAAAAAGAAAGAGCAAGAGCCGCAGAAAAAGGCTATGCAGATCCTATTCAGCCGACAAAAGATGCTTCCGATAAAAATTACAATGCAGGAATTGATTTCGTTATGAATCATTTAGATAAAGTTTCCGCATTTTTTGGAACCCACAATGAAATTTCTTCAGAGCTTGTTATGGATAAAATGAAAGCGAAAGGACTGGAAAACGGGAATCCTCATATCTATTTCGGGCAGCTTTACGGGATGAGCGACAATATTACGTTCTATCTTTCGGACAAAGGCTATAATGCGGCAAAATACCTTCCTTACGGACCTGTAAAAGATGTTGTGCCTTATCTTACCAGAAGAGCACAGGAAAATACTTCCGTTGCAGGGCAAACCGGTCGTGAATTGGGGCTGATTAAAAAAGAACTGGAAAGAAGAAAAGCAAGCAGATAAATTCTAAAAATATATGCTAAGCCTCACAAAAATATTGTGAGGTTTTTTTATGATCAAAATATAAATTGGTTAAAATTTTTGAAAATGAAAAGTTTAAAAGGTCATTTATGGTTCAAAACTTTCGAATTTGCCGTTTTCGTAGAAAATAACAATTCGTTTAATTTTATTTTGTTGATTTTCAATGGCTTGAGCAATGATCTGATCACTGTTATTTTCTAATCGCTGAGAATCCGATATTTTCTCGTGAGCTTTACTTTGATCGGGTATAAGCGATTCCTGCCGCTTCATTTCCGACGGCTCTATTTCTGTTTCTTCACTGCCAAAATCTTCATCGTTATTTACCATCGTAAAAAGATCGGGTAGAGAAGTCGTTCTCGGTTTTTCCTCTTCATAAATTTCTTCTTCCAGTTCAGGAATATCCGATTCGGGAAGCTCAGATTTCAGCATTTCACCTTCTCCGGTAATCAGCCAGTCCCAAAGAATTTCAGGAAAGCGCGATTTTATTTTAATGATAAACTCAAGCGACGGCTTATTTCTTCCGGACGTTATGTGCGAAATAGAAGATCGCTGTACTTCAATTTCATCTGCAAACTCCGAAGAAGAAAGATTAGAATATTCGATAACTTTTGAAATTCTCTCGTTTAAACTCATAAAACCATTCTTAAAACGTGTTACAAATGTAAATAAATAAATTTACAAATGCAAATCGAAATGATAAACAAATGTAAATTAAAATGAAATACATTTGTAAACTTCATAACTGCTTAAAAATGAGTATTCTATATAATTAATAAAACACTAATTCTAAATTTTACAAAAGTTTATCCACAGTTAAATCATTAAAATCAATAAAATTTTGCTGAAAACGTCGATAACTTATTGATAAGTTATGTTCATATAAACACCATTATTGATGTAATAAACATAATTTTGTTGCGGTTTAATACACTGTATCATCAAATACAGATAATGTACTTAAAATAACAGATAAACGCTTTATAATAGGGTAAAATGAACGTTTTACTTTTGTAAAATACAGCTTTCAAACGCATTTGGACTGGGTTTTGTATTATTTTAATCTAAAATATGGTTATTGATCTTTTTAAAGATTTACCTGATTAAATTTCTGAAATTAAAAACAGAAATGATTTAGTAGAAGACTGTATTTTTCGATGATTTACATTTGTATACAGTGTTTTATTCAAAGTTTTCAACAATAGTTTTGTTTAACAAATTTCCTCATATTTCTTTAAAACAAAGACTTTTACTACTTAAAGTAATATTCAAATACTCATTTAATTAAACTTTATAAATTACTGAAATTGAGTTATTTAAAATATAAGCATTAAATTATTATCAATCCACAATTTTATCAACAGACATTTTGTCATATCAATATGTTTAATGATTTCACAAATGTAAAATTTACTTTTTCCATAAAAAAGGCTTAAATTTGACTATTGTAAACTATTTATATGAATTTCGAACAGATCTATTTACAAAATCCAAATTTCCCAAATCGCTATATTTCTCCTGAAAAGTTATTTTCTTACCTACAGACCAATCTCAGCGATCATATCGAAAATATCGGAACGTCTTATTTAGAGAAGCCTATTTATAAATTAACAGTCGGAACAGGAAACATTAATATTCTTGCATGGTCGCAAATGCACGGCAATGAATCTAACGCAACCCATGCGATGCTCGATTTGCTTTTTTCTTTGGATAAGGCTCCGGAATTAAAACAGGAATTATTCAGTAAGATTCAACTTGATTTTATTTTTATGCTAAATCCTGACGGATCCGAAAAATGGACAAGATTAAATGCAGCCGATATCGATCTGAACAGAGACTTTCATAATGAAGCGAGTAAAGAAATTAAATTTCTAAAAAATACGGCAGCTTCAAAAAAATATGATTATGCGCTGAACCTTCATGAGCAGAGAACAATTTTTACGACAGACGGAATTCATCCGGCTACATTATCTTTTTTGGCTCCCTCAGAAAATGTTGAAAGAACTATAACCGAAAACCGGAAAAAATGCATGGCGGTAATTGCAGAAATTTATAATCATCTGAAAGAATTAATCCCGAATCAGATCGGAAGATATTCTGATGAATTTTATCCGACTTCCACTGGCGATAATTTTATAAAAGCAGGAATGCCGACCATTTTATTTGAAGGCGGACATTTTGTAGACGACTACACCAGAAAGGGAACCCGAAAATATTATACGGTTGCTTTATATTATGCGTTAAAAGCGATTTCAGAATTAAATTCCGAAACCACAGGCTGGGAAACCTATCTCGAAATTCCGGAGAACAGAGAAACTCATTATGATATCATTTACAGAAATGTAAAGCTGAATACAGATCATGAATGTATTTTAGACGTAGCGGTTCAGTACCGTGAAATAAAAGAAGAAGGAAAAGATGAAATCTCTTTTATTCCTTTTGTCATGGAAGTGGGAGATGTGAAGAAGAAAAAAGGCTGGCTCGAAATCGACTGTACCGGAAAGAAATTTGTCTCAGAAACAAAATATCCAAAACTGGATGCAGAAGTCAATTTTACAATAGAAGACTGAAAATAAAAAAAGCGGAACATTGATTCCGCTTTTGTTTTATATTAACTGTGTCGTTTTGATGAAAGAAGAATCTGGAAATTTACAGATCCCTTATTTCATTGAGAACAACAAAATTAGTTTACCACTTTAATTCCGTTGGCTACAAATCTGATCTCTTCTTTCGGAGTTTTGATCGCATCGATTTCAGACTGAGGCTTTTTAGCATCTTCCGCATAATGTTTCTGCTCATCTACAGAAGTAATTTTTCTTTCTGCAGTTCCGTCCATAACAACAGTTTTACCTTTTAAAGCAGTAGGAACAAAGAATGCATAATCCTTCATTTTTACAAAAAACTGAGAGTTATCTTCCGTCTGGATTGTTAACCAACATCCTTTTTTGTCGCAAACGTCTGTTACTTTCCCTTTTACGGCAACGTTTTCTACTTTTTTATCTTTTTTAAGCTTTTTGCTCAGCTTATCTACAGAAATTGCTTTAGATTCTACATTTGAAGCAACTCCGCCACCGTAAACATCACCTACAAGAGCATTTCCGGCAGGAGGTCCGAATTTTTTTGTTTCCTGTGCAAAAGCTAAAGACGAAGCACTCACGGCTACAGCAAATAATATCGCTTTGAATTTCATTTGAATTATTTTTCTCAAAAGTAATAATAAAATTCTGAACGGCAAACATTAAATATTTGATAAAAAACAGGTTTAATCTTTCAGAATTTGAATGCATTTTCTTAAGACTAGCTTTGTTATACGTTTTAACGCGGGGTTCGCAAAGATTTTGGATCAACTTTGAAGAAATTCCTTTCGTGATGGTGCTTAACCTGTCGAAGCAACTTTACGAAATAAAAATAATCAATGTTGTTTTTAATAAAACCTTGTGAGCATTGCGTTGAATCATTGCAATCAAAAATTATTTAACGCAGAGTTCGCAAAGATAAACAGGATTAGCTTTGAAAAAATTCCGTTCGCAAGGGTGCTTCGGCAGGCTCAGCATAAACTATTCACTCAGCAAGTCATAGCAGAATTTTATTTTGAAAATAATATTGAATTTCTTTGATTTTAATAAACTATCGGCACGCAAAAAATTGGAAAACTCTTTTACGCATTTTTATCATTCGCTGAGTGAAACGCCATTGCGAACGAAAAATAATCAATCTTGTTTTTAATAAAACCTTGTGGTCATTGTGTTAAATTATTACAATCAAAAATTATTTAACGCAGAGTTCGCAAAGAAAGTGAGGATAAACTTTGAAAAAATTCCGTTCGCAAAGGCGTTTCACTCAGCAAATGATAGCAGAATTTTATTTTGAAAATAATATTGAATTTCTTTGATTTTAATAAACTATCGGCACGCAAAAAATTGGAAAACTCTTTTATGCATTTTTATCATTCGCTGAGTGAATAGTTTATGCTGAGCCTGTCGAAGCACCCTTGCGAACCAAAAATAATTAATGTTATTTTAATAAAAACCTTGTGGTCATTGCGTTAAATATCAATTTACAGAAAAATCCGGCGAATATTAAATAAAACAGAAAATAATCCTATAATTATTTATATTTGGAATCTACAATCAATTATGCAGAAAAAACTAAAACTTTGGGATGCCATTATGCTGGTAATGGGATCTATGATCGGAAGCGGAATTTTTATTGTTGCCGCAGATATGATGCGGAACCTTGGCTCAGGATTCTGGGTAATCGTGGTTTGGATTATTACGGGAGTCATGACCGTTGCAGCAGCCATCAGTTACGGAGAACTTTCGGCAATGTTTCCAAAAGCAGGAGGACAATACACCTATCTTAAAGAAATTTTCGGAAGAAAAATGGGATTTTTGTATGGATGGGGATTGTTTACGGTCATTCAGACCGGAACAATTGCTGCCGTGGCAATGGCTTTCGGGAAATTTACTGCTTATCTTGTTCCCGCTTTAAATGATGCAGCTCCGATTTTCCAGAGCGGCGAATTTAAAATTACATGGATCCAGATTTTAGCAATTGCTACTATCATTTTATTAACCCAGCTCAACACAAGAGGCGTTGAAAGCGGAAAATTATTACAGAATATCTTTACAGGCTCCAAAATCATAGCATTACTCGGTCTTATTGCTACAGGATTTATTCTGGTAGATATTTCGCATTTATCGGATAATTTCAGCTTTGGATATGAGGCTTTCAGCAACCTTAAAAAAGACATTTCAGGAAATTTTCTGAAAGAAGGCTGGGAACCCATCGGAGGAATGACTTTACTGGGCGGAATTGCCGCCGCAATGGTAGGCTCCGTTTTCAGTTCGGTAGCGTGGGAAAGTGTAACCTTTGTTTCCGGAGAAATTGAAAATCCAAAGAAAAATGTTGTAAAATCCATGATCTACGGAACAACTGCGGTCATGATTTTGTACATCGCCGTCAATTACGTTTACCTGAACGCTTTAGACAGAGATTCCATTGCTTTTGCGGAAAACGACAGGGTAGCGGTGGCTGCTTCACATTTCATTTTCGGAAATGCAGGAACGGCAATTATTGCAGTTTTGGTGATGATCTCAACTTTCGGATGCAATAACGGACTCATCTTAGCCGGAGCAAGAGTGTTTCAGACGATGGCAAAAGACGGAATGTTTTTCAGACAGGCAGAACAGAACAACAAAAACAATGTGCCCGCAAATGCGCTTTGGATGCAGGGAATCTGGGCTTCCATTTTATGTTTAAGCGGACAGTACGGAAACTTGCTGGATATGATTTCTTTCGTGATCGTTTTATTTTACATGATTACCGTTTTCGGCGTTATTTACCTGAGAATAAAACAGCCCAATCTGGAAAGACCTTACAAAACATGGTTGTATCCGGTGACTCCGATTATTTATTTATTGATCGGGACAGGTTTCTGCATCTTATTGCTCATCTACAAACAGCAGTATACATGGCCCGGTTTTCTCATGGTTTTACTCGGACTCCCCGTGTATTATCTCATTAATATGAATAAAAAAAACTGAAAAATAAATTGAAAAGCTGTTCGTCAATCTGGGCAGCTTTTATTTTTTGTCAACCCCAAATCAAAAATAAGCCCTAAAGTCAAAAATTCCCCTCCTTTGGAGGGGTGTCAAAAATTTCAACGAAATTTTTGACGGGGTGGTTTTAAAATTCGAATAATTCAAAAAGTATTCAAATCCAAAGAACTCCTCCTTTCTAATATATCCGTCTTGCCAAAAAGAAATAATCATATAAAGCTGTTCGCAAAGTCGGGCAGCTTTTTTTTGGAGCTTTTTCCAGCTTTCCATTACAATCTTTTTTTCAAAAAGGATTTTCATTGCAATCTGGGCTAGGATTTTTCTGTATAATTTCAATTTTTGTCCACTACATCCATCATAAACAGAAAAGATTAAATCAGAAGTCCCGAAAAATTCCCCTCCTTTGGAGGGGTGGCAAAAATTTTATTAAAATTTTTGACGGGGTGGTTTAGAAAAACCAAATCATTTAAAAACATTCAAAATCACAGAACTTCTCCGTTGATTACAAACAACCCTGTTTTAAATCTCCGGAGTTCTCCGGAAGTCTCCCGCAGTTTGCAGGAAACCACAGAACTTCTCCGTTGATTACAAACAACTCTGTTTTAAACCTCCGGAGTTCTCCGGAAGTCTTCTGCAATTTGCAGGAAACCACAGAACTTCTCCGTTATTTACAAACAACCCTGTTTTAAATCTGCGGAGTTCTCCGGAAGTCTCCTGCAGTTTGCAGGAAACCACAGAACTTCTCCGTTGATTACAAACAACTCTGTTTTAAATCTCCGGAGTTCTCCGGAAGTCTCCCGCAGTTTGCAGGAAACCACAGAACTTCTCCGTTGATTGCAATAAACCTCCGGAGTTTTCCGGAAGTCTTCCTCAATTTATTGGAAGCCATCGTACATGAATATTGTAGACAACTGATCCTTAATTTTTAAGGCTCTAAAAATTCCCCTCCTTCGGAAGGGTGGCAAAAATTTCAACAAAATTTTTGACGGGGTGGTTTAAAAATAAAAAATCTGTTTAAACTTTTTAGAGTTTTATGATTATTTACAATAAACTTTTATTAATTCATGTAATTTCAAGCCAACGCCTATTTAAAAAAGAAAAATTTAAACAACAATCAATAGTATTATCTCATTTTTTTCCTTAAAAATGATTAATTTGGTAGTATCTTTCAAAGAATTAAGTTCTATGAAGTAAAAAATTAAGAAGGAGAAATCATGGACACACCAAATTACAGAATGCCTTTTGTTCCGTCGACTTTAATGACGGAAGGAGGAAGCATAGAAACCTGCGACATGGGAGAAAGCATCGCGCACAATATTATGCTGCTCATCACCACCAAAAAAGGCGAAAACAGATACGATGAAAATTACGGAAACGACGTCTGGAATCTTGAATTCGATAACGGCATTACAAGCGCAGTCTGGGAAGCCGTTTTCATTAAAAGCCTCAAAAGACAGATTCAGGAATACGAACCCAGAATCGTTCAGCCGCAAATCGATGCACACATCCAGATCGTAGAACACAGCTACGACACAAAAGAACATACCGAAATCAAAAAAAAGGTAAAAATCGCCATCAATGCCAAAATGGAGCATTCCGGAGAACGTTTCAGCTTTTCTACAGAACTTTTCCTGAGTCCCATGTCGATTGATTAAATTCTATAACCACCACCAAATCCTATGAATTTAGAACAGAATATTTATTCCAAAGAATCCGTAAAAGCGAGGATGCTTCAGAATGCCACAAAAGTATGGGGTCTGAAAAGTCCGCAGTCTCTTGATCCGTTCGTTAAATTATTAATTGACGCATTCAGCACGGAAGTATTCAAAGCGAACAACGAAATACAGACCGTAAACGCCAGAATTTTAGAAAAACTGGCAAAATTATTAACGCCTTCCATTTATACACATCCCATTCCGTCTCATGCAATTGCGTTCACGCAACCTTATGAATCGTCGGAAATTTTACTGGAGCATACCGAGTTTTTCTTTAAAAAACAGATGACTTCCACCATAAAATCAGAATCGGATAAGCAGATCAATATTCCTTTTACGCCAATCGGAAATATCAGAATCAACAAAATACAGACCGCCATCATGTTTGTAGGAAACACCTGCTACGGAATCGATGACCGGCTGAATAAAATTCCGATTGCAAGATTTCAGGGAAGACCGGAAGATTACCGTAAAGTCACCATAGGAATCGATGTTTCAAAATACTCAAACGAAACTTTTCCTAAAAATGTAAGCATTTACTGTTCAAATCCTGCTTTCGAACATCTTGATTTTACCTATAAATTATTGCCTTACATTACGGTTTCGTCCAACGGAAATCCGTTATTTGTAAAAGAAGGTTTAACTTATTATAAAAACAATCAGGCAGAAGGATATGAGCAGATGTTCCGCGAACAGTCTATTCAGAATAAAATTATTGAAGACATCAAAAGTGTGTATCATCATAAATTCATTGAGATTTCAAGACTTTCAGCCTCATTATTTTCAGAACAAGGTCAGCTTCCTGAAAATCTCAGCTATGTAGATTATAAAGAAGAAATTACAAAATACATCGACGGAAAACGTTATCTGTGGCTTACTTTCGAATTTCCGCCGCAATTTTCTGCTGAAATTCTGGATAATTTTTCCTTTGTCTTGAATGCTTTCCCGATCTATAACCGAGGCTGGAAAAAAACGGAATACAGCTTAGACATCATGGGAAATAATATTCCTCTCGTAACGGATGAAGGCGAACATTTTCTGTATGTAGATGAGGTTCAGGACGGTGACGGAAGAAAATACACCGAAATTCCTTTCACCCCGAATGACGATCTTCGAAAAGGATTATACACGGTAAGAAAGGGCGGAATGGAGCGTTTTACGAACAGGAATGCCGTTGATATGATTGCCAATGTTCTGGAACTCACTAGAGACGAAATTGCAGCCTTCTCTTTACTGAACCGTGATAATGTGAAAGGCGTTCTCAGTGAAATGTCCGACAAAATGAAATCCATGGTTCAGAAAGTCAACAATGCCAAACGAAGCATTAAACAGGAACTGAACTATGTGATTATGGAGCCTGTTGATAAAACAGATCACACGTATGCTTCATTCTGGATCACGCATTCTACTTTAGCCAACCATATGCGTCCCGGAACGGAACTTTCGAATCAGTTGAAATCGCAGACGCTGGTTCTTTTAACGGAAACGATAGGCGGCGCGGAAGAGCAGAAGGGAACCGACAGTATTCAGGCTTATAAATATGCTTTAACCACAAGAGACAAGATCATTTCTCTGGAAGACGTGAAAAACTATTGCCGAATGGTTTTGAAAGACGAACTGAAAGAGGTAAAGGTAACCCGCGGAACCATGATCAGCAATAAACCGAAAGAAGGTTTCATCCGAACGGTTGAGGTAGAAATTATTCCGCAGAATTATTCTTTCTACGGAAGAGCTTATTGGGAAAATATGGCGAATGTTTTAAGAAACCAGATTATTTCCAAAGCCATTGACGGAATTGAATATCTGGTAAAAGTAACGAACGAAGATTTGGATTTTTCGTGATTGTTTAGGATATTCTCAATAAAAATGGATGAATTCTCAGACGATCTTAGGATGACTTAGCGAAATCTTCAGAATATTTATTTGAAGGAATATAAAAGCAGTTATTATTAGAATCCTGTCATCCTGAACTTGTCGAAGGATCTCCAGCTAAATAATAAAAGTTTCGGGCAAACCAAAGGTTTGCCCGAAACTCATTAAAAAAACTACTGTTTAAAATAACTGATCCATAAGAATCACCTCTCTGTTTTCCAGTAAAGGAACAATCTGTTCGGCTACAACTTTCTGGTAATGCTCAGAATTTTTATGGAATTCCACTGCATCGGCATTTTTATACCCTTCAAACAATACCAAAGTATGATCGTCTGATCTGCTTTGATGTACCTTATAAAAAAGATTTCCTTCTTCCTGCGAACTTTTTTCTGCTGCCTGTTGTACCAACTGCAGAACGGCATCCAGTTTTCCTTCTTTTACCTGCCATTTGGCACAGATATATACTGCTTTCTGATCCATTTTCTTATATTTTTTTAATTATTTAAACACGTTGTGCATTTTGAATTTCTGTATTTCTAAAATAAGTAGAACGCCTTTGTTGATCTTATTTTCAAATGGTTACAATTATTTTTGTCTTTCTTTGCGATTCAACTATCTCGAAATTACATTAAGAGCCAACCTAAATATTAAGTCTGTTTAGACTTTTTTTTAAACTTTTATTTAACCACAAAAGATCTACTAAATTTTTTATTTAAAGTTGATCATTATAAATGAAAAAGCTCACCATAGTTTTTAAAAATCTTTGATTTTTATTCTTTGGGCGCTTTGGTTATTATTAGAAATTCGATTTAACATTATCTTTTGTCCCTTTTGCGGTTAATTCTGAAATTAGTTAAACAAGCTTAATAAATATATTCTTGTTGTAAGACGCAAGATTTTTATTAATTTAAATCTTTAAGGCGCAGGAAAATCAAAGATTTTCAATAAGGATTGATGCTTAATTTTATCGCAGATAAAATCTTTGCGCCTTAAGACAAGACTGTATTAATGAATATTTTGCGCCTTTGCGATGCTTATAACGATTAAGTTTTTTAAGCTAATTCCTTATTAAACAGGCTCTAAATCTTACAATAAAAAGATTTCACATAAAGATAAGCAAAAGCATTCCCAAATGGACAACAGACTGTTTAAGCTTTTTTCGCTTCCAAAAGAGCCACAATTTTTTCTCCGACACCTTTTGCAGAAGCCGGATTTTGTCCGGTCACGATATTTCCGTCGGCAATGCTGTTTGCAGACCACGGTTCTGCTGCATGGAAAATCGCACCCTGCTCCGTTAAGGCAGTCTGAAGATCAAAAGGAACATCCGCTTTTGCATAACTCTCTTCTTCCGCAGTGGTAAATGCAGCAATATTTTTACCATTCACCAGATAACTTCCGTCGCTTAATTTTACATTCAGAAGCGAAACGGGACCATGACAAACCGCTGCTACAACACGGTTGCTTTCATAAAAATCGGCAAGTACTTTTTTAAGTTCCGGCGCTTCCGCCATATCCACCATCGGAGCCAGACCTCCCGGAACAAATACGGCATCGTAAACGGAAGTATTTACCTCAGACAGTTTTTTTGCGCTGTGCATATCTTCCCAGCCTTTTCCGGTTAAAAATTTTAAGTTCTCCGGATCATCTGCTAAATTTAATCCGTCCAGAAACGGAGACTCACCGGTTAAGCTGGCAAAATCGATCTGGTAACCTGCATTTTCAAATTCTGCATAAGGATGCGCTACTTCAGGCAGGAAAGTTCCTGTTCTTTTATTGTTCGGACCGATAGAATTCGCGTTGGATACAACGATTAATACTTTTGGATTCATGACATTCAATTTTGTTTGTTAAAAATATTTTGTTTGATCTTTTTGAAATTACCTGAATTTCTACAGCAAATGTATGCCGATCCAATGCTTCCTTCGAAGGACTGAAGTCACAAAAAAAGTGTGATCCAAATCACACTTCTGCATTTTATCCTATTGGTTTTATGTTTTATTGGGAGCTTTTTCCCGCTTTCCGTTACAATTCCTCATTGCGCGGCTCCGCTTCGCTCCGCCGCTCCATTGCGGGATTTTCTCTGCAATCGGGGCTATGGCGGAAGTTATTCTTTTCAATATCTGAAACAATATGCATAAAGTCTGTCTTTAATATAGTATTTAATTTATTGGTGCTCTTTGTGCAAAAAGATTTGTGGCATTCGTGTTTAAAAAGATTCTTCATTTGTTTTTCGTTTCGTATTCGCAGTGTCACTCTGAGCCTGTCGAAGAGTCTCTTATTCCCAGTATTGCTAAGATCCTTTCAGGATGACAAAAATGCTGGAAATGCATTCGAAAAAGCATAAACAATTTTACATTGAAAAAAGAATCTGCGTAATCTGTACAATCAGCGGGAGATTATTCAAAAAGATTCTTCCTTCCATAATGCTTCGCAAAATTTCAATCAGAATAACATGAGTCGTTAAAGATTTCGCTAAGTGAAAAGAGCTGTTAACAATTATTAATTGCTTTATCTTTCGTTTCGTATTCGCGGTGTCACTCTGAGCCTGTCGAAGAGTCTCTTATTAACTTTATTGTTAAGATCCTTTCAGGATGACAAGAATGCTGGAAATACATTTGAGGAAAAATAAACAATTTCACATTGAAAAAATCTGCGTAATCTGCAAAATCAGCGGTAGACTGTTCAAAAGATTATTCATTTCATAATGCTTCGCAAAATTTCAATCAGAATGACACTGAACCGTTAAGATTTTCTGAATAAAAAATTTAAATACTACTTATTGGTATTAGAATACAGTCTGCTTAAAGTTTCCCTGCTTACGCCGAGATATTCTGCGACGTATTTTTTAGGAACTTCCAAAATCAGATCGGGATATAATCTTACAAATTCTTCGTAACGCTGTTGCGGTGTTCCGGATAAAAGCATCATAATTCTCTGCTGAAGCGCAATATAACCGTTCGTTAATTTAATTCTGAAAAAATGATCCATCTTGTGAAGATCGGCTGCGAGTTTATTTCTTCCTTCAAGGGTAAGACTTACCACTTCACCTTCTTTCAGGCATTCGATAAACATTTTGGAATTTTGCTGTTTAAAAAATCCTATATAATCGGACATCCACCAGTCTTTTTTGGCAAACTGAAGAATATGTTCTTTGCCGTTTTCATCAATATAAAACACCTTATAGATTCCGTCAAGAACAAGAAATTCATATTTAACTTCGTCTCCGTCATGAATCAGGAACTGATTTTTACGGACTTTTCTTAAAGTGAAAAAAGTTTTAACGTATTCAAATTCTTCGTCTGTAAGCGGTGTAATGGCTTCGATATGTTCTCGCAGTCGGTTCATGATAATGCTTTATCCGGTGTAAAAGTAATTAAAATTCTGAAGAATCTGCTTGACTTTCCAATACAGAAACTGCAAGTCTGTTTACACTTTTATTTAACCCCAAAATTTACAAAAGATCTACTAAATTTTTTATTTAAAGTTGATCATTATCAATGAAAAAGCTTACTATAGTTTTTAAAAATCTTTGATTTTCATTCTTTTGAGCGCTTTGATTATTACAGAAATTCGCTTTAACATGATCTTTTATCCTTTTTGCAGTTAATTCTGAAATTAATTTAAACAAGTTTTGCTTTAAAAAGACTGATCTTTTATTTTGAAAAAACGCAATTGTAATCAAAGATTCATGAAGAGTAAATTTTTTATGGTACAATTGTCATAATAATTTTCTAAAACCATTAAAAAAACAAATGGCTTCCGAATAATTTCGCATCATTTTTGTAAGGATAAACTAACACTTTTTAACACTGAAAATTGCCAAAATTTCCGTAATTTTGCACATCGTGATTTTCAGGTAAGATCACCCCGAATTATGAGTAAATCAACAGAATATATAGAAGTTTACGGCGCACGTGAACATAATCTTAAAAACATCAATGTAAAAATTCCACGCAACGAACTGGTCGTGATTACGGGACTTTCGGGAAGCGGAAAATCATCCTTGGCTTTTGATACGATTTTTGCGGAAGGACAGCGCCGGTATATCGAAACGTTTTCTGCGTATGCAAGACAGTTTCTGGGAGGTCTGGAGCGTCCCGATGTCGATAAAATTGAAGGACTGTCTCCTGTAATTGCTATCGAACAGAAAACCACCAACAAAAACCCGCGTTCTACGGTAGGAACCGTGACGGAACTGTACGATTTCCTTCGTCTTTTGTTTGCCAGAGTTTCCGATGCGTATTCTCAGACCACCGGAAAAAAACTGGTAAGCTATACCGAAGAACAAATCTTAGAAACCATCAAAGAAAATTATAAAGGTGAGAAAATCATGCTGATGGCGCCTGTTGTAAGATCCAGAAAAGGACATTATCACGAACTTTTTGTGCAGATGGCAAAAAAAGGATACGGACAGGCAAGAATTGACGGTGAACTGCAGGACATTGAATATGATCTGAAACTCGACCGTTATAAAACCCACGATATCGACATCGTCATCGACCGCTGGATTATCGGGGAATCTGCTTCCGAAGCGAGAATGGAAAAATCTCTTCGTACGGCGATGGAAATGGGAGAGGGACTGATCGGGATTCAGAAACTGGGAAGTAAAGACATCGAATATTTTTCTAAAAATTTAATGGATGCCGAAACCGGTCATTCACTGGCTTTGCCGGAACCGAATACGTTTTCTTTCAACTCTCCAAAAGGAAGCTGTCCGAGTTGTAAAGGTTTAGGAACCATCAAGAAAATCAATACCGATTATTTTGTTGAAAATCCGAAGTTATCCATCAATCAGGGAGGTTTATTGCCATTGGAAGATTTAAAGTCTAACAAATGGGTACTTTCTCAGATCAAAAATATTTTGGAAATTTTCGGATTGGGAATGGCAACTCCGATTCAGGATATTCCGGAAGAAGCGTTAGACTACATTTATAACGGCTGTCATAAAGAATTCAACAAAGATTTAAAATACGCCGGAATTACGAAAAAAATCAAGATCAGCTTTGACGGTCTGATTCCTTTCATGGAAGAAATTATCGAAGAAAGGGAATCTTACGAAGCGATTTTGCTGGAAAGACATTTTACTACGGAAGAAACCTGTCCGGAATGTAAAGGAACCCGTCTTCAGCCTTCAAGTTTAAGCTTTAAAATCGACGGAAAGAATATTGCGGAAGTTAATGCTTTAAGTTTAATTGATTTAAAGGACTGGCTTGCTGATGTTAAGGATAAATTTTCTGAGAAAAATGCCATCATTGCGCATGAAATTTTAAAGGAAATTGAAACCAGACTGCAATTCTTATTAGATGTCGGTTTGGATTATTTGAGTCTGAGCAGAAGTTCAAAAACGCTTTCGGGTGGAGAATCCCAGAGAATTCGTCTGGCTACACAGATTGGTTCTCAATTGGTGAATGTTCTCTATATTTTAGACGAGCCTTCGATTGGGTTGCACCAGAGAGACAATGAAAGATTGATTAATTCTTTAAAGAATCTTCGGGATATCGGAAATTCTGTTTTGGTGGTAGAGCATGATAAAGATATGATTCTGGAAGCCGATGAGGTTTTGGATATCGGTCCGAGAGCCGGGAAATTTGGTGGAGAAATTCTGTGGCAGGGAAAACCGAAAGACCTGGTAAAAGCAGATACGATTACGGCACAGTATATTAACGGAAAAAGAAAAATTGAAGTTCCTGCGGAAAGACGTAAAGGAAACGGAAAAAATATTGTTTTAAAAGGAGCAAGCGGAAATAACCTGAAAAACGTAACACTGGATATTCCTCTGGGAAAACTGGTCGTGGTTTCGGGGATTTCAGGAAGCGGAAAATCGTCGCTTATCAACGGAACATTGTATCCGATTTTAAATAAACATTTTTACAGAGCGGTTCAGGAACCTTTGCCGTACAAAAAAATTGAAGGTCTTGAACACATCGATAAAATCGTAGATGTAGACCAGACTCCGATCGGAAGAACACCGCGTTCGAATCCTGCAACCTACACGGGAATGTTTACCGACATCCGAAATCTGTTTGCGGAATTGCCGGAAAGTAAAATCCGTGGTTATAAACCGGGAAGATTTTCTTTCAATGTAAAAGGCGGAAGATGCGAAACTTGTCAGGGAGGCGGTTTGAAAGTGATTGAAATGAACTTTTTACCGGATGTGTACGTTCATTGCGAAACCTGCAACGGAAAGCGTTTCAACAGGGAAACTCTTGAAGTGCGCTACAAAGGAAAATCGATTTCTGATGTATTGGATATGACGATTGATGAAGCGGTGGAATTTTTCCAGCCGATTCCGAAGATCTTTGCGAAGGTGAAAACGCTGCAGGATGTAGGTTTAGGTTATATTACGTTGGGACAGCAGTCGACCACACTTTCGGGAGGAGAAGCGCAGCGCATCAAGTTAGCCACAGAACTGGCAAAAAGACAAACCGGAAACACGTTATATATTCTCGACGAACCCACAACAGGACTGCATTTTGAAGATGTAAAGATTTTGATGGATGCGATTAACCAGTTGGTGGAATTAGGAAATTCTTTCATCATCATCGAACATAATATGGATGTAATCAAATTAGCCGACCATATCATCGACGTTGGTCCGGAAGGCGGAAAACATGGCGGACAAATCGTTGCGCAGGGAACGCCCGAGGAAATTGTGAAGTCGAAGAAGAGTCTGACGGGGAAGTTTTTGAAGAGGGAACTGGAGTAAAATTATATAAATATCTTATGGAAAACCGCAATTTATGTTGCGGTTTTTTTATTTACTTTTGGGGAAAACGAATAACTATGAGCTTTAAATTATTAGCGATTAGACCTTTGGGTGGTTGTAATCCGAAATTTCTTAAGAATTTAGAAGAAAATTGGATTTATAAGTTTTATAATGATTATAAATTTATTCAAGACAATGACGGAAATGTTACTTCTATTGAATATGATGAAACTGTACCCCAAGAACTTTATTATCAAGGTGAAAAAGAAAACACCACTAAAATAAACATCTCTGCTATCGTAGGTAAAAACGGAAGTGGAAAAAGTGCTTTGGTGGAGTTGTTAGTTGCGAGTATTCTAAAGATTTCTCTTGATATTAAAGAAAACTTTATTAATAAAGATTCTTTTGCAGAACAGGGATATTTTGAAAGCATTGATAAAAGCATAAAAGAAGATTTGCAAAATATTGATGCTGAAATTTATTTTCTGCACAATTGTTTTTCTTGTTTTCTTCAAAATAATGAGCTTGAATGTTTCAGTACAAAGGAAAGCCCTACAAAAGAAAAAATAAAAATTAGAAAAGTAAAAATCCTGAATAGTAAAATTAAAGAGATTATTGATTTTGAAGAAAATAATGAAAAGACTTTTGATAAAAAAACAGTTATAGTTAGACAAAACCTTGCATCAGGAGATTTAGAAAATCAATTGAATATTCATAGAGAAGAATTTCATTTTTTACAAGACTTTTTCTACACAATGGTTATTAATTATTCTCATTATGGTTTTAATGCCAATGAAATGGGAGATTGGATTAATGGTGTTTTTCATAAAAATGATGGCTACCAATTACCAATTGTTATAAACCCAATGAGAACTGAAGGGATAATAGACATCAACCGAGAAAAAGAACTTACTACTTCTCGTTTTTTAGTTAATATCTTACAAGAAAATGGATTAAGAACTATTTCTAAAGAAAAGAAACTTTCTTATATAAAAATTGTTTCAAATTTAAAAAAAGCAAATCTGAAATTTGATAATTATGCTATTTCATTTACAGATGAAATAAAGCAACTTTTAACAAAAGAGATAGTTAAGCTATACAATTTTGAAAGCATTCCAGACTCAAGCGGGCGATTTTATGATGTAACAATGAATTACATTATGCTGAAATTATACAAAATGACTAAATATGAAATCTTTAAAGATTTTAAAAATTGTTTTTATAAACAGACTGGTGTAACACTAACAAAATCTGACAATAATCATCTGAAAAATAGAATAATAAAAATAAAAAACAAAGAATTTATTAATTATTTAAAAGTAGTAAGAGGGGTAAACAGCCACATTACTGAAAAATTCAGACAGGCTGTGAATTTTTTACGTTTAGACTATTTGGCAGATTACAATAATGAAAGTGAAATTTTTATAGAAATAGATGAATTGTTTCAAAAAATAAATTATAAATATCAAGCAATTAGATCTCAGGATAAGAATCCAGAACTTTGGGATAAAAGCTTTGGAACAGAATATTCTTTGCCTTCTTTTTTTGATGTTAATTTTTATTTTGAAAATAACCCAAATTCAGAAAACAACTTCAATAATTTAAGTTCAGGAGAGAGACAAAAAATATTTAGCATTCATTCGGTTATTTATCATTTAAGAAATTTAAAATCTGTAAATCAAGAAAATGAATTAGATAAAGAAAAAATATTTACCCAAATAAAATATCACAATTATAATATCATCTTCGATGAAATAGAATTGTACGCGCATCCAGAATTTCAAAGGAAATTTATTAATGATTTAATATATACTATTGATGCTTTAAAATTAGGATGGAAATATGAAATAAATCTACTCTTCATCACCCATTCTCCCTTTATTCTTTCAGATATTCCAAAGCAGAATGTATTGTTTTTGGAGATTGAAAGCGGAAAGGCAAAGCCAAAAGATTTTTCTAAAATGAACACTTTTGCCGCCAATATCCACGATCTATTAGCGGACAGCTTCTTTATTGGAGATGGTTTAATTGGTTATTTTGCGAAAAAGAAAATAAAGGAAACGATAAAATTTCTTAAAAAAGAAAAATCTGAAATTAATTCCAAAGAAGAAGTTAGAAAAATAATCAAATTGATTGATGAACCTTTTATGCGAGAAAAATTATTGGAAATGTATTATGAAGCTTTTGATGAAGAAAAGTTAAAGGAAGAAGAAATGACACGGTTAGAAGAATTGGCAAAAAAATATAATAAAAAAATTACAGATGCTTAAAATAAATCCAACTCAAAAAGCATTAGATTTCCACTATAAAAAAGTTTCTAAAATTTTAGATAAAATTGGTACGAAAGAAAAGACTGAAAAGGGAGTTAAATATAAATTATGTCAAAAATTATTGGATTTTATCAATGAGCAAAAAGATAAAATTATAAACAGTAAACCTAAAATTTTATATGAAGAAATAAATTCTGGATATAATAATCTAAATTTGAATGATGAAGAACGAAAAGCAGCTAAAGTTATATTTAAATACACTTATGAAGCTTATTTTCAAAAAAAATATGGTAAAGAGTTTTTGAATTTATTGGACATTGATACTTGTGTTTATTGCAACCTAAATTATACTTTGCAGTTTGATTTAGAAACAAACCACGCAAGAGCTCAATTAGATCATTGGTTTCCAAAAGAATCTTTTCCTATTTTGGCATTAAGTTTTTATAATTTAATTCCAAGTTGTGCGTCTTGTAATCATATTAAAGGTGCAGCAAAAGACTATGATTGGTTAAAGGCATTAGAGAATCAAAATCATCCTTATATCTCTAAAAATGATTTTACTTTCAGTTATGAATATGAAAACTTTAATAATTTTGCAATGAAAATTAAAGTTGAAAAGAATTCAAAATCAGAAAAAACGCTTGCTTTTAATAAAACAAAAGAAATCTACGATGCTCATTCTGAAAAAGAACTAAAAGATCTATTGGAGCTAAGATTAAAATATTCTGAAGATTATGTTGATACTTTAGTAAACAAAACATTTAAAGGGATTACTAATGAATCTGAGGTTTATAGAATGATATTTGGCATTGAAATAGAAGAAGAAAATTACCATAAAAGACCTTTTAGTAAGTTTAAAAGAGATATTATTCATAAATTATTATCTGTGGATTATAAGACAAAAGATTGAGTTTATGAAATAATTTTCGCTTCCAATATTAAATTTTCAAAAATTTTAAAATTTTATTCAACTGAAAATCAATATTTTAAATTTCAATGTTAACTCAATGTTAACTCAATGTTAACTCAATGTGAAATTATTGTAAATTATTTTATATATCTTTGGTAAAGAAACAGTAGATAAGTTTAATATAATATTTAAAACCAAAGAGTTATGAAAAATAAAATACAGATATTAATCACTTCATTTTTTGTTTGTGGATTTATCGGACTAATCAATACAGCAAAAGCACAAACATCTGCCAATAATACAATTGAAGAAATTCAGTTAAGCAGAAGTGAAACTTTTAACGATATAAGAAGCCGTTTAATGGAAAATTTTGATCTTTCGAATACGGATTACAAACAGGGAACTGTAAACTCTGTTGTAAAATTCGATATTTCCAAGAACGGTAAAATCGTAAATGTTCATTCGAATGGTGACTGCAAAAGTGTAAGTAAAGAGATTGAAACAGTTTTAAGCGAACTGGATTATAAAGTTGACCGTAAAAAATTAAATGAAAGTATGGTTGCCTACACTTATGTGATGCCTGTAACGGTAGAAATCAACAACAGATAATATTCATAAAATCTTTTATACCAAGCCATGCAAATTCTGTATGGCTTTTTTATTTTAAGTGTAAATAATGAAAATTTTAAATGTAAAGTTGTAATAATAATTAAAAATATTCGTTTTATATTTGAATCACAAAATTAAAACAATATGAAAAATTTAAAGAAACTAAGCAAAAAGGATCTGAAATCAGTGTATGGCGGACAGCCGAAACAATACTGTGTGTACTGTGAAAGACTCAACAAAGTTGTTTGCAGTGAAGTTCCGATTGCTCAATGTCCTTAACAAATTCAGACCGCTTTATTAAGGCGGTTTTTTTATGCTTCAAATATTTTTAATACAAAGTTCGCAACAGTTGTTTTAAAATTCCTGAAAATATTTTTTGTTCGCAAAGATACTTCGAAAAACTCGGCATAAACAATTCACTCATTAAATGATAGTTGAATTTATCTGAACTTTTTATTTCCAACTTCTCCAACGGACCGTAAAAATTTATACATTTGACAGTATAATAAAAACTGTTGTGAATCCCATTTTAGATGTCGTTCTGCGCTCTCTCTGTGTTTATCTTTTCATGGTGATCGGAATCCGTGTTTTCGGGAAAAATCAGCTTTCGCAGCTTAATGCGGGAGATGTAGTCTTACTGCTTTTAATTTCCAATGCTGTGCAGAATGCCATGGTAGGACAGGATACTTCGCTTCAGGGAGGACTGATTGCTGCTCTGGTTCTTTTTGCTGCTAATTTTACCTTAAAAAGATTCATGTTCAGAAGCCCTTCTTTTAAAAGTTTTATGGAAGAAGATCCCGTTATACTTATCAAAGATGGCATTGTTGACGAAAAAGCTTTAAATAAAGTAAAAATAACTTCGGATGAGCTGGAAGAAGCGGTAAGAGAACACGGTGTCGGAGGTTTCGATGAGGTAAGACTTGCCGTACTGGAGGTGGATGGAAATATCAGTGTGGTTTCTGAGGATAATAAAAGCAAACAGACGCATTATTCAAGAATTAAAAGAAAAAACAAACGAAAATATCATTAGCCATGAACTACGAGCTTAGAGAAATGCTTCCGAAAGATGAAGCCAGAGTTTTAGAAATTTTCAGACAGGGAATCGAAGGCGGAAAATCAACCTTCGAAACAACCGTTCCGACTGCCGAAGCATGGAATATGGATTATTATAACGACTGCCGATGGGTTTTGGAAAATGAAAGAAATGAAGTTGTTGGCTGGTGTGCGCTGAAGCCTGTAAGCAAAAGAGAAAGTTATAAAGGCGTTGCAGAAGTAAGTGTTTATTTTGATAATGAGTATCAGGGAAAAGGTTTAGGATCTGTTTTGCTGAAAAAGATGATTCTGGACAGTGAAGATCATGGGTTCTGGACATTGCAGGTGAACATATTTCCGGAAAATGAAGGTGCTTTGAAAGCACATCAGAAAAATGGTTTCAGAATCGTAGGAACGAGAAAGAAAATAGGAAAGCTGAATGGCGGGTGGAAAGATGTAATTATGCTTGAAAGAAGAAGCGAGGTAATATTTTAACATAAAAAGTAATAAACTTTCTTAAATATTTACATAAAAATAATAAAAACCGATTATTGGCATCCGGATTGTAATTTTTCATGATGTAATTTGAAAAATATATATTTATGAAGATGCTGACTAAAATTTTGGGAGTATTCCTGATCGTTTTTTCCTTTGTTTTGTACAGCGCCGCACCTTTGCAGAGAGGGCACGGTCACGGAAGAGGACATGGTTATGGACACGGTCCTAAAAAACATTATTACAAAGGTCCACACAGAACCGTAGTGTACCAAAGACCTCCGAAACGTTATTATAAAAAACATTATTACAGACCTGCAAGAAGGGTATATTATGCTCCAAGACCACAAAGAATATATCCGGCAAGACCTGTAGTAATTGTTAATTTATAAATAGAATATAAGCATTGAAGAATTTCAGTGCTTTTTTTGTTAGCTACATACAGATGTGGTTTCTGAATATCGATTTATAAATAATGAATTTTAATAATTTATTTACATACAAAAGGCTGTATCACTATTGGTACAGCCTTTTTATTTTATTAAATCTCGATCTTAATCTCAATCTCAACCTTCATAATTTAAAGCCTCAATTTCTTAGGATTCAGAAAAGTATTGAAAATCATAACTTCCTGTCCGAATTTTGCTTCAATTCTTTCCGCGATGTTCTCCATTTCGCTTTTAATGAAATCTTCTCTGAGCTCATCATTATCAAAAATAAGCAGAAGATTATAGTTTTTGCCTTCTTCAATATAATCACTGTGTACTTCAGAAAGGATATATTGATTAACGTCCATCAGATTTTCCGTCATTAAAACCAAAGTTTCATCCATGTAATTTTCCCAGACTTCAAGATTATTTTTAGTGCAGTGGAACGTTATGCTTAATATGCTCATATTTTATGAATTTTTAAGATTCTATAGATAAATTTTACCGCAAAAATCGGCAAATTTTTCGTAAATTAGCCCGTTAATAAAAATACAAAAAAAATAATTTTCAGACGTATAGCTAAGGGTCTGACTATCATTATAATAAAATTGTTTATGCAAAAAGAAGGAGAAAGACTGATTCCTATCAACATTGTTGATGAAATGAAGTCATCTTATATCGATTATTCGATGTCGGTTATCGTTTCCAGAGCGTTGCCGGATGTAAGAGATGGCTTGAAACCCGTTCATAGAAGAGTACTTTACGGTATGTATGGATTAGGGGTTTTTTCTAATCGAAAGTATTTAAAATCTGCGAGAATTGTTGGAGACGTTTTAGGTAAATATCACCCGCACGGAGACTCCTCTGTATACGATGCAATGGTAAGAATGGCTCAGGACTGGAGCTTGCGTTATCCGCAGGTAGACGGACAGGGGAACTTCGGTTCCATGGACGGAGATCCGCCTGCAGCAATGCGTTATACCGAGGCAAGACTTAAAAAAATCTCTGATGAGGTGCTTTCGGATCTGGACAAGGAAACGGTAGATTTTCAGAACAATTTCGACGACAGTTTACAGGAACCGACGGTTTTACCTTCAAAAATTCCGAATCTTTTAGTCAACGGAACTTCCGGTATCGCAGTAGGAATGGCTACGAATATGGCTCCGCACAATTTATCGGAAGCTGTAGATGCAATCTGCGCTTATATCGATAACAGAGAAATTACTATTGATGAACTGATGCAGCACATTATAGCTCCGGATTTTCCTACAGGGGGAATTATCTATGGATACGACGGCGTAAGAGATGCGTTCCATACTGGTCGCGGAAGAGTAGTTCTGAGAGCAAAAGTAGCTTTTGAAGAAATCGGAAACAGAAATGCAATCATCGTAAACGAAGTGCCTTATCAGGTAAACAAAGCGGAAATGATTGCAAGAACTGCGGAACTGGTAAAAGAAGAAAAAATTCCGGGAATCTACGAAATCAGAGACGAGTCAGACAGAAGAGGTCTTCGTATTGTTTATGAACTGAAAAATGATGCGATTCCGAATGTTGTCCTGAACTTACTTTATAAATATACAGCACTTCAAACCTCTTTTAGTGTAAACAATATTGCATTGGTTCACGGAAGACCGGAGCAGCTTAACCTGAAAGACATCATTCATCATTTCGTAGAGCACAGACATGAAGTAATCGTAAGAAGAACCCAGTTTGAGCTTAGAAAAGCTAAAGAAAGAGCGCACATTCTTGAAGGTTTCATGAAGGTGATCGGTTCTCAGGATTCTTTAGATAAAGCGATTTCAATCATCCGTCACTCTGCTAATCCGCAGGCTGCGAAAGAAGGATTGATCGAAGCTTTCGAGCTTTCTGAAATTCAGGCTCAGGCAATTCTTGATTTACGTCTTGCCCGTTTAACAGGAATGGAGCTTGACAAGATCCGTGATGAATATGATGCCATCATGAAAGAAATTGCAGATTTGGAAGATATTCTGGCAAACGAACCAAGAAGATTCCAGATCATCAAGGATGAATTAACTGAAGTTAAAGAAAAATACGGAGACGAAAGAAGAACCGAGATCGATTATTCAGGAGGAGAAATGTCTATCGAAGATATTATTCCGAATGAATCTGTGGTTCTTACCATTTCCCACGCAGGATACATTAAGAGAACTTCTTTGTCTGAATACAAAATCCAGAGCAGAGGCGGTGTAGGAAACAAAGCGGCAACAACAAGAGATGCAGACTTCCTGGAATATATTGTTTCGGCAACCAACCACCAATATATGCTCTTCTTTACCGAAAAAGGAAGATGTTACTGGTTAAGAGTATTTGAAATTCCGGAAGGCTCCAAAACAGCAAAAGGAAGAGCAGTACAAAACCTTATTAACATTGAACCGGACGATAAGATCAAAGCTTACATCAGAACCAATAACTTAAAAGATTCTGAATATGTAAACCAGATGAGCGTTGTGATGGTAACGAAAAACGGAACCATTAAGAAAACTTCGCTGGAAGCATATTCAAGACCAAGAGTAAACGGGGTAAATGCTATTGAGATCAGAGACAATGACCAGTTGTTAGGTGCTTATTTAACGAATGGTACTTCACAGATCATGATCGCTACGAAAAACGGTAAATGTATCCGTTTCCCTGAAGAAAAGGTAAGAGAAGTAGGAAGAGGATCAATCGGGGTTCGTGGTATTGCCATGGAACAAGACGATGAAGCAATCGGTATGATTGTTGTAAATGATGTGGAAAAAGAAACAGTACTTGTGGTATCTGAAAAAGGATACGGAAAAAGAACTGCGGTAGAAGATTACAGAATTACCAACAGAGGAGGAAAAGGAGTTATTACACTGAATATTACTGAAAAAACAGGTAATCTTATTGCTATTCAGAATGTAACGGATGAAGACGGATTAATGATCATTAACAAATCGGGAGTTGCCATCAGAATGGGAATGGACGAAATGAGAGTGATGGGTAGAAATACACAGGGTGTAAGACTGATTAATCTTAAAAAGAATGACGAAATTGCTGCGATTGCAAAAGTAGAAATGGATAAAGATGTAGAAGACGATTCTGAAGAAAACGAAGAAGGAACTGTAGGATCGCTATTTGATAACCAGGAAAACAATACAGAAACACCTCAGGCGGAAAACGAAAATCCGGCAGAAGGAAATGAGAATTCTGAATCTGAAGAATAATATTGTACAATTAATATAAATAGTGATTATGAGAAAACTAATTTTAGGTATAGCTATTGTTGCATCTGCTTTCGTTTTCGGACAAAAAGAAGATGTTAATGCAAAACTGCAGGAAGCTAATAAAGTTGCAATGGACGCCTACAATGCGAAAAATTATGCAGCAGCGGCTCCTAAATTCATGGAAGTTTATAACTTACTGAAAACAAACGGGCAGGACAATAAAGTATATATGTATTACTCAGGATTGAATTATGCTTTGGCAAACGATATCCCTCAGGCTACAAAAATATATACAGACCTTATTAATTCCGGTTATACAGGCGTTGAAACCACCTATACTGCAAAAGACAACAAAACAGGTCAGGTGGCGAGTTATGATAAAAATACCTGGGAATTACTGAAGAAAACATCTTCAAAAGATTATTCAGACTTCAAAACAGAACAGTCTTCAAGTGTTGAACAGGATTTATATGAGACTTTGGCAACTTTATTAATCAATGCAAAGAAAAATGATGAAGCTTTAGCATTAATTGAAAAAGGACTGGCTAAATTTCCAAACAGTGCCAAATTGAAAGAATATCAGGGAAGCGCATTGTATGCATCAGGAAATACAGAAAAATTCATGACGAACCTGAAAGAACAACTAGCTAAAAATCCTAACGATGCTACCAATTGGTATAATTTAGGAGTTCTTCAGGCAAAAAATCCTGCAACAACTGCAGAAGCAATCGCATCTTTCCAGAAGGCAATCGAATTGAAACCTGATTTTGCCAATGCATATCAGAACTTAGTGTATACTGTAATCGGAGATGATGAAAAAGCTGTATCTGAAATCAATGCATTAAGAAAAACAAAACCGGATGACGCTACAAAATTAATTGAAGCGAGAAAGGAAAGATTCAATAAAGCAATTCCTTACGGAGAAAAATGGCTTCAGGCAATGCCGACAGATCTTACTGCAGTTCAGATCATGAAAGATGTTTACAACACAGCTAAGAATACAGCAAAGTATAACGAAATGAAAGCTAAAGAAGCTGAATTGGCAGCAAAACAACCTGCTAAATAATTTCAGATTCTTACAATTAAATATAAACCGGAACATTTTTGTTTCGGTTTTTTCATTCATTAGAAACAAATATTTTCTTGCTTTAATAATGTAGTATTAGATAGCTGTCATTCCGAAAGAAGCGAAGTATATTGAAGAATCTGTTTCTATTACCCAAATTCATTCTTCAAAAAAAAATCGGTTTTTGTATTGAAATAAAGTTAGTTTTCAAATATTCAGCATTCAATTTGGCTTTAGCCAAAACAGTATATTTGGTATAAATTTCTGTTATTCATAAAGAAGTATACTGTAGTGGAAAATCTATTTTTATTGTTGAGATTCTTCCTTCGTCAGAATGACAAACATAATGTATTTTCCTGTAAAAATATCCTCAGTCAATTTGCGCAAATCTCAAAAATCTGCGGGATGAAAAAGAACTCCATTATATATTGATTATCTGATTTGGTTTAAAAAACTTTGCGTTAAATAATTTCTAGCATCAAAAACAGCTGATATTTGAACCAAAATTCCCAAGATTTATCATCAAAAATCAATGTTAAAATTCTCTGCAATTCCGTATCTTTGAGAAAAATTTTTACAAAAATGATTGAGTGGAAAACCGCCAAAGAATACGAAGATATTACGTACAAAAAATGTAATGGAGTAGCGAGAATTGCTTTCAACAGACCGGAAGTTCGTAACGCTTTCAGACCAAAAACAACCTCAGAATTATACGATGCTTTTTATGACGCTTATGAAGACCCGAAAATCGGCGTCGTCCTGCTTTCAGGAGAAGGACCAAGTCCGAAAGACGGAGGTTGGGCATTTTGCAGTGGTGGAGATCAGAAAGCAAGAGGACATCAGGGGTATGTAGGAGAAGACGGAAGACACCGTTTAAATATTCTTGAAGTTCAGCGTCTCATCCGTTTTATGCCTAAAGTCGTAATCGCGGTAGTTCCGGGTTGGGCTGTTGGTGGAGGACACTCGCTTCATGTGGTTTGTGATCTTACTTTAGCAAGTGAAGAACACGCAATTTTCAAACAAACTGATGCCGATGTTACCAGTTTCGACGGTGGTTACGGATCTGCTTATCTTGCAAAAATGGTAGGACAGAAAAAAGCCCGTGAAATTTTCTTTTTAGGCAGAAATTATTCTGCTCAGGAAGCTTTCGAAATGGGAATGGTAAATAAAGTGGTTCCTCATGCAGAACTGGAAGATACAGCCTATGAATGGGCTCAGGAAATTTTAGCTAAATCTCCTACTTCCATCAGAATGCTGAAATTTGCCATGAATCTTACAGACGACGGAATGGTGGGGCAGCAGGTTTTCGCAGGTGAAGCAACACGTCTGGCGTACATGACGGAGGAAGCAAAAGAAGGAAGAAACGCATTCCTTGAAAAAAGAAAACCGAATTTCGGAGACGATCAGTGGATATCTTAATATAAGTAATTGGCAATGAGTAATGAGCAATAAAAACATTACTTATTACCAATTACTCATTACTTATACATTATGAAAGATTGGATAAAAGCCGCAAGGCTTAGAACGTTGCCGCTGTCGCTCAGCGGAATTATTATGGGAGCTTTCATTGCAAAATGGCGGCTTTATGGTGAAGGTAAAATTTGGGACTGGAGAATTTTTGCTTTGGCATTAGTCGTAACTTTATTATATCAGATCCTTTCAAACTACGCCAATGATTACGGAGACGGAATTAAGGGAACCGATGCCAAAAGAGCGACAGAAGCAGAAGCAAGAGCAGTAGCTTCAGGAAAAATTACGGCAAAACAGATGAGAAATGCAGTTATTCTTTTCTCCGTTTTATCTTTTATAGCGACAGTAGCCCTTTTATATGTGGCGTTTATTCCCAATTATATGAATGAATTTTACATATTCATCGGTTTGGGAATCTTGAGCATTTTAGCGGCAATTGGTTATACGGTTGGTAAAAAACCTTACGGATACATGGGATTGGGAGATATTTTTGTATTTATCTTCTTCGGTCTTGTTTCGGTCTGCGGAAGTTATTTCCTGTTTACCAAATCGTTCAGCTGGGATATGTTACTGCCCGGAACCGCGATCGGAATGATGAGTATGGCTGTTCTGAACCTGAACAATATGAGAGATATTGAAAGCGATAAATTATCAGGGAAAAACAGTTTTGCACTGAGAATCGGTTTCAAAAATGCAATGATTTATGAAATGATACTTTTGCAGCTTCCTCTGATTTTAATTTTGTTGTTCTTAGGAGTCAATGGTTTTTTCCAGACTCAGAATTACAAAGTGTTTATTGTGATGATCTTAATGATCCCTTTAATGAAAATCAGAAGAAAGATTATGACCGTAAAAAATCCCAGAGAACTGGATCCTTTCCTGAAACAGGTAGGAATCATGACGTTTATGATTGCAGCTCTTACTGCTGCAGGACTTAATCTGTTTGGTTAAAATAATATGACCGCTTTAAAAATTACCTCCTGTTTATCCGTAGCAGCAGCATTCATTATAATTTACAGTTTAATTAATGAAATGCAGGATGGGGCGTCACTCTCAGAGATTGCCTTTCTGCCATTTTTAATCCTGATTGCTGTTTTGGCAAACGCGGTTATGGCGGTGCTTTTTTTAGCAGGAAGAATAAAGCTGATAAAGGAATTCCTTATTATCCAGATTTTTAGCTTGATTCTTACCGGCTTCATGATATTTCAGATTTTATTTAATTCAACAATTTCAGACTAAATCAAAATATAATTTTTAAATAAATTAAAATGAAAATACAATACTTAGGACAAAATTGCTTTTTGTTCACGTACAAAGACAAAACAATATTATCAGATCCATTCTACAACTATAAAAAAGCAGAATCAGGATTCAATATTTCTGCACAGAAAATCGATTATATTTTATTGACTCACGCTCATGGAGATCACATTGCGGATGTTGAGGAAGTTTTACAGCATCATCCTGAAGCAACACTTATTGCAGTTCCCGAAATCTGCGGATACTTTAAAAATGCAAAAAATACAGACGATGTAAACTTAGGAGGGTCAGCAAAAATCGATGATCTTAAAATTTCTATGGTTCCGGCTCATCATACAAGTTCGTTTCCGGACGGAAGTTATGGAGGCGTTCCTGTAGGCTATATTTTCAGGCTTCCTGAAGGTAAAAACCTTTATATGGCAGGAGACACCGGAGTAATGGCGGATATGGAGCTGTTTCCAAGATTATACGGTAATTTAGATCTTTCCATCCTTCCGATTGGAAGTCACTACACAATGTGTCCAAGAAAGGCAGCATTTGCAGCAGCAGAATTATTAAAAACTCCAAAAGTAATCGGATGTCATTTTGATACTTTCCCTGCTATTGAAATTAATCATGAAAGTGCATTAAAGCATTTTGAAGATAAAAATGTAGAACTTGTTTTACCAAAACTGGGAGAGACGTTCGAATTTTAAATAAATGTTGGGAGGTAGTTTGAAAACAGAAATCAAAATGTTGAAGTATATAAAAACAAAAAAAGATAATTATCCAATTACCTCTCTTCAACTTAAACCAATAAAAAATGGCAAGCTACCTAAATCACACCGCTACGACCGATTACCTTTGCTGCGTTCCCACCCTGGAGGATTCTCAGGAGCTGGTTGTTTAGGACTTGCCGTTGCAAAGGTAGGAATATTTTGCAAAACTCAAAACTTTATTAAAGAAAATTAATGGAAAAAATTGGCTTGCAGAGGTAGTTTGCTGAAATTCAGACCAATAATTTTTTCAAAAATTTTCAAAAAAAATTAGATATGACGAAGAGCCCTTCCACATTAGGAATTTTACTGTTTGGCGCTACGATGATCGTTTTTTTCGTGGTGTATTACTTCTTTTCAGGAGTTAATTATTTTGATATTTCATTGAAAGCCAACGCTTTCGTTTTACCGATTCTGTATGCGGGAGCCGCATTCTGGTCGGTGAAATCGTACTGGAGCAGCCATAGAACGGTAAGCTTTAAAGAAGCATTTAAAAGAGCTTTCGTTCCCATGTTTATCGGAGGAATTTTATCCATTTTCAGCATTTATGCTTTCTTAAATTTTGCAGATACAGATGCAAAAAAACTGCTGAATTATCAGTATGTGACAAGACAGAAAGCGGAAATGGATAAAGAATATTATTCTGCAAGAAAAGTTTTAAAACACCAGAAAGACATTGATGAACTGGATAAAAAGTACAAAGAAAGGCTTCCAAGCTTCTCTCCGGAGGCGGTGAAAGGAAAAGATATGCTTACTGCAAGTCATTTTTCAGGATATTTTGCGGCAATTCTTATATTTTACGTAGTTTTGTCAGTGTTTTTCGGAGCGTTTTTCAGAACAAAAACAATCTATCAGGAAGAACAAAACCAAGAATAATTTTTTATTAAAATTAAATGAATTTATCTATAGTTATTCCGTTACTGAATGAGGAAGCCTCTCTGGAAGAGCTTTTTTCAAGGATTGATAGCGTTTGTAAATCAAACAGTTTATCTTATGAAATCTGGTTTGTGGACGATGGAAGTACGGATCTTTCGTGGAGCATTATCGAGAATCTGAAAGTACAACATCCTCAGATCCACGGAATTAAATTTTCTAAAAATTACGGAAAATCTCAGGCGCTTCATGCTGCTTTTGAAAGAACAAACGGCGATGTCATCATCACCATGGATGCTGATTTACAGGATTTTCCTGAAGAAATCCCTGAACTTTACAATATGGTTGTTCAGGATAATTACGACATTGTTTCCGGCTGGAAAAAGAAGCGTTTCGATAATGTAATGACGAAAAACGTACCGTCGAAACTATTCAATGCGGCAGCTAGAAAAGTCTCCGGTGTTTATCTTCACGATTTCAACTGTGGACTGAAAGCTTATAAAAAGCAGGTCGTAAAATCAATTGATGTTTACGGAGATATGCACCGTTACATTCCGGTTTTGGCAGCAAATGCAGGATTCAGAAGAATTACAGAAAAAGAAGTTCAGCATCAGGCGAGACCTTACGGAACTTCAAAATTCGGAACCGAAAGATTTATCCGTGGATTTCTGGATCTGGTAACGCTTTGGTTTGTAAGTCGTTTCGGGGGAAGACCGATGCATTTCTTCGGAGCGGTAGGAACTTTAATGTTTATCGTAGGTTTTCTTTCTGCACTTTGGCTGGGTGTTTCAAAGCTGATTGATGTGGCAAGAGGAATTTATGGTCATTTAATTACCAATAATCCGTGGTTTTTTATCGCTTTAACCATGATGATTATGGGAACCTTGCTTTTCGTTGCAGGATTTTTAGGTGAAATGATTATCAGAACCAACAGAGAACACAAAAATTATAATATTGACGAAGTAATTTAACGGAAAAAACAATATATTTAATCATTAAATATGAATAAAAAACGTTGTTTAAACTGTGGTCATTCGGTTTCCGATGAGTATTGTGCTCATTGCGGGCAGAAATCTGACACGGCAAGAATAACCCCGGTTTTATTCATTAAAAATGATGTTTTAGGCTCTATATGGCATGTAGAAGCAAGGTTTTTAAATACGTTGAAAGAAATTTTAATAAGACCCGGAATAACAGCAACCAACTACATTAGTGGAAAAAGAATAAGGTATTACAATTTTATTTCACTGCTGCTTATTCTTTTTGGGTTTAACGTTATTGCCTTTCATCTGTTTATTAATACGGCTAAAATAGATCTACAGGCAGAAAATTCCAAAACCATAGATTTTTTTTCAAAATATTCCAAAGCAACCTTATTGTTTTTAATACCTGTTCTTGCCTGTAATGCATGGATCGTATTCAGAAAAATAAAGTTTAATCTTGCAGAGCATTTTGTAATTGCTACGGTGAGTTTAATAGGGATTCTTGTTTTTTTTCTTACCGATGATCTCATCAGTATCATGGGAACTTACAAGCCTCTTTCAGGAATTTCTGATGGTATTGACCGGGTTTTGGAAACTGCATTTGTTTTCTTTCCTGCATTTGCTTACATTAATGCATTCAGGAAAAATTATTCATGGGCAGGGCTTGCCTGGAGACTTCTTGTATTTTATATATTAGTTCTTTCAGAGATCCTTGCCGTGATGTTGTTTATTGAAAAATTCCTATAATTTAAAATGAAAAAAATATTTTTAATCATCATAATGGCTTCTGCGGTTTCCTGCGGAAAAGTTTCCCCGAAAGGGAATATTGAAAGGAAAGACGTGGATGTTTCAGAATTTGTAAACCTCGATCTGGAAGGAAAATTCCGTGTGTTTTATGCAAGAGGAAACAAAAATTTTATAGAAATTGAAACCTATCCGAATGTTGCCGATAATCTTGATGTGGATGTAAAGGATAAAACCTTAACCATCAGAGAAAAACGAGGAACAAAAGGCGTTGACTTTTATAATGTAACGATCTATTCAAAATACAATCTGGAAAAAGTAACCGCTTCAGATTCTGTAGAAATGAATATCTCAAGCGAAATTAAAACCGATAATTTTAAGCTGAATTTAAAAAATTATGCTACTTTTATGGGTTCGGTAAATACAAGAAGGGCAGAAGTGGAAATGATGAACCGAAGCAGAGCCAATTTTCTGGGGCAAACCAAAGATGCTGTCATTAAAGTATCTGATACAGCAAGTTTAATCGCTCCTTACTGGAAAATTGAAAACCTGAATATCGACTCTAAAAACGGAAATTACGCCGAAGTAAATGTAAAAGATTCATTAAAAGGACATATTCAGAATACGGCTAAATTTGTGTATTATAACGATCCGGCTAAGGCTTTTAAAATTGATAAAAGTACAAGAGTGGAGAATAAGAAATTGGATTGAGAAGTAAGTTGGAAGAAAAAAAATACACAGCGAATAGTATTCAAAGCCTAGAAGGAATGGAGCACGTGAGACTTCGTCCTAAAATGTATTTTGAAGACTGTTTTAAAGAAAATAATTTAAATGCTCTTGTATTTGGATCTTTATGTCACGCTATTGATGAATATTTTGATGAAAATTGCAGTGAAATTATAATTAATGCTGTAGGAAACTCATTAAAAATTGAATATAATGCAGGAATGTCTTTGGAAAAATCTCGCGATTTAACTACAGCAGAATGTATTATGACCAAAATCGGCGCATGCAGTAATGAAAAGAAGCATTTGGAAGTAGGGGATGAATTTTGTCGGGTTGGAATGGCAATAATTAATGCTGTCTCTGAAAAATGCGAACTCAAGACAATTTTCAGCAGACAAGAAGGTAATTTTATTTTTGAAAAAGGAAAAACAGTATCGAAGGAAATTATTAAAACGGATAATTCTGAGGATTTTACAACAATAAGCTTTGAGATCAGCAAAGAAATTTTTGGAGATTCTGTTTTTGAATTAAATGATTTGGAATTGAAATTAAATGCTTTGAAAGAAAGACTGCCAAATTTGGAAATTAAACTTAATAAATAAAAGCTGTCATTCAGAACATAGACTGAAGATCTATGAACGAAGTTCAGATGTGTAGTGATAAATCTTTTTAAATAAAATAGATTTCTCCTTCGTCGAAATGACAAATGCTGAAACGATAAAACAAAGAAATTAAACCGGAACTTTACAAAAATTAGAAAATACAAATATGACAACATTAGAAAAAGCAAAACTTTGGTTGGGCGAAACATTTGATGAGGAAACAAGAAATGCTGTTCAGGTATTAATCGACAGCAATTCGCCTGATCTGGAAGACTCTTTTTACAGAGAACTGGAATTCGGAACAGGAGGAATGAGAGGAATTATGGGCGTTGGAACCAACCGCTTAAATAAATATACTTTAGGTCAGGCAACACAGGGACTTGCCAATTATATGTTGAAGCAGTTTCAGGGAGAAGAAATTAAAGTGGCAATTGCTTATGACGTAAGAAATAACTCGAAAGAATTCGGAAAACTGGTGGCTGATGTTTTAACGGCAAACGGAATTAAAGTATTGCTTTTCAAGGATCACAGACCGACTCCTGAATTGTCATTTACCGTGAGAAATAAAAAATGTCACGGAGGAATTGTTTTAACGGCTTCCCACAATCCGCCTGAATATAACGGTTACAAAGTATACTGGAATGACGGAGCGCAGATTGTTCCGCCACATGATGAAGCAATCATCAATGAAGTTTATTCTGTGAAATTTGAGGAAATTAAATTCAACGGAAATGATGATTTAATCGAATGGATCGGGGAAGAACAGGATGATGTGTACATTGATGCATGTATCGAAAATTCTACCTATCAGAATGTAGGAAAAGAAAATTTAAATATCGTTTTCACATCCATTCATGGAACAACCTATACAACCGTTCCGAAAGCTTTGGAAAAAGCAGGATTCAAAAAAATTGATCTTGTGAGAGAGCAAATGATCCCAAGCGGAAATTTCCCGACGGTAGATTCTCCGAATCCGGAAGAACCTGCCGCTTTGGAAATGGCAATGGATTTGGCAAAGATTACCAATGCAGACATTGTGATTGGAACAGATCCGGATGGTGACAGACTGGGAATTGCGGTAAGAAATCTTGACGGTGAAATTGAATTGTTAAATGGAAACCAAACCAATACAATCCTTACGTATTATATTTTAAACGAATGGAGAAAGCAGGACAGAATCACAGGAAAAGAATTCATCGGTTCTACGATCGTAACTTCAGATATTTTCTTCGATATTGCACAGAGATTTGGTGTAGACTGTAAAGTTGGATTAACCGGATTCAAATGGATCGGAAAAATGATCCGTGATTTCGAAGGAAAAGAAAAATTCGTTTGCGGGGGCGAAGAAAGTTTCGGTTTCATGACGGGAGACTTCGTTCGTGATAAAGATTCTTGTGGAAGTATTGTTTTAGCCTGCGAAATTGCTGCATGGTGTAAAGCGAACGGAAGAACGATGTATCAATATATGATCGAAATTTATCAGGAATTGGGAATGTATTATGAAGGATTGGTAAATTTGGTAAGAAAAGGAAGAGACGGAGCGGAAGAAATTCAGAATATGATGAAAAATTTCCGTGAAAATCCTCCAAAAGAATTGGCTGGTTCATTGGTTGAAGAAGTAAAGGACTTTAAAGAACAGACTAATTTTATCGTTTCGAAAGGTGAGAAACAAGTAATGAACGATATTCCGAAATCGAATGTATTGATTTATTACACTCAGGATGGGACAAAAGTCTGCGTAAGACCTTCCGGAACAGAACCGAAGATTAAATTCTATATTTCTGTAAAAGATTCCGTTACTTCTGAAGCAGATTTCAGAGATAAATTGAAGTCTTTAGAAGCAAAAATAGAAGAAGTAAGAAAGGATTTGAAATTAGATTAATTTCATTCGATCTTCATGATAAAAAAAAGTTTAGCGGCTTTTATTCTGTTGATTTTTATTTTTTCATGCAAAAAAGAAGCACCAAAAACTTCTACAGGAAAGATAGAAAAAAACACCGTTTCAAAAGCAGAAAAAAAAGAGGATTCGTTTAAGCCTATTGATACTGCCTGTTCTTCCAGAAATAAGACGGAAGATTATATTGCAGCGTTTCAGTGGTATCAGCAGAAAACGGAAAAAGAAATTGCTCAGAATTCACCTGAACAGAATGATAAATTATACGAAGATTATATCAGGATTCGTGAAAAATATACAGACTGTTTAAACGAAAGTCTGAATAAGATCCTTGAAGAATATGTGAATTATTATGATTCCGAAAGCAAAAGTTACAAGTTTCCTGAAAATATAAAGAAACTGATTGCCGAACTGAAAAAAGCTGATCTTGAATTTATAGAAGTAGGAGAAGGATATACAGAAATATATTCGGTTCCGGATCATTATTTTTCTGTATTTAAAGATAAAGTAACTCCGGATTATAATACGTATATCGGGCAGTTAGCGAAAGAAAGCGAAGGTCTTTATTCGGCGGATGCGGGATTGGTAATTTCATGGAAAGAGTTAGGAGAAAGGACTGTTTTTTGGGAAAATTTTATAAAAAAATATCCTAAAAGTTCATTGATTTCCAGAGTAAAAGAAATATACAATAATTATTTGTATGATTATTTATTCGGTATGGAGAATACACCAACTTACGAGTTTTTGAATGGAACCATATATGACGAAAACAGGAAAGAATTCAATAGGCTCATAAAGAAATATCCGAATTCTGCTGTAGCTAAAAAGGCAAAAGAATTAATCAGCCTTCTGGATGCAAAAGTTCCTGAAGAAGAAGTTGTAAGAAAAATAAATATTAGAAGAAAATATTAAATAAATTTAAATAAAATAAAGTGAAAGTTTCAAAATTAGCGGCGAACCTGATTGGTTCTGAAATTGTAAAAATTGGTAATGAAGTAAATGATTTAAAGGCAAAAGGAGCAGAAATCGCGAATCTTACGATTGGTGATTTAAATTCTAATATTTATCCGATTCCGGCAAAATTGAAGGAAGAAATTCAGAAAGCTTATCAGAATAATCTGACAAATTATCCGCCTGCAAACGGACTTTTATCTTTAAGAAAAGAAGTTTCCAAAGATTTAAAAACAAGATGGAATTTAGACTATTCACCCAATGATATTTTAATTACGGCAGGTTCAAGACCTTTGATTTATGCAGTGTACAAAACAATCGTGGACGAAGGAGATAAAGTAGTGTATCCGATTCCGTCCTGGAACAATAATCATTATGCTTATCTTACTTCAGCCAATGCGGTGGAAGTAAAAACCACTCCGGAAAACAATTTCCTTCCGACAGCGGATGATCTTAGACCTCATTTAGAAGGAGCAGTTTTATTGGCACTTTGTTCACCGTTGAATCCTACCGGAACCATGTTTACAAAAGATCAGCTTGCTGAAATCTGCGAACTGGTTTTAGCGGAAAACAAAAAAAGAGGTGAAGACGAAAAGCCTCTATATTTAATGTACGACCAGATTTATTCTAACCTTACTTTTGGTGCAGAACACGTAGATCCGGTTTCTCTTTTCCCTGAAATGAAAGAATTTACGGTATATATCGACGGTATTTCAAAATGTCTTGCCGCTACAGGAGTTCGTGTAGGATGGGGATTCGGTCCGGTTCATATCATGGACAAAATGAAAGCTCTTTTAACGCACGTTGGAGCTTGGGCGCCAAAACCAGAACAGGAAGCAACAGCAAAATATTACGAAAATCCTGAGGACGTAAATGAATTTGTTGAAGATTTTAAAGGTAAACTGGAAGCCAGCCTGAAAGTTCTTCACGGCGGAATTCAGGATTTAAAAGGAAAAGGACTTTCTGTAGACAGCATCGAGCCTATGGGAGCACTTTATCTTACCATTAAATTAGATTATATCGGAAAAACAAAACCGGACGGAACAGTGATTGAAAACTCTTCTGATCTTGTATTCTATTTAATCAATGAAGCAGGTGTTGCTTTGGTTCCGTTCTCTGCTTTCGGGGAAGAAAAATCAGAACCTTGGTTCAGAGCTTCTGTAGGAGGTTTGGCAATCGACGAAATTGAAGTGATGATGCCAAAACTGGAAAATGCTTTGAACGCTTTAAAATAGAATATTAAATATAATATATAGCTTCGTGAATATACTTTGCGAAGCTTTTTTTGACTTATAGCCTTAATGAGATTACCTAAAAGATACTTTCTCGAAACTAAACTTTTGAGCTATTCCACATTAGGAATTATTATTTTAGTAATTTTGAGTGTCTGGATTTCAGGAACAGGTTCTCATAGGTCTTTGTTTCAGAATTCCATTTTATCAACTTCTATTTTAGCCGTTGCTTTCTTTCTTTTTATAAGTCTGGGACTATATTACGGATTAAAGCTGAAAGAAAATGTGGGAAGTATTGTAAACAGAGAAAAAATAAAAAGTTACAGAATTAGTAAGCCAAAAGTCGATAACTTTGATTTTCCTGATATTAGCTTAATTGGAAATGAAGGTTGCGGAGAGATTATTATTTCAATAATTTTATGGATTTTGTTGTCTGTAGTTCTTATTTTTCTTCTCTATTTTCTGAGTGTTTTTTTCTGGGTTGTCATTTTACTGTTTACAGCCATGCTGTACTGGATTTTTTTTCGTGCTTTGCGGTTGGTATTTAAAAACTCAAAACATTGCAGAGGAAATCTGTTGAAAAGTTTCGGTTTCGGATTTTTTTTATTCGTTTCTTTACATTTCATGGATCTATGGAATTATTTTTTTAGCTAATTATTTAAATTAAACTCATTATTATTTTATCAATGAAAATTATCGCAGTTATTCCCGCACGTTACGAAGCAAGCCGTTTTCCGGCGAAACTGATGCAGTTGCTTGGAGATAAAACCGTTATCACAACCACTTATCAGAATGTCGTGGAAACAAATCTGTTTGATGAAGTTTTTGTGGCAACAGATTCTGAAATTATTTTTAATGAAATTACCGAAAATGGTGGAAAAGCCGTAATGACCGGACAACATGAAACCGGAAGCGACCGTATTGCCGAAGCAGTGCAGAATATCGACTGTGATATCGTGATCAATGTTCAGGGAGATGAACCTTTCCTTAAATTAGAACCTTTACAACAATTAATTGAAGTTTTTCATCAGGATGACAATCAGGAGATTTCTTTGGCTTCATTGAAAATAATACTCACTGAAAAAGAAGAGATTGAGAATCCTAATAATGTAAAAGTTATTACGGACAATAATGGTTTCGCACTGTATTTCAGCCGTTCTGTGATTCCATTTCATCGTGAAATTTCGTATAATGTTGATTATTTCAAACATATTGGGGTCTATGCCTTCAGAAAGCACGCTTTGATCCAGTTCTCAAAACTGGAAATGAAACCTCTGGAGATTTCAGAAAAGATAGAATGCATCCGATATCTGGAATATGGCATGAAAATCAGAATGATAGAAACCAATTTCGTTGGCGTAGGAATAGATACGCCGGAAGACCTTGAAAAAGCAAGAAGATTAATTTAAAAACGTGATGTAATTCACATTTTCAAATTGTTTCATTTTCAAATTTTCAAATTAAAAAAGCCTTATATTTGAATTGATAAAATAAAATTAATGAAGAAGTTACTTTTAGTATTCGTCCTGATCATTTCACCATCCTTTTTTGCGCAGACCGCCAAAGAAATTATTGATAAAAACATTGAATTATCCGGAGGATTAACCAATTGGAAACTATTAAATTCAGTATTGCTGCAGGGAAGAGTTATCCTGGGAATTAAGGATGAATATCCGATTAAAATTTATCAGCAGCGTCCGAATCTTACCAAAACCGTCATCACCATTAGCGGAAAAGATACAGCTATTGAAGGCTACGACGGATCAAAAGGATATGCAATGAATTATGCGACCAATAAAGTTCAGGAATATGCAGGATATGTCGCAGAAAGTTTCGATAATGATTTTATAGACTGGGAAAATAAAGGATTTGAAGCGAAATATTTAGGCAAAGAAGTGGTAGGAAATATTTACTGTCATAAAGTAGAATTAACGAAAAATGTTAACAAAAACATCTATTATTTCGACACAAAAAACTATATGTTGCTGAAAGAAGTGAAAAAAGATGAAACTTTATCGTATTCAGATTATAAAAAAGTCGGAAATTTATCCATGCCTTTCAGAATAGAATCTTCCAGTGCAAAAAAAGACGGAGATTATGTAATGCTCATCAACAGGATTGATATTAATAAGGTATTTCCTGCCAATACATTTAAATTTTAAATCAGACAATAAAATTTAGTTATGAAAAAGTTATTTTTAATGTTCTTATCAGTTGTTGCATTTTTCAACAGCTGCGCTCAGAAAAAAAGTGAAGAATCTAAAGCCAAAACCAAAGAACTTATGGGAAAATCAATATACGACTTCAAGGTCGATGCCTTAGAAGAGGGAAAGCAGATTAATTTTGCAGATTTTAAAGGAAAGAAAATCCTAATTGTAAATACTGCTTCAGAATGTGGATTCACTCCTCAATATGCTGATCTTGAAAAAGTTGCTGAAGAATATAAAGACAAATTGGTGGTGATAGGATTTCCTGCCAACAATTTCGGAGGACAGGAACCGGGAAGCAATAAAGAAATCGGTGCTTTCTGCCAGAAAAATTATGGCGTAACTTTCCCGATGGCTGCCAAAGTTTCAGTAAAAGGAAGTGACACTGCTCCAATCTTCCAATATTTAACAGAAAAAGATTTAAACGGAGTAAAAAATACCACCATCCTTTGGAATTTCACCAAGTTTCTGATAGATGAAAACGGAAAACTGATCGATTCCTTCGTAAGTACGACAAAACCAACAGACGAAGCGATTACAAAGTATTTGAAATAATATCAAAAAAATATATTTTTGTAAAGTGGATTTTGATCCACTTTTTTTATTTTTAAAATTTATGAAAAAACTACTAACCATTTTTATTTTGATTTTTTCAGTTAAAACATTTTCACAGGATTTTTATTTTTCCGGTAAAATGAATTACTGCACTCCGGAACATGCAGATTCTAAAAAAAACTTTGAGACCGCTTTTTTAGGATTAAAATACCCTCAGTATTATGGAGGAGTCACGGCATTACTTCTGAAAATAATAGAAAAAGATCCTAAATACTGTGATGCTTATTTTATGGCTGGATATTTTTTCAGACTGCAGGAAATGCACAAAGAAGCACTTGCTTTATATTATGTTGCAGATAGCCTCGCTCAAAATAAGGCTCCGATTTTCAAACAGAATTTAGCCATAGAATTTATGAAATTCGGAAAGGTTGACAAGGCTAGACAAAAGTATGAGGAAATGATAAAATATTTCCCCGATAATCCTGAAGGATATTATGGAATTGGCAATACTTCTATTGTTATGGGAGATTATGATAATGGGTTAAAAAATCTGAAGCAAGCCGAAAATTTATATAATACTTCAGGAAAAGTTAAGGATGATGTTATTTATATGTACGGAATGTTGTATACCTTAAAAGAAAACTATGATGTAGCTTTACCATATCTTGAAGACGTTTACTCAACATATAAAAAAGATGATGGATATCTTTCTTTATATGCACTTGCACTGATAAAAGTAGGTAAAAGTAAAAATGATGAAAAACTTATCAAAAAAGCTCAAAAAACTTATGATAAGGTAAAAGATAAAGTTATAGTTCCGGAAATCAGAAAAAAGTTAAATTCAGAGTTTGGTTAATTTGTATAACTGATTTACAAAATGTATTCGACTCTATTTGGTTAAAATTATAGTTAAATAGAGTTGAAATCAAAAGTTAATCATTACTCTTTTCCGCAAAACAGAAAATATTCCCCAGTTTTATACTTGAATAGCCATTGCTTTTAATCTTGGAAGAATTAATCATTGCTTTTGCCAGAACATCTGTCGGTAAAGGTTTCTGACTTTCTAAAAGTCCTAATTTATTGGCAAATTTAATGATACGGCTTCCTAAAACTTCTCCTGTTCTGTCAGAATCTTTTCTTTCCAGCATTCCGGGTTTGAAAATGGTTATTTTATTGAAATGGAGCTGTTTTACAGCATCTTCCAGTTCACCTTTCATTTTAGAATAGAAAATTTTAGATTGGGGATTCGCTCCGTAAGCAGAAACCAGAATATAATCGTCTACATTATTTTCTTTGGCAGCTTTTGCAAATTCGTACTGATAATCAAAATCTACTTTTCTTTGTGCTTCCTTGCTTCCGGCTGCTTTTAAAGTTGTTCCGAGACAGGAAAATGCAACATCACCTTTTACTTCACTTTTCCACTCTTCAGGTTTTTCAAAATTAACGATATGCACCTTAAGTTTATCATTTTCAATTTCAAGAGATTTTCTCACAAAAACATTTACTTCTTCAAAATCTTTATCCTGAAGTAGCTGATTCACAAGGTCTTTTCCTGTAGCACCTGTTGCGCCGATAACTAAAGCTTTCATAAAGAATTGATTTTAATTAATAATTGAAGAATTTCTCTACTAAATTTACAAAATTTTAATAATATTGAACTCTCAATTTTTAAACCAATTTAATGGACGCCAACGAAATTCTGGACTATTGTTTATCGAAAAAAGGAGTAACCGAAAGTTTTCCTTTTGATAATGAAACACTCGTACTAAAAGTAGGAACGAAAGTATTTTTATTGATGGGTCTTGAAAGACAGCCTCTCGGAATCAATGTAAAAACCGATCCGGAATGGAGCGCAGAACTTCGTGAGCAGCATCCTCAGATTACGGGCGCTTATCACATGAACAAAACCCATTGGAATTCTGTGGTTATTGACGGTTTAAGAAAAGATTTAATTCTGAAAATGATCGATCAGTCGTATGAATTGGTCTTTAAATCTTTGACGAAAAAAGTGAAAGAAGAAATTTTAAACAGTTAAAAATTAAACTCTTCCGTCAATCTTTTATCATCATCAAGTCTTTCAATTAATTTTTCAAGCCCTTCAAATTTAATTTCGTCGTGAAGAAAATCTCTGAATTTTACAGTAATTTCTTCATCATAAATATCTCCTTCAAAATCAAGAATATAAACTTCAACTGTTAATTTTTCGCCATTTACGGTTGGGTTGGTTCCAACGCTCAACATTCCTTTATGCTGTTGGTTTTTTACAAAAACTTCAACAATATAAGCTCCTTTTTTAGGCAAAAGTTTAATGGATTCCGTTTCGATATTGGCGGTAGGATAGCCAATTGTTCTTCCGATCTTCTTCCCGTGAACAACAGTGCCGGAAACAGAGTAGGAGTATCCCAACATTTCATTGGCTTCTTTAATATTTCCTGCTGAAAGTGCATTGCGGATTTTTGTAGAACTGATGTTATTCTCGTGAATATTAATGGCTTCCATCTGTTCAACTTCAAAATCCAACTCTTTTGAAAGTTTCTGAAGCAGTTCAAAATTGCCACTTTTATTTTTCCCGAATGAATGATCGTAACCGATAATCAGGTATTTTACATTCAGTTTCTCAATTAAAATCTGGCGTACAAATTCTTCTCCGGTTAAATTCCTGAATTCTTCATCAAATTCCTTTAGAAATAAATTTTCAATGTTGTATTTTTCCATCAAAAATTTCTTTTCTTCTAATGTATTGAGGAGTTTGAGATTTTCATCAGGATTAAAAACAAATCTTGGATGTGGCCAAAAAGTAAGAACGGCAGTTTCCAGATCGTTCTGTGAACCTACGTTAATTAATTCATCAATAATACTTTTATGCCCAAGATGAACCCCGTCGAACATTCCTAAAGACAGCGCTAATGGCTTCTGAGAGGTATAATCTTTAAAATTTTTGAAAACTTTCAAACCGGAAAAATTTTGACTGCAAATATAGGAAATAATGTAACAATGTATCAATATAACAGTTTACCAATATTTAATCTCCGATTATTGTTATATTGCTAAACTGATAGATTCTTATACTTATAAAAAGATATGATAAAAATCTGTTTTTTACCAATTGCAGGTTTATGAAGAATCATTATATTTGCACCAAGAAAAAATTTAGCAATGGCAAACCAAATTAAAGGTAAAATTTCTCAAATTATTGGTCCGGTAATCGACGTTGTCTTCAGTGATGTGGAAGCAGTTCCAGCGATCTATGATGCGTTAGAAATTACAAAAGAAAACGGTGAAAAAGTAGTTTTAGAGGTAGAACAGCATATTGGCGAAGATACAGTAAGATGTATTGCAATGGATGCTACTGACGGTCTTAAAAGAGGGCAGGATGTAATCGGATACGGAAATCCTATTATGATGCCAATCGGTGAGGCTGTAAACGGAAGACTATTCAACGTTGTTGGTGATGCTATCGACGGACTTCAAAATATATCCAACGAAGGTGGTCTGCCAATTCACAGACCAGCTCCGAAATTTGATCAGCTTTCAACTTCTGCTGAAGTTTTATTTACAGGTATCAAAGTAATCGACCTTATCGAGCCTTACGCAAAAGGAGGTAAAATTGGTTTGTTCGGTGGTGCGGGTGTAGGTAAAACCGTATTGATTCAGGAGTTGATTAACAATATTGCAAAAGGACACGGAGGTCTTTCTGTTTTTGCCGGAGTAGGTGAAAGAACGAGAGAAGGAAATGACCTTTTGAGAGAGATGCTAGAATCTGGAATCATCAAGTATGGTGACGATTTCATGCATTCTATGGAAAACGGAGGTTGGGATCTTTCTAAAGTGGATTTAGAAGCAATGAAAGATTCTAAAGCAGCATTCGTTTTCGGACAGATGAACGAGCCACCTGGTGCAAGAGCGAGAGTAGCACTTTCCGGTCTTACATTAGCTGAGTACTACAGAGACGGTGGAGAAAGCGGACAGGGTAGAGACGTACTTTTCTTCGTAGACAATATTTTCCGTTTTACACAGGCTGGTTCTGAGGTATCTGCACTTTTAGGTCGTATGCCATCTGCGGTAGGTTACCAACCGACACTAGCTTCTGAGATGGGAGCTATGCAGGAAAGAATTACTTCTACTAAAAATGGTTCAATTACTTCAGTACAGGCGGTTTACGTACCTGCGGATGACTTAACTGACCCGGCTCCTGCAACTACGTTTGCTCACTTGGATGCTACAACGGTACTAGACAGAAAAATTGCTTCATTGGGTATTTATCCTGCGGTAGATCCATTGGCTTCTACTTCAAGAATCCTTGCTCCTGAAATTATCGGTGAAGAACATTATAACTGTGCACAGAGAGTAAAAGAAATTCTTCAGAGATACAAAGCACTTCAGGATATCATTGCGATCCTTGGTATGGAAGAACTTTCAGAAGAAGATAAATCAGTTGTTTACCGTGCAAGAAAAGTTCAGAGATTCCTTTCTCAGCCTTTCCATGTAGCAGAACAGTTTACAGGTATTCCAGGATCTTTGGTAGACATCAAAGATACCATCAAAGGATTCAACATGATCATCGATGGTGAATTGGATCACTTACCGGAAGCTGCTTTCAACCTGAAAGGAACTATCGAAGAAGCGATCGAAGCAGGACAAAAAATGTTAGCTGATAACGCATAATAATGCTAATTGCTGATAGCCAATAGCTATTAGCCAAAAGCCAAAAGCAAATAAAATGAATATAAAAATTTTAACACCAGAATACGTAGTTTTTGAAGGAGAAGTAGACTCAGTATTATTGCCTGGAAAAAATGGTGAATTCCACATCATGCAAAACCACGCAGGAATTGTTTCTTCTTTAATCGGTGGTAAAGTAAAATTATATGCAAAATCTATCGATGAAGCCTATTCAAAATACTTTACAAAAGGAACGGACAAAGATTCTTTTTTCTCTTATCCAATCAAAAGCGGTGTTGTAGAATTTAATCATAATAAAGGAATTATCCTTTGTGAATAATTAAATGAAAAGCTAAATATATTTTCAAGAAAGTGTAACGAATTGTTACACTTTTTTTATTTTTGTATGAATTTGGTTGTATGAAGGGATTTTTAATTATTTTACTGTCTGTTTTAGGAGTATTTTTTAATGCGCAAACCGTTAAAATTAAACGAGGAATTGTTGATCTTGAAGGAGTTCATGTCGCAAAACTGTCTAATAAAGGAGGAGTGTATACTTTTATGGATCTTAAAGAAACCCCGATTTATACGATAGAATTTGTAGATAAAACGGTAGTAGATTCTGTACGGGACAGTTATATTAAGCTTAAAAGAGTTTATAATCAGGATAAAACGCTCGATCTGGACTATATTTCGCCATCTGCATTTTCAGGTGAAGAAAAATCCGCAGCTTACACTTGTGTGAAGAGTTTGAAAATTATTGATGAAAGAGGAATCAATATCAAAAACTTAGATGAACTTTTTAAAAATTCCCCTAAAAGAAAACTGGATACGAAAACGAAAGATGCTTATACCATCCGAACTAAAATTGATAAATTAAATATTACGGTCAATAATGTAGGTGAAATTTTAAGTAACGGAAAACCAGTCGGTTATTTCACTAATTTGCCGGCAAGTTTTGGTTCTGATGATACGATCACGGATAAAACTTTTGTTGATATTGAAATTTATGATGCGAACAGCAAATACATCGGAAAATATATTACGACAACCAAACAGATCAAATCAGCCGGAGGAAAAACCTTTACTCTGTACCGAGAAATGTCCGGAAGAGCATCTCTTTTAAAATTCCCCACCTACAAAGCCATTGCCGAAAGAATGGCAATAATGGATCCGAATTTTATTAAAATTCAGGAAAAAGTAATTGTGGGTGAAGTCACAAAAGACGGTGTTCAAAAATAAAATTATCAATAGGAACGGGCTTTAGCCCGTTTAACACTGATATAAATTCAATTGGCTTTAGCCAAACTTAAAAAAGGTTCATATTTTTTTTGAAGCTTTTTCTATTTTCTATTCAATTTTTTCTGTTTAGAAATTTTTAAATAAAACAAGTCTGAAATATTTTTAAAAATCTACAAACTCAAAATCACTCCATTCTCTTTCAACTGCTGCATCGGTTTAGAAAACCAGAATAATTCAAAATCTTCAAAACTTTCTTCGAATTGAGTTTTCAATTGTTGCAAAGTTGGCTTTTTTAAATTTTCAATTGGATAATCACTAAACATTTTCATGAGCCATTCTGCGTGTTCCTGCTCTAAATCTACACTTACAACATTGGTTTTTAAGTGCGCTGTAATTTTTGTATACGTATAAATATATTTCTTTTTATTTTTTACGCGATTCTCAGCGATTACGTTTTTGGCTAAAAAAAGAACTTTAGAATTTCCTTTAAAAACAAAATCATCCTCTTCCAGAAGACAGTCATGAATATAATCCGGATGAACGGTTGTTCTCGGAATTTTAAAATCAAACCATTCCTCAAGCGGAAGTTCAAAATTAATTCCGTGCATATAATTGAATAAAGATTTTTTTAAACCAAAGCTGAACTTTCCATGATCGATTCCAGTTTTGTCTGTAAAATCAACATCGTTGTTCGCAAACAGAATTTCCTGCTTAATCGGAGTAACACCAAATTCTTCAGGATTTAATCCCACTGGTGAATGCGCCGTCATCGCAAACTGATGCCAGAATCCACTCTGTAAAATTCCCATCTCAAAAAGCTGCCGAACCATTTCCAGAGAATCCACTGTTTCCTGAATAGTCTGGGTAGGATATCCATACATCAAATAAGCATGAATCATGATTCCTGCTTCTGTAAAATTTCTTGTTACTTTGGCAACCTGTTCTACAGAAATCCCTTTATCAATCAATTTCAGCAGACGATCACTTGCAACTTCCAATCCACCTGAAACGGCAACACAACCGGAAAGTTTTAAAAGAAAACACAGATCTTTGGTGAAACTTTTTTCAAAACGAATATTCGTCCACCACGTTACGACCAAATTTCTTCTTAAAATTTCTAAAGCTACTTCACGCATCAATGCAGGAGGAGCCGCTTCATCCACAAAATGAAATCCTGTTTCTCCAGTTGTCCGGATCAATTCTTCCATTCTGTCAACCAGAATTTTAGCTGAAATCGGTTCGTAAATTTTAATATAATCTAAAGAAATATCGCAAAAAGTACATTTACCCCAATAACATCCATGTGCCATTGTGAGCTTATTCCATCTTCCGTCGCTCCATAAACTGTGCATCGGATTGGCAATTTCAATTACAGAAATATATTGATCCAATTGTAAATCAGAATAATCGGGAGTTCCTATATCGGCTTGTTTGTAATCGTGTCTTGTGGAATTATTTTTATAGGAAACTTCTCCGTTTTCAATTAAAAAAGTTCTTTTGACTTCGACAGGCTCAGTCACCTTCGAAATTATATTTTGATAAAGTAATTCAATCGGAAGTTCTCCGTCATCCAAAGTAATAAAATCAAAAAACTCAAAAACTCTTTTATCTTTTAATTCTCTGAGTTCTGTGTTCGGAAATCCGCCGCCCATTGCAGTTTTAATGTGCGGATAATTTTCTTTAATATATTTCGCGCAACGAAAAGCAGAATATAAATTTCCGGGAAAAGGAATGGAAAAACAAATCAGTTTTGGCTGAACAAACTCTAATTTTTCATGAAGAAGTTTTAAAGTAAAATCATCTATAAAAGTAGGTTCGCCGCAAATTTTAGAATAAAGTTCATCAAAAGAATTGGCACTTTTTCCTAATCTTTCCGCATAACGGCTGAATCCAAAATCAGGATCAATATTTTCAACAATATAATCCGAAAGATCTTCTAAATATAAGGTAGCCAAATGTTTGGCTTTGTCCTGAAGTCCCATATTTCCGAAAGCAAATTCCATATCATCAAGCTGATTGAATCGGGAGGCTTCCGGAAGAAAGTTCATCGAACAGATTTGTCTTGCCAACGTTGGGATTTTACCCTGCAAAAAAGCAATAACCTGATCGATCGTTTTGATATATTCTTCTTTTAAAACGTAAATTCTTTGAGCATTTTCTGAAAGAGTCTGAAGATCAATTTCCTGATTAAAAATCTTCTGAAGTCCGTCTTTCGAAAATAATTCCAAAATGACCTCAATTCCCAAATCTGTCTGAAAGCTGGAAATATTTTTGGTATTCAGAAAACCTTTAATATAAGCTGTTGCCGGATAAGGTGTGTTAAGCTGTGTAAAAGGCGGAGTAATGAGAAGTAGATCTTTCAAAAGAAAATTTTTGCAAAGTTATTTTAAATATTCAGATTCTGAAAATTTATGACCGTTTAAAACAAAACCACTGATCGGATATCAGTGGTTCGTTAATTTTATATTTCTAAATCAGATTAAATTTCTTTGAAACTTAAACCTTGTTCTGCCAAAAGTTTTTGTTCCTGATCTTTGTAATAACCACTTACCAATTTATCGTGAATGGCTTCAAACGCAGCAAGGGTTTCATTAATTTCAGCATCGGTGTGAGAAGCTGTAGGAATTAATCTTAACAAGATCATTCCTTTCGGAATTACAGGATATACTACTACCGAAGTAAAGATTCCGTAGATTTCTCTTAAATCTTTTACCAAAAGAGTTGCTTCCACCGGAGTTCCCTGCATCATCACAGGAGTTACGCAAGTGTTTGTATCTCCAATGTTAAAACCTCTTTCTTTAAGACCGTTTTGCAATTTGTAAGTATTTTCCCAAAGTTTTGCTTTGATTTCCGGTCTTGTTCTTAACAGTTCCAGTCTTTTTAAACCTCCGATTACCATTGGCATCGTTAAAGATTTAGCAAAAATCTGAGATCTTAAATTGAATTTCAGGTATCTGATAATTTCTTTATCACCAGCGATGAATGCTCCAAAACCTGCCATAGATTTGGCAAAAGTAGAGAAGTAAACATCAATCTGATCCTGACAACCCTGTTCTTCACCGGCTCCGGCTCCTGTTTTTCCAAGAGTTCCGAATCCGTGCGCGTCATCAACTAAAAGTCTGAATTTATATTTTGATTTTAATTCACAGATTTCTTTTAATTTACCTTGCTGTCCTCTCATTCCGAAAACTCCTTCGGTAATCACTAAAATTCCACCTCCTGTTTCTTCCGCTACTTTAGTTGCTCTTTCAAGGTTTTTTTCAAGGCTTGCAATATCGTTATGTCTGTACGTAAATCTTTTTCCAGCGTGAAGTCTTACACCGTCTACGATACAAGCATGAGAATCAACATCATAAACAATTACATCGTTTCTTCCTACCAAAGCATCAATGGTAGAAACCATTCCCTGATAACCGAAATTTAATAAATATGCAGATTCTTTCTGAACAAAATCAGCCAGTTCTTTTTCCAATTGCAAATGCTGCTCAGTTTCTCCCGACATTGCTCTTGCGCCCATCGGATAAAACATTCCGAATTCTGCCGCTGCTTTTGCATCAGCTTCCAGAACTTCAGGATGATTACACATTCCCAAATAATCATTCGCGCTCCAGAAAATAACTTCTCTTCCCTGAAACTGCATTCTCGGTCCGATTGGTCCTTCTAATCTTGGGAAAATAAAATAGCCTTCACCATAATCTGCAAATTGTCCAAGAGGTCCTGGATTTTCTTTTATTCTGTCAAAAATATCCAACATTTTTATTAATATTTTAAGTAAAAAAGCCTTTTGCGGTTACAAAAAGGCTTGATTTGTATAAATTTTTCGTCCTTATTTAATGAATTCAGTTTTAAAAACTTCGTCGTAGTTGTGCACGCAGTTGTTTATAAATCCTTGTTCTGCCATCCACTTATCACTGTATACTTTAGTGATATATCTTGAACCGTGATCCGGGTAAATCAAAACAACTAAATCATTTTCTGAAAATTCGTGAGATTGGGCATATTGCATTAAAGCCTGTGTAACGGCTCCTGTTGTATAACCTCCCATAATTGCTTCTTTCAAAGCGATTTCACGGGTTCTGTATGCAGACATTTCGTCATTCACTCTTACAAATTCATCAACTTTATCGAAAAGAAGAGCAGAAGGGATCAAATTTTTTCCCATACCTTCAATCTGGTAAGGATGAACATCTTCTTTATGAATTTCTCCGGTTTCGTGGTAGCTTTTCAGGATAGATCCGTCTGCGTCCACACCAATGATTTTAATATCCGGATTTTTCTCTTTTAAGAATTTTGCTGAACCTGACAGAGTTCCTCCGGTTCCTGTACACGCAAAAAGGTGAGTTACTTTTCCCTGAGTCTGTTCCCAGATTTCAGGACCTGTGGTCTGGTAATGCGCATCAATATTCAATTCATTGAAATACTGGTTGATATAAACGGAATTAGGCGTTTCTGAAGCGATTCTTTTGGCAACTTCATAATATGATCTCGGATCATCTGCGGGAACATTGGCAGGGCAGATATAAACGGTAGCTCCTAAAGCTTTCAGGTAGGCAATTTTTTCGGGCTTGGTTTTATCACTTACCGCCAGAATACATTTATATCCCTTGATGATACAAACCATTGCAATTGAGAATCCTGTATTTCCTGAAGTAGTTTCAACCACCACGGAATCTTCTTTTAATAAACCTTTTTTCTCAGCGTTTTCTATAATATGAAGTGCGATTCGATCTTTTGTGGAATGTCCAGGATTATATGATTCTAACTTGGCATAAACGGTTGCAGGAATATCTTTCGTCACAGTGTTAAGCTTCACCATAGGAGTATTTCCTATTAGGCCAAGTATATTATCGTAAACATTACTCATTATTTGTTATTTTTCAATAAAAATCTGTCGGCAAAAATACAAAAAAATAAATTTATTTCTAAACTTTTGTTTGATTTCTAACCTCTAAAATAGATAAAAAATTGTTTTCTGTTGCTATCTAAAGATGAAACTTTTCAAAAAGCGAGCCAAAATCTTTAAATTTTGTTAAAAACCGTTTAAAATCATATAAAAGCCTTATTTTCGCGTAATTGATTTATTACTATGAAAAATTGGACTTTTAAGCAATGGAACACCGTTCTCGGATGGGTCGTTTTCGTCATTGCATTTTTCACGTACTTGTCCACCATAGAACCGAATTTCAGTTTTTGGGATTGTGGCGAGTATATTTCCTCGGCGGTAAAACTTGAAGTAACGCACGCTCCAGGAGCGGCTTTATTTCAGATTGTGGGTGCTGTGGCAGCCATTTTTGCTTTAGGAAAGGGCGAAAATTATTCTATCGTGATCAACGCGATGTCTGCATTGTTTAGTGCGTTTACGATCTTGTTTTTGTTCTGGACTATTACACATCTCGTAAGAAGGCTTTTAAACAAGGATTTTGATGACATTACAAAACATCAGGAGATTTCTATTCTTTTTGCAGGAGTTGTAGGAGCGTTATGCTTCACCTTTTCAGATACCTTCTGGTTCTCTGCGGTAGAAGGGGAAGTTTACTCGATGGCTTCTATGTTTATCGCACTTTTGGTCTGGTTAATTACCAAATGGGAGAATGAATATCAGGCAAAAGACAGCGAGAGATGGATTATTTTAATTTTCTTCATTCTCGGACTTTCAGTAGGGGTTCACATGATGTGTATGCTGGCGATTCCGGCAATTTGTCTTATCTACTATGCAAGAAATTATACTTTCACCTGGAAGAATTTTATCTGGGCAAATGTAATTACACTGGTAATCTTAGCCATTGTTTTCAAAGGTATTTTCCCATTAATCATGACGATGTTCGGGAAACTTGAAATTTTCTTTGTGAACGGTTTAGGTCTTCCTTTCCACTCAGGAACCATTGCTGCTTTTATTTTAATGGTTGCGATCTGCTATTTCCTGATTTCTTACGCAAGAAAGATGAAGAAAAATCTTTATCAGACAGTTGCCTTATCCATTGTTTTCATGATGATCGGTTTTTCATGCTGGATGGTTATTCCTATCCGGGCAAATGCCAATCCGCCAATGAACCTTAATGATCCGGACAACGCGATCGGAATGCTGGATTATTATAACAGAGAACAATACGGAGACTGGCCTACAATTTACGGTCAGAACTATACGGCTTTTCTGGATGCAAACGGAATTGAGAAAAATGAAGACGGAAGTTTCAAAACTCAGAAAACCGGAGAAATTTACGAAAAAGATGAGAAAACAGGAACGTACAGAAAAACGGGAGACCGATTCAATTATGTTTTCAACAAGGCTCATGTAGGTTTTATGCCAAGAATGTTCAATGAGGATAAAGATGTAATGGCAAACTACATTTCAATGTACGGTGCGCCGGATTTCACCTTTAATTACAGCAATGAAGATGTTGCAGACAGCCCTGAAGCGAAGCAGATTTTTGACGAATTAAGAAAGAAATATGAAGACGGATCTATTACGGCTGCAGACTATTTAAAAGTAAAACCATACAATTTAATTAACGTTCAGAAGCCTTCTCTGGCTCAGAATATGGATTATTTCATCACATTCCAGAACGGATATTACTTTGTAAGATATCTGATGTGGAATTACGTAGGTCGCCAGAATGATCTTGAAGGTAACATGGAAAGCACAAGAGGAAACTGGATCTCAGGAATTTCTTTTATTGATAATGCTTTATGGGGAAATCAGGATAAGATGCCTGCAAAATTCAAAAATGAAAGTACCGTAAAATTCTTCTTTTTACCTTTAATTTTAGGATTAATCGGATTCTTTTTCCAGCTTAACAGAGACTTTGGAAGATTCTATGCAATGCTTTCAATCTTTGTATTGATGAGTGTGGGAATCGTTTTCTATACCGGAGTAAAACCTTTTGAACCGAGAGAGAGAGATTATGCAATGGTAGGTTCGTTCTACGTTTTTGCCATCTGGATCGGATTGGGAGCAGGAGCAATTCTTTGGTTCTTACAGTCTAAAATAAAATCGAATGCAGCAAACATTGTTGCAGGAGTGGTTCTTCTTGGAGTTCCTTTCATGATGGGCTTCCAGAACTATAATGTACACAACAGACACGACAGATATACTTCTTACGATTACGGATATTCTGTATTGAAATCTCTGCCTAAAAATGATATTGTTTTCGTTTACGGAGATAACGATACGTATCCGGTTTGGGCAATTCAGGAGACTGAAAACTTCAGAGATGATGTAAAAGTAGTTAACTTTACCTTAGCTTCCACACCTTGGAATATCGATCAGATTAAGAGAAGAACGTACAATGCTGCTCCGGTTCCGGGAGTTTTAACGCATGACGATTACAGAGACGGTGTAAACGACCAGATCTATATGATGAAGAAGGAAGACTGGCAGGGACTTTTCTCAATGTTAAAAGAACAGGGAGCTCCGCCAACGGAATTTGCTGAATTCAGAAAATATCTTACTCAGGATTCTATGACGATGAAAGAAGCGATCAGCTTCCTGAAATATACTTCTCCGGCGAAAAACGAACTTCTTAAAATGTATTTCGGAGAAGAAAAATTCGAGAAATATAATATCTTACCTGTCAATAAATTTATTTTACCGGTCAATAAAGAAAATGCGGTAAAAGCGGGAATCATTAAAGCGGCAGATCTTCCGGAAACAGTAAATCAGATCATGATTAGTTATAAAGGAAATACGCTGTATAAAAACAATTTAATTTTACTTGATGTTTTAGCGAATTTCGACTGGAAAAGACCAATCAACTTCTCTTCGGGAGGAATCTATGACAGCGAAAATATTTTCTTCTTAGATGAATATCTTCAGTTTGACGGATTCAGCTACAGATTAGTTCCGATTCATACTCCACAATCGCAAGGCGGAGATATGGGAAGAGTAGATGCCAATTCTCTTTACAATGTGGTTAAAAACTTCAGATGGGGTAATTTTAAGAATTTAAATGCCCACTTTGACGAAACTGCAACGTCTAACATTATGAGCTACAGAGCTTCTGCAAGCAGAGCAGCAGCAGCTTTAGCAACAATGGGAGAAAAAGGAAAAGCACTGGAACTATTGGATTTAGCTTCTAAAGAAATCCCTGCTGAAAAATACAATGATCCTCGTTCTCTAAGCTCAATGGTTTACGGATATATTGTTGCAGGACAGGAGAAAAAAGGATTACAGCTTGCTGAAGTTCTGAAAAAAGGAATTTTTGAAGAATACGATTATTACATGAGCCTGAGCAAATCTGACCAGAGTTATCTGAAAAGACAGATCAGAACAAAACCAATGGAATATTCTTTAGTAATCTCTGCCGTTACGGATGCTTATTCGAAGATTGGAAAAAAAGATAAAGCGTATGATTATCTGATAAAATCCATCGAGCCGATTGATAAGAAATTCAACACTTTTGTAGAAAACCTTAAAGAAATGGGCAAAGAGAAAGCGATGAAGGAATCTGAACAGGTACAGAAGATCACTCCTTTTTACCAATATCTTTTCGATGTAATGGAACCTTTTGATTCTACTTACTCCAAAGAAAAAGAGGCACAGATCACCAATTCGATTATTAAAGCAACGCAATAATAACAAAACTTAAAACGGAACTTCGGTTCCGTTTTTTTTATATATTGGGATTCAGAAATTTTAAGATTATATTTGTGGGATCAAAGAAGCACAATGGTAGAGACGAAAAATAGCAAAATCCCGGTGTATGCTGTAATTTTTACAGTCGTTTTTAAACTTTTATTTTTACTTACCCACTACATTCAGGAGGATGCATTCATCACCTGGAGAGTCGCACAAAATCTTCTGGATTACGGAGTAATCGGATTTAACGGAGATACGAAAATATCTGCATCCACAACGCATCTTTATGTTTTTGTATCCTATCTCTTTAATTTAATTTTAGGGAAAGACAATTTCATAGAACCGCTTCTTGTATTTAATTCCATACTTTTCACGATAGGAACTTTATTTCTTTCGAATCTGGTTCTTAAAAATGTCTGGCACAAAGCTGTTTTTATCTTTTTAATAGGAATCTTACCGCCATCAATTAAAATTTCCATCCTCGGAATGGAGTACGGAATTCTTTTCTTTTTAGAAATGGCTCTGCTGTATTATGGCTTTCATAACGGTAAAAAGTGGGCTCTGATTGTATTGCCAATCCTCATTTTGTTTACAAGAATTGATACGGTTATCTTTTTGGGAATTGTGTTTTTAATCGATCTTTTGTGGAATAAAAAGATTCGGTGGACTTATATTTTAGGAGGAATTTTAGGGATTTCAGTTGTTTTGGCTTTCAATTGGCTATACTTTGGTGAATGGGTTAACAATACGATTATCGCTAAAAAACTGGCGTATGACAACCATTTTACCCTGCAACAGGATCTTGAATGTTTCAGGCTGAACTTCGGAAACTTCTGGGGAATGCTGAAACTTCCCGGAGATTTTAATCCGCTCACTGTTTTATTGCTCGTCTTTGAATTGCTGTGCTTTATTTATCTGGTAAGACAGAGAGACAGAAGAAACATTTTCTTATGGATGATCTTCATTTTCGGATGGGTTAAACAGTTCATTTTCCTTTCTCAGAAAAGTCTTTTCGACTGGTATTACTGGGTTCCGCAGATCTTACTCTTCGTGCCTGTCCTGATTTTTGTGTTGGAGCAGAAAGTAAAAAGAAATCTCTGGTTATCATTATTGGTTATCATCTATATCATTCCGATGTTAGCTTTTCAGACGGTACATTCAATTGCTACCGGAAACGGGGAATGGAATTACAGAAGGACAATCGGAACATTTTTAAACCAATATGAGAAAGACAAAAACCAATGGATTTTCCTTGAACCTGCAGGTTATGTTCCATATTTTTCAGGGTTAAAAACCATCGATGAAGTAGGTTTGGTGGATAAAAAAGTACAGGAAGAAATAAGAAAAGACAAGCCGAATTTCTGGATCAATACCGTAAAAAACAGAAAACCTAAATATCTTCTTTCTTACGACGACCTGTTTACATCTAAAAATGCAGAATATTTAAAACTTCATTATAAACTGATTAAAGAATTCCGTGTAAAGGATCATCTGAAAAGTGATAATAAGATTTTAGAAAAGATTTATATTTTAAAACCTTCCGGAACGGATTATAATTTATACGAAAGAATTGATTAATTTTAGATTTTGCTGGAAGATAGAAGTAAGGATGCAGGAAGTTTAAAGTTTATTGTAAAGACTCATTAACTCCAAAACCCTCAAGCTCTAATACGCTAAAACAACTAAAACTATGAAATACTGTGCATTTCTCCGCGGCGTCAACGTAAAAGGAACCAATATGAAAATGGCAGAAGTCTGTCAGGTTTTCAAAAATGCCGGAATGAACGACGTAGTTTCAGTTTTGGCATCGGGAAATATTGTTTTTTCATCCGATAAAAAAAGTGATGAATTAAAGCTGATTCTTGAGAAAGTGATGTCTGAACATTTCTCTTACGAAGCGTATCTGTTTATAAAATCTCAGCAAGAAACAGAACAGTTTTGGAGCGGAAATCCTTTTGAAAAGAATGATGATCTTCATGTGTATGCCTTTGCAGGAAATGATGGCGTGGAAAATATTTTAATGACAGAATTTGAAAATGCTGTGAAATCTGAAAATGAAGACGCAGAAATTGTGAATCATATTTTTTACTGGCAGGTTTCCAAAGGAAATACATTAGATTCTGCTTTTGGAAAAATTTTAGGTAAAAAAAGCATGAAAGATCAGTTTACAAGCAGAAATATCAATACTTTCGAGAAAATTTTAAATAAATTTTAAACTGATTTCCTTTACAGTTCATCAATCCTTATTGAAAATCTTTGATTTTCTTGCGCCTTAAAGAATTGAGATTAATAAGAAACTTGCGTCCTTGCGTTTTCCAACAAGAACATTTTTATTTTAAAAAAGTTTAAACAAACATAATAAGACATAAAGCTTCAATGTTAAATTGGGGCTTTTTTATTGGAAATTCTTTAATTGTCTCACAAAAATTGCATTTAAAATAAGAATAATTTGGAAAGATTCGGAGTTGTTTTTTTTATGACAATCAGACGATTAATACTATTTCTCAAATTATTAAACCTTATCTCAGTTTAGATTCACGAATTTTAAATAAATTTACAAAAACTAATATTCAAAAAAATGTCTGGACAATAATTTCAGACAAACCGGCATTTTATGAAAGAATTTACTATTGTTCGCGGATTATTTGATACACGGAAAAGATCATTAATCATTGACGACAATTTTATAAAATTTGAAAATAAAGATCAAAAGAATGATCTTTTTACCATCATCAAAAAGGAGAATATTGCCGGAATTCGTTACGGTATTCATTTCATCGACGGATATAAATTTACTATCGGAAGAGAATATCAGATTTTTATCCGAAATAAATCAGATAAAGAACTCAAAATATTTTTCAAACTTTTTTACAGAAGAAAATTAGACGAAAAACATCAGTTGTATTGTGATATTGTTGATGAATTGTGGGAAAAATTCATTAATGAAATTGTACATAATTATCTTTCAAAATATAGGAATAACGAGAAAATCAATATTTCAGGAATAGAAATTGATGAAGACAGAATCAGATTCAATAAGAAAGAAATTTTGTTTGAAGATCTGGAATTGAAACAATATCGCCATCACTTTATGATTTTCTCCAAAGAAGATAATTATAACAACAAAATGTTGTACTACTTAAAAGATAAAGATGCAGTAATTCTGTTTAGTGTATTAAAAACTATAATTAAAGATGAACAACTTAGAACAAAAGAAATTTCCGATAGGAAAGTATCAGGAGCCTGAAAATATCTGTGATGTTACACTTGATGAATATATTAAAGTAATCAAAGACTTTCCCGGAAGGCTGAAAAACCTGATCGAAAACTTTAACGACGAACAGTTAGATACCCCATACAGAGAAGGCGGATGGACAGTGAGGCAGGTTGTGAATCATCTGGCAGACAGCCATATCAATAGTTTTATGCGTCTGAAACTGGCTCTTACCGAAGATAATCCCACGATAAGACCTTACGACGAAGCAAAATGGGCAGAACTTCAGGACAGTCTCAATATGCCTGTAAAACCTGCCATGAGAATGCTGAAAGGAACGCACCAGAGATGGACAGCTTTACTGAAAAGTATGACCAATAAACAGTTTGAAAGAACTTTTCATCATCCGGAACACAATAAAGACTACAATTTAAGGAGCCATCTTGCGCTTTACGTATGGCATTGCAATCATCATTTTGCGCACATCGAAACTTTGAAGAAAGAAAAAGGTTGGTAAAAAAAAGTCTCCATAATCCTGAAGATTTTAATGAAATTGTACAGAGAATTTCAGGGCTAAAGCAAAATTCACCCAGAAAATGGGGGAAAATGGATGTCTGTCAGATGATGAGGCATTGCAGTTATGTCCTGTTAATTCCGCAGAGAAAATTACAGCTTACGCCAATAAACATTCTTTTCCGCTGGATAGGAATTGTTACAAAATTGGAAATGCAAATTTTTAATAACGGAATTCCCCGAAATATGCCGACTTTTCAAAAACTTATTGTTAATTTTGAATGTGATTTTAATTCAGAAAAAGCGAACCTCCTGAAAACGCTTGAAGACTACAAAGTAACTTTTAAGACAGGAAATTTGCCCCTTCAACACGTGCTTTTTGGACAAATGAAAGAAAAAGACTGGGGATTTTTAGAATATAAACATCTGGATCATCACTTAAAACAGTTTAGTACATGAGTTTTTTTGATAAAATATTTGGCGGAAAAGAAGATACACCGGAGCAGAAATCGTTCTGGAAAAAGATAGAATCTGAAGAAGATCTGGAAAAAGCCATTCAGGATTCTTTTCAGCACAGGATAGCAATATTCAAGCATTCAACCAGTTGCTTTATCAGCAAAACCGTGTTGAGAAATTTTGAGAAAGAAATAGAAAATCTGGATCAGAAAATAGATTTATATTACTTAGATTTGCTGGCTCACAGACCGGTTTCCAATAAGATTGCTGAAGATCTCGGAGTAACGCACCAAAGTCCGCAGCTTATTGTAATAGAAAACGGAAAGGCTGTAAACAACGCTTCTCACCAGAATATATCGGTAGACCAAATTGTATAATGACGAATATAAATAATTATCTAGCAAAAGTTTTGAATGTTCCTTTGGAAAAAGTGAATATGTGCAGCCTGCATTATGAGGTAAAAAAAGTGCAGAAAAACCAGTTTCTTTTACAGTACGGTGAAGTCTGCAGATATATTTATTTCGTGGAAAAAGGACTTCTGAAAATGTACTCCATCGATAAGAACGGCAAAGAACATATCATCCAGTTCGCGCCCGAAAGCTGGCTTACTTCAGACCGGAGCAGTCTTTATTTTAACGAAAAGTCCGTGTATTATATTGAAGCGGTGGAAGACTCCGAAGTACTGCTGCTGCATCCGGATTTTATCAATAAACTGATCGGGGAATTTCCCGACAGTCTGGAAAAAAGCGATATTCTCCTTCAGAAACATATAAAAAGCCTTCAGGACAGAATCAATTCCCTTTTGGCAGAAACTGCAGAAGAAAGATATATGAAATTCATTAAAATGTATCCGGATCTCCTGCTGAGAGTTCCACAATGGATGATTGCCTCTTATCTTGGGATTACTCCCGAAAGTTTAAGCCGTGTAAGAAAAGAACTTGCAAGGAAAAATTTCGTTCCGGACAGCAAATAATTTTTAAATGAGTCTTTTTAAACTTTTACATAACCACAAAAGATAAACTGAACTTTACGGCTGTAAATGAAAAAAGACCACAATAGCTTAATAAAAAAATGTTTTTTAATTGTTAAATAGTTGATTTTCAATTTATTATATTACCCTTATTTCGTGTGATTTTTTCTTATGACCAAGGTCATAAATACTTAACATAATATTATCCTACTTTTGAAGTATCACACCACTTAAAATATAATATTATGAAATGTATCGCATCGATTGCCCTTTTGGGCATTCTCGTATTGAGTTGTCAGAAAAAAGAAAACTCAACAACCTCTAATTCTGATTCGGGGTATGATTCGACGACTGTAACAGATCCTTCTTTAAATACTACCACGCCGATGTCTAATGATTCTATTCCAAAGAACGACAGTACAAACACCACAACACCCCGCTCCGGAGGAACAGGATCGGACAGCACACGAACTGTAAAATAATCCCCAGCAATTATAACCGAACCCGTTTTATAATTTAAAGCGGGTTTGGATTCTATACATTTAAACTATTCATAAAAAGCAATATCTGCTTAAAAGATTTAACCCATACAATGTTCAACTTCTTAATTTTTAACAGATTAAGGTTCGATTTTTGTACTGATTGAATTTATATCCAATTTTTATTTCTACTAGGAATGCTTCAGTATTAAGAAATATCAAAAACAGCTAACATGGTTATTAAAGAAGAAATTTTGCATTCAGTAGGAGCGAGTATTAAAAATTACAAACCCTCGGAAAGCATATTTACAGAGGGAAGTTATCCCGGTTATTACTATCAGATCATTAAAGGAGAGGTAAAGCTTAATAATTTTAACGAAGACGGAAAAGAGAGTATACAGACTATTTTGGAAGACGGACATAGCATCGGAGAGTCTCTTTTATTTATGGATAAACCTTATCCTGTAAATGCAGTTGCCCTTACAAACTGCGAAGTTCTGAAACTTCCGAAATATATATTTTTAGATTTACTAAAATTATATCCGGAAATATCTCAGGATATAAATGTCTTTATGTCTGAAAGGTTATATTACGGTCTGATTATGTCTCAGAATTTAGCCAGTCAGAGTCCTGCCGCAAAATTGAAAACACTCATGGATTATTTAAAAAGTTTTCAGGAAGAACAGGCTCCGTATTCCTTTATGATCCCCCTTACAAGACAGCAAATGGCTGGTCTTACCGGACTTTGCGTGGAAACTGCCATCAGAGCCATTAAGGTGATGGAGAGAGACAAACTTCTGCAAATCCGGAACAGAAAAATATTGTACTGATTATAAGGCAGATGGTCTTTTTTTTGCAGGAGAATTGTTAAAATTCTAAGATATGAAAACTATAAGCTGCATGAACATTGATCCGGAATTATTATATGAATTCGGAGCAGAAGATAGATTTTATAAAGCGAAAGAAATAATCTATAAAGAAGGAGATACAGCTTTGTATTACTACCAGATTATCAGCGGTAAAGTGAAGCAAAACAGCTATAATGAAGAGGGAAAAGAATTTATTCATAACATTTTAGGAGAAAAAAACAGCTTTGGAGACCCTATGCTCTTTTTAGAAAAATTTTACGCAATGAATGCCATCTGTATTACAGATACAGAAATTATCAGACTTCCGAAAAACAGTTTTTTGGAACTTCTCGAAAAAAATCCCAAAATTTCTTTAGAAATGAACCACTGTCTTTCCCAAAGACTCTATTTTAAAGCCATTATGCTTCAGAATATGTCTTCCTTAAACCCCGTAACAAGATTAAAAGGTTTACTGGATTATCTGAAAAGCTACCATGAAGGAGATTGCGAACAGTGTTTTCATGTAGACCTTACCAGACAGCAGATTGCCAATCTTACAGGCTTAAGAGTAGAAACAGTCATCAGAACCCTGAAAAAAATGGAAAAAGAAGGCAGTTTAAAAATAGAAAGCCGAAAAATTTTATATTAATCCTGCAATTGTGACCTCAGTCATAAAAATAAGGGATATTTCAGTTGTACATTTGAGTATATAATTCATATTCATTCTTTCAGTTCTCGATAAGAGAAACTTTAAATCTTTTTATTACTAAAACCCAAACCATTGCTGTCTAAATACTAGTCACGGCCGGCAATACACATCACTTAATATTAACATAAAAAAAACAGTTATGAACACTAGAAATTCAGGAAACCGTAGTTCAAGAGGAAATTCAGACTCATCAAGCAATCTTGAGGAAATCTATCAGTTAGGATACGATCATGGGTATAACGATGCCCAAAACGATGAAGATTATGATGATGACTTCTCAGAGTATGAAGATTACTTTGATGATGAAGACGATGATTATGAAAACAGCTACGACGACTATGATGATGAAGATTATGACGACGATGATTATGATGATGAAGATTACGACGACGATGAAGACGATAACGACAACAGAGGTCGTGGAAGAGGACGAAGCGGAAACGGAAATCAGCAGAGAGACAGCCAGGGAAGATTTACTTCAGGAAGCGGAAGAGGAGGTTCGCGCAGCGGATCGGGAAGATCTTCAGGTTCAAATTCCGGCAGATCAGGATCGGGATCGGGTTCAAGATCCGGCGGAAGAGGAAGGTCATCTTCGGGTAACTCAAACGACGATAATTATGATCACAGACATGATAATCCGGGAAGACCGAGAGGAAGCAGAAACAGTGGCGGAAGATCCGGTTCGGGTTCCGGCTCAAACTCCGGAAGATCATCGAATTCCAATTCAGGAAGCAGCAGAGGAAACTCAGGTTCAGGTTCAAGATCAGGAAACAGCAGCGGTTCAGGTCGAAGCTCCAGTTCAGGATCTGGTAACGGTACTTCAAGAAGAGGTTTCGCATCAATGAGCAAAGCCGAACGTACGAGAATCGCTCGTATGGGAGGGCAGGCTTCTCACGGAGGCGGAAGATCTTCAGGTTCCGGCAGATCGGGATTCGGAGGCAGACGTAATTCATAATTCTTTTTCAGATTACCTCTTTATTTGTGATTATGTAAAGGGGTAATCTTTTCATAAACTTAAACACCAAAAGCAAAATTATGGCAACCAAAACCACAGAAAATAAAGATAACAGCACGGTTAAAGATTCTTCGGCAACTGCAGAAACAGCAGTTTCTGCATCTAAAAAAAACATACAGGCAGATAATGCTTCCGTAAATGAAAGTGAGATGAAAAATTCTCCGCTTCATAAGTTTTTTGTTTCTGCACTTAAAGACATCTATTTCGCGGAAAATGCAATTATTGATGCCTTAGACAAAATGCAGGAAGCTGCTACAACGGAAGAATTAAAGGAAGCTTTCGAAGATCATCAGCTTCAGACGAAAAAGCACGTAAGCCGACTTGAAAAAGTTTTTAAACTGATTGATGAAACTCCCGAAAAAAAAGAATGCAAGGCAATTAAAGGAATCATCGAAGAAGGAGAGGAAATTATAAAATCTACCGAAGAAGGTTCTATGACGCGTGATGCAGCACTTATTATCGCAGCCCAGAAAGTTGAACATTACGAAATCGCCACTTACGGCGGACTTGCCCAGCTTGCCATTACCATGGGACATGATAAGGCAGCAGATCTTCTGGAAAAAACGCTTCAGGAGGAAGAAGACACAGACTATGATCTTACGGAGATTGCCGAAACCTACATCAATTTCGATGCAGAGCAAGAAGAATAATATAAATAAGCCATGTAGATTTTTTCTATATGGCTTTTAACTAAGATAATTAAATAGATGAATTGCAGAAATATTGTAAAAAACTTAGAATCCGATCATTTTACAAAAATTAAAAACAGAGGAAAATGGTTTGAAGAAGGCGCTGAAATCTATGCCAAAGAAATCAGGGAAAATATTTTTCTGCTTTTTATTGTTTTAAAAGATTCTGAAAATGAAGATATAAAGGCATTGATTGCAAAATTTTACGGTGCAGATACCATAGGAATAAGAGAACCGGAACAGATTATGTTTTATCTCTCCGTTAAATGCAAAGAAGATTTTCACTACTTCGAAAAATATATGAAAACCGAAACAGAAATGACAAAACTAAAATAGAACCGCATCCGTTTTATTTTGTCATGTATAAATAAACCACAAAATATCAGAATTATGAAAGACAAAAAACCGACAAATGATAAGCTGGATCAGCTTGCATCACACAAAACATCCAACGAAGAGACGAAACTTACCACTAATCAGGGTTTAAAGATTAACGACAACCAGAACTCTCTGAAAGCCGGAGAAAGAGGCGCCACTTTACTGGAAGATTTTATTCTGAGAGAAAAAATTACCCACTTTGATCACGAAAGAATTCCGGAAAGAATTGTTCATGCACGCGGATCGGGAGCGCACGGCGTTTTTACTTTAAAGAAAAGTCTTAAAGAATATACAAAAGCTAAATTTTTAACAGAAACAGGCAAAGAAACTCCTGTTTTCGTTCGGTTTTCTACGGTTGCAGGAAGTAGAGGAAGTACAGATCTGGCAAGAGACGTAAGAGGTTTTGCCGTAAAATTCTACACAGAAGAAGGAAATTATGATCTTGTAGGAAACAATATGCCTGTTTTTTTTATTCAGGATGCCATTAAATTTCCCGATCTTGTTCATGCTGTAAAACCCGAACCTCATAACGAAATTCCGCAGGCAGCTTCGGCGCACGATACATTCTGGGATTTTATTTCGCTGATGCCCGAAAGTATGCACATGATTATGTGGCTGATGAGCGACAGAGCCATCCCGAGAAGTTTCAGCAGAATGGAAGGGTTCGGCGTTCATACCTTCAGATTTATTAATGATGAAGGAAAAGCCCATTTTGTAAAATTTCATTTCAAGCCAAAATTGGGAGTACATTCCGTAGCATGGGACGAAGCGCAGAAAATTTCCGGAGTAGATCCGGATTTCCATAAAAGAGATCTTTGGGAATCTATTGAAAGCGGAAATTTTCCGGAATGGGATTTCGGAGTACAATTAATTCCCGAAGAAGATGAAGATAAATTCGATTTTGATCTTCTCGATCCCACCAAAATTATTCCTGAAGAAGAAGTGCCGGTAGAAATTTTCGGAACGTTAACTTTAAACAGAAATCCTGATAATTTCTTTGCTGAAACGGAGCAGGTGGCTTTTCATCCGGGGCATCTGGTTCCGGGTATTGATTTTACCAACGATCCGCTTCTGCAAGGCAGATTATTTTCCTATACAGATACACAGCTTTCAAGACTAGGTTCGCCCAATTTCCATGAAATTCCGATCAACAGATCTGTAAATACCGTTCACAACAATCAGCGTGACGGACACATGAGACAGCAGATCGTGAAAGGAAAAGTAAGCTACGAACCCAATTTCATCGGAGGAGGATGCCCTTTTCAGGCAATGATGTCCGAAGGTGGTTTCACTTCGCATCAGGAAAGAGTTTCAGGAACAAAAATAAGAGCCAGAAGCGAAAGTTTTGTAGATCATTATTCTCAGGCAAAATTATTTTACAACAGCCAGACCGATCATGAAAAAACCCATCTTCAGAATGCCCTGATTTTTGAACTGTCGAAAGTCACCATTCCGGAAATCAGAGAAAGAATGGTAGGACAGCTTAATTTCATCGACAAATCCTTAGCACAGAAGGTTGCTTTAAATGTAGGCGTTGAAGTAAAAGAGCTGGAATTCCCAAATAAAAGCCTTCCGGCAGACAGCAATCCTGTAGACCTGCAAAGTGAAGAAAGAGAAGCGCATACGAGAGCTTCTGAAGCTTTAAGCATGGCAAATACCGTAAAAAATACCATACAGGGAAGAAAAATAGGCTTTATTATTGCGGATGGAGCCGATTCTGGCACTATAAATGATCTAAAAAATAAACTGGAAAGTGAGAATGCAGTTGTTGAAATCATTGCACCCAGTTTAGCTCCGGTAAAGACGGACAGCGGATCTGCTTTAACGCCAAAGCATTCCCTCACAAGTACAGCAAGCGTATGTTTTGATGCCCTGTTCATCGGTGCAGGAGAAGATTCCGCAAAAGAGCTTATGAAAGCAGACAATAAGCACCAAGTTTTACATTTCATTAATGAAGCGTACAAACACTGCAAAGCAATTTATTTTGATGAAGGTACAGAAGCACTTTACAAAAACAGCAATGTCGGTTTAAGAAAGCATGAAGATTCTGCCATTGTAACCTGGGAAGATCCTGAGCCTGACAGTAAATTTATACAGGCAATTGCCAGCCACAGAGTCTGGGAGCTTGAAGCCGAAAGAAACACGTAATAAATTTTGATCTGAAAAGACAAAAATTAGATATACACCACAACCACATAAAATAGTAAAGATTATGGAATTTCAAAAAAACCTCTTAGATTACATCAGTCAGTCGCTGATTACCGCTGATGAAACAATTTCTGTGGTAGAGAGCGTAACCTCAGGATGTTTACAGCTTGCCTTTTCACAAATGCCCAATGCATCATTGTTTTACAAAGGCGGAATGACAGCTTATACTTTACCCGAAAAAGTGAGACTTCTGAATGTAGATCAGACAGAAGGTGAAGAATGTGACTGCGTTTCGGAAAATATCGCAGAAACTATGGCTCTTAATGTCGCAAAGTTTTTCGAATCCGACTGGTCTATTGCCACAACAGGATATTGTACGCCGATCCGTAATTCCTCATATAAGATTTTTGCCTACTTTTCTTTTGCCTACAAAGGAGAAATTGTTCTGACTAAAAAACTGGAACTTCATCCGAAAACACAGGCTTTGAACGCTCAGTTGTATTACACCGAATTTATTTTAGGCTGTTTTAAAAGTGAGATCAATCAGCTTTTAATTTTAAAATAATGAGGAAATTGAAATTAGACGGTAAAACCGTTCTTATCACAGGAGCCGACAGCGGAATCGGTAAAGCAGCTGCATTGCTTTTTGCTGAAGAAGGAGCAGATATTGCGATTATCTATCATTCCGATGAAAAAGATGCAGAAAAAGCGAAATCAGAAATTGAAGCTTCCGGAAGAAAATGTTCTGTTTACAAAGGAGATATTAATGATTATGAATTTTGTGAAGAGGTAGCCTCAAAAGTTATTTCAGAATTCGGAAAGATTGATATTCTTGTTAATAATGCCGGGACACAGTTTCCTTCAAAAAGTATCGAAGAACTCGAAGAAGAAAATATCCGGACAACATTCAATTCAAATATAATCGGTATGATTTTATTAACGAAGGTTATTTTTCCGTATCTGAAAGAGGGAAGTTCTATCATCAATACTACTTCCGCAACGGCTTATCAGGGACATCCTGAACTGCTCGATTATTCAGCAACAAAAGGCGCCATTGTTTCTTTTACAAGATCTCTGGCATTGCAGGCAAAACCTAAAGGAATCCGTGTAAATGCCGTTGCTCCGGGACCTGTAGCAACTCCATTAACCAAAGAAACTTTTGCTGAAGAGGAAGAAGATCCGGACAAACCTCCTTTTGAAAGAAATGCTACACCGGAAGAAGTTGCCTCCAGTTTCCTTTTTTTGGCAGGCGAAGAGGCTGCACAGTTTACCGGACAGGTTCTGCATCCGAACGGAGGAATCGTTGTTAACGGATAAAACTCAGCCTTATTTTATAAATTAGCTTTAGCCCACACATTTTTGTGTGGGTTATTTTATGCAATTCCCGATAAGCATGAAAATTATGTAAAACTGTATTTTAAGATTTCGCTTATATTTGAAAATAATATTATGTATATTCATACTCTGATCTTTTCATCATTAAATTTTATTATATGAAAAAATTCTTTGCAGGACTATTTTTGATTGTCGGAAGTTTTCAACTGATTTCCGCTCAGGAAGCGGACAGCCTGCAGTTTCAGGATAATGCAGATTCTGCAATGGTTCTTAAAAGTCTTCCTGAAGATAAGACGCATCAGTTCAGCTATAAAAAGCTTATCGTTCCTACTGTACTGATTTCTTACGGAATTGCCAGTCTGAGCATTGATGAACTAAAAACCCTGAATTCTTCTACGCAATACGAAATAAGCGAACATAAACCGGATCATATTAAACTGGATAATTATGCACAATTTGCTCCCGCAGTTTTAGTCTATGGTCTGAATGCTCTCGGAGTAAAAGGAAAACATAATTTCCGTGACAGAAGCATTATCTACGGAACTTCCATGATGATAACTTCCGCCATTACCATTCCGCTGAAACACGCTGTAAAAGAAGAAAGACCGGATCATTCCAACAGGCTTTCTTTTCCTTCGGGGCATACGGCAATTGCATTTGCATCGGCGCAGTTTATGTTCAGGGAATATAAAGACCACAATCTTTTGTTGGGAATTTCAGGGTATTCTTTGGCGGTTTTTACAGGAGTGTATCGGATGCTGAATGACAAACACTGGTTCGGAGATGTTATCGGCGGAGCAGGATTCGGGATTTTATCCACGGAACTCGCGTACTGGCTTTATCCGAAAATCAATAAACTCTTAGGCGGAAAGCCGGAAAAATCTCAGGCAATGATGATGCCTTACTATCAGAAAGGAAATGTAGGAATCGGGTTTGTGAAAAATTTTTAACCATCAGACAAAACAAAAGCAGTGAATTTCTCCACTGCTTTTTATTTTAATTATTAAGTCTGTTTAAACTTTTTATTTATCCGAAAAACGAACTGTGTTGATATACAAACCTTTTTTCAAATTATTTTAAACAAATTTTAAACCGTTGCTTTTCCTTCAACGCCATCAGAATTATCAGTCGTATTTCCTGTAATCGCTGCCGCTACAAAATTGAAAAGACTCACCAGTTTTCCTGCTTTCGTGTTCCAGTAATACGTTTCTTTAGGCTCTACACGGATGATGGATACATTCGGATCATCTTTTCCTTCCTCAAACCATGCTTTTGCCATTGGCGACCATTTATCTTCAATTGTCGATCGGTCTTTATAGATGGCAGCTTCTCCATACACTGAAAGATACTCATAATCAGAATTGTTCATGAAAAATAACTGTACTCTTTTATCATCCCTTATCTCAAAGTTTTTGTTGCTCGTATTGCTACTGATGAACCAGAGATTTCCTTCGTCATCGGTTTCCTGAAGCGACATCGGACGAGAATTGATCGGAAGTTGCTCCAGTTCTGTACAGAACATACAAATTCTTGCATTTTCAGATAATTCCTTAATTTTTTTAATCGCTTCCGTGTGGGTAAGATTTTCTGTAGACATAATATTATATTTTTGTGATTGATTTTCTTTTAAAACTGAATTTTAATTACGGTTGTTTATTCAAAAACCCGACCACAATTAAAAAAATCCACAGAAAAATCGGAGAAGATGATATATTTTAAGAAGATTTTTGGAGCGCTATTTTTTCAGATAATTAATGATTCCGATCACATCCTCTTTTCCAAAACCTTCATCATGAGCAGATTGATACGTTCTGATTAACGTTTCAGACAATGGAAAATCTGCCCCTGCATTCTTTGCCAGTACAATATCTTTCAGCATCAAATCCAAAGCAAAAGCGGGATCATAATTTTCTTCCGTTAAAAGCGGGGTTTTTACTTTGGTAGCGCCACTTCCGCTCGCACTTTCATTAATGATTTCCAGCATATCTTTACGGTCGATTCCCAGTTTATCCGAAAACAGAACCGTTTCCGCAAGTCCCAGATAAATTGCTGAAAGAAAATAGTTCACCGAAAGCTTCGCTGCAATTCCTTTTCCGTTTTCACCCAAATGTTTAATAGTTTTTCCCAGTTTCTGTAAATAAGGTTCCGCTCTTTTGAGATCTTTTTCTTCTCCACCCGCCATAATCAGCAGTGTGCCTTCTGCGGCAGGCTTTGTACTTCCGGCAACCGGAGCGTCAATGAAACCCGCTTCTTTTATTTTTACCGCACTCGAAATTTCTCCCGTCATTTCCGGCGAAATCGTACTCATATCAATAAAAAGTTTTTCTGAGATATCCAGCGAAAGTATTTTCTGATAAACGTCTTTTACTGCTTCGTCATTGGTAAGCATCGTAAAAATAATATCGCTGTTTTTTACGAGATCTTCCACCGTTTCATAAACAACAGAATTTTCTTTAAAATCTTCCGCCTTTGCCGGAGTTCTGTTGTAAACGGATAAAGGAACTCCCGCTTTTTCTAAATTTTTCGCCATAGGATGCCCCATATTTCCCAATCCGATAAATCCTGCTTTTTCTTTCATTTCCAATAGTTTTGTTGAATAATAATCTGGAGATTTTACTGCAAATCCTGTACAAAAATACGTTGCCGGATGCATTTATTTCCTGATAATTTTTATAATTGATAAATCTTGCAGACATTTGCAAAAAATAGAGCAGTGAAGATTATAGATATTGAGAGCTGGAACAGGAAAGAGCATTTCGAATTTTTTTCTAAAATGAAAAGCCCTTATTTCGGATTTACTTCGGAAGTGGACTGTACCAAAGCTTATGATGAGGCGAAAAAGAATAAACAGTCGTTTTTTGCGGCATATCTTTACAAATCCATGATAGCTGTAAACTCTGTAGATGCCCTGAAACTGAGAATTGTAAATGATGAGGTAATTTTATATGATAAGGTTCACGTGGGAAGTACAATTGGCAGGGAAGACGGAACTTTCGGGTTTTCATTCTTTCACTATTCTGAAGATTTTGATGTTTTCAATGAAAGACTTCAGGAACAGGTAAAAACTGTACAAAATTCTAAAGGGTTGGGAATCAGTAATGATGGTTTACCGATCAATCATATCAGGCATACTTCTATTCCGTGGACTTCTTTCAGCGCGCTGCTGCATCCTACGAATTTTGATCCTAAAGAATGCATTCCTAAAATCACCTTCGGAAAATTCAGTATCAGAGAAGGAAAAAAGTTTCTTCCGGTTTCTATAGAAGCGCATCACGGTTTGGCAGACGGTTTCCATCTCGCGCAATATTTTGAAGAATTCCAGAAACAACTGAATCTTTAATTTTTTCAGTCATTTATCCCATATTTCGTTATTAGATTTTAAACAGTCCGGACTAATTTATTTTTCCTGATCACTTTTATGTATCAAAGAGGGTAATTTTTTGATTTTCAGAATACTACAAAGGAAAAAGGTTTTTCAGTTCCGGCTTTAGACTATATTTTCATATGCAATTGATTGTAATCATAAAAAAAGATGACAAAAACTTCTAGTTTTGTTCACAGTTAATTGAAAATATCAAAAAAAATATCCCGAAAAATAAGGCTGCCCGAAGAATAACGTGGTATGTATGTGGTATTTTAATTATATAAAATTTTAATCATTTTTTCTTTCTTTGTCTTTGGCTAAAATCTTAATCGTTGTTTTCACGATATTATTTTAAGCATAAATTCAAAAACAAAGAAAAAATAAGCAAATAAATGGTATTGAAATAGTAAAATATTCACAACTGAAAAATTACTTCAACCGATAAAAAATTAACTGCGGAACCGAAGTAAAAGAGCGTAGAAATTTATGCTGAAGCTTTTTTGGAAAGCGTCAGAAATTAGTAGAGATGAGAAATTATGAAAAACGAAAAGACTGAATTCAATTTAGAAGATTTAAACCAAAAGATTTTTGTACAGGACGAGATTTTAGCATTAGCGAAAGAAAATTCGCCCCGTCTGCTGAATAAATTCAGATTGGTTGAGCCGGATTTCTTCAGTAAATTATCTGCAATCCAGCCCAATCTTAAAAACTCAGAACTTATTTTTTGTATTTATTTAAAACTGAATTTAACGACTAAAGAGATTGCAACGTATACGTTTGTAACTCCCAAAGCAATACAAAACCGTAAGAACAGGCTTCGTAAAAAGCTTAATATTGCTTCTGAGATGGATATTTATAAATGGTTTAATGATCTTTAAACCATTTTTTTTGTTTAAAATTCCAGAACAGCAGTATCCAGATCGTGGTACAATAAAACTTTCCAATGGTTTTCGATAGCTTCTTTTTCCCATTTCATCCTTAAATTCATCGCTTTTTTTCCATCAGAATCACTTTTGTAAGCCAGATGATATTTTAAATAAGATTGCTGAGGAAGATTATCTGCTCCGTAAAAAGCAGTCTCATTTTCTTCTTTCACCCAAAACACCTGCATAAAGGGAGTATGACCGCCAACAACTTCAAAGAAAATTTCGTCCGTAATATTTCCCCTGTCTTCATCCATCCAGATAATATTTTCAAGCTCGATCAGCTTTTCAAGCGTATCAAAATCAAAAGAATAATTTCCTTTATTTTCCATCGCAAATTCCAGTTCGCGTTTTTGGATGTAGATTTCCGCATTCGGAAAAGTAGATTCAAATCCGTTTTCGGTTCTGGTAATTGTGATTTCAATATGGTCTTTATGAAGATGAGAAAGCAAAACTTTGGTAATCTGTTCAGGATGAACATTTTCCCTTTCCAGAATTTCTGAAATCACCGTTTTTCCCTCTTCATTTTTCCACCCGATTCCTGCATCCAGAAGAATAGTATCTTTTTCTGTAATGATTAAAAAAGGAGTAACAGACATTCTGATTCCTTTAACTGTATCTTTATTTTCTTCAGTTAAAAGCGTAAAATCTTTGGTTTTACTGGTAGAAAAATTTCCTTCTTTCAGTGGTATGATTTTCATGGAGCAAATTTCCTGATTATTTATAAAACAATGAAATATTTCCGTCAATACCTTTCATCAGCAAAACCAATAAATATGAATACTTTTTCATCAGTAAATTGAGTATTTTTGTACTACTGTTTTAGTTACAAAACAAAATTTTTAATTTAATAAAAATGAAAGTAGAAATCTGGTCGGATGTGATGTGTCCGTTCTGTTATATAGGAAAAAACAATTTTGAAAAAGCATTGGAAAATCTGCCTTTTAAAGATCAGGTAGAAGTAGAGTGGAAAAGTTTTCAGTTAGATCCTACTTTAGACCCGAAAGAAACAAAGACAACTTCCGAATATTTTAAAGAAAAGAAAGGTTTCCCTGAAGCTCAGGCGCAGCAGATGATCGCGCAGGTAAAACAGATGGGAAGCGGAGCTGGAATTGATTTTAATTTCGAAAAAGCACTGATTACCAATACATTTTCCGCTCATAAAATTTTGCATTTAGCTAAAAAATACAATAAGGCAAACGAAATGGAAGAAGCCCTTTTCATTGCTCATTTTGTAGATGGTAAAAATGTAGGAGATGTGGAAACACTGGTTGATCTTGCCGGTTCTTTGGGGATTGATCGGGAAGAAGCTCAGAATGTTTTAGCTTCCGAAGAATATCATCAAGAAATTAGCAGAGACATTACAGAAGCGAGGAATAATGGAGTTTCCGGTGTTCCGTTTTTTGTACTGAACGGAAAATATGCCGTTTCCGGAGCGCAGCCTGCAGAACTTTTTGCCAGTGCATTGCAGCAGACTTACGATGAAACGGTAACTCCACTGCAAAATCTTTCGGATAACGGAGCTTCTTGTGATACAGACGGTTGTGAAATCTAAGCTTAATTAAATGATAAAAATAAACGACGAACTTCAGTTTTCGGTTGAAGATACCCTTTTTGTCTTTGCTTTAGATTCTGAAGCAGGAAAAGTATTTAATGATAAAAATAAACTGATTACAGGCATCGGAAAAGTAAATGCAGCAATGGAATTAACGAAAGAAATCTATCGTAAACGTCCAAAACTGATCGTTAATCTGGGTTCTGCAGGAAGTAAAAGCTTTCACAAGGGAGATGTTGTATGCTGTACAAAATTCATCCAGCGCGATATGGATGTGAGAGGACTTGGTTTCAGCCTGTACGAAACCCCGCTTTCAGGAATTCCGCCCGTTTTGGAATATGGTTTGAAAAGACACGATCTTCCAGAAGGAATCTGCGGAAGCGGCGACAGTTTCGAGATGAATCATTCCGAAACGGTGTATAATATTGTAGATATGGAAGCTTATCCTCTGGCTTTGATCGCGATGAAGGAAGAAATTCCTTTCCTGTGTCTGAAATATATTTCCGATGATGCAGGAAGCGATGCCGCAGACGATTGGGCGGTTCAGGTTCATCTTGCTTCGGAAGCGTTTAATAAAATTTTGTTTTCGTAAAAATGGAGACAATTATCATTAAAAAAGCTTCTCTCAGTGATCTTGAAATCATTCAGAAAATAGGAAAAGAGACCTTTTATGAAACTTTTGCACCTCATAACTCAGAAGAGCAGATTCAGAAGTATCTTACCGAAAGTTTTGCGGAAGAAAAACTGACAAAAGAATTAAATAACTCTCATTCTGAGTTTTATATCGCTTATGATGACGAAAATGCAGTAGGTTATCTGAAAATTAATTTTGGAAATGCACAAACCGAACTTCAGGACGAATCCTCTGTGGAAATTGAAAGAATTTATGTGAAAAGTTCGCACCACGGTAAAAAAGTCGGACAGCTTTTGTACAGCAAAGCTCTGGATATTGCCGTTTCACACCACAAAAAATACATTTGGCTGGGAGTTTGGGAAGAGAATAAACGAGCGGTCAATTTTTACAAAAAGAACGGTTTTGAAGAATTTGACAAGCATATTTTCCGTTTGGGAAATGATGAACAGACTGATCTGATGATGAAGAAAATTTTAGACTGATTTTATTTAAATTTTCTCTTAAATCTCATAAATTTCAGCATCCGTAAATACATAGAATCTTCCTTTTTTAGGGAGATTTTTTGTGTCTAAACCTGTAAACTCACTGAAAGCGGGAAGCAATAATTGATTTTCCGTAACAACAAAACACGGAAGTTTGATTTTTTTTACCACAGAATTAATGACAAATCCGGGATGAATATGTCCCGTAATCTGAAATTTTTCATTCTTTTTCTGAAAATCGTGAACGAATAAAAAATCATCAATATTTAAGGTTTCATCCCTGAAATTAAGGCAGAGTTTAGCTTCAAGTTTCTTTGAAATTTTGTCGTGATTGCCTTCTACCAGATGAAATTCGAGGTTAGGGAACTCAGCTTTCCATTCGCAGAACTTATCTACTCCGGAATTGTCTCCTGCGTGAAGCAGATCGCCGACAACAATAAATTTTTCCGGCTGAAAATATTCGATTAAAACGGATAATCGCTGCAGATCATTTTCAAAAATATGATCGGAAAGCGCAATTCCGTTTTTGCGGAAATGGGCGGTTTTTCCAATGTGAAGATCCGAAAGGATCAAGGCTTTTTCTTTTTTCCAGAATAATGCTCTCTGATTGGTTAATGTAAAGACTTCGTCCTGAATATGGATATTTTTTGTTACTATTTTCATAATTGTTTTCTGATTTCCGCTAACTTTTGTTCTGATGACTAAATTCGCAGCCCGACCTGAGTGGAGCTCTTTTTGTGCAGCATCGCGGAACAAAAAAGCGGGAACGGAGGGCGGATTAAGCTGCCCAGATAAAAATTATTTCCCTTTTTTCGCCTGCTGAATAAGTTTTTGAATTCTTGCATCCAGTCCTTCGCTGGAAAGCGTCTGTCGCAAACTGTCCACTTTTATCGGGAAACTCAGCGGGGTAAAAGTATTGGCAAATTTCAGGATTATTTTTGATTTTTCAATCCGTTTAAAGGCTTCCACCAATCGCTGTTCCTGCAATTGAGCATTAAAAACTTCTGTATATGCTTGTCTTACAAGAAAATGATTCGGATCGTAATCTTCGAGAACTTTGAAAATTAATCCTGCCGAACTTTGCAGAGATTTGTTGGAACGCTGTTTTCCTGCATAATTCTGGATCACCATTCCGGAAATAACCGCAATGTCACGGAATTTTCTTCTTGCCATTTCTGCTGAATTGATGCTGGAAATTACATCGGTCATTAGATTTTCCCTGCTCAGAATTTTATGGAGATTTTCATCATTCAGCGGAATTTCTTTGTCGCTGAACAGTTCAAAACCATAATCATTCATCGCCATTGAAAAGGAAATGGGAGCCAGTTTGGAGATTCTGTAGGCAATTAAAGCCGACATCACTTCGTGAACAAGCCGACCTTCAAACGGATACATGAACAGATGGTATCCTTCGCGGTTTTTAATGAGTTCAACCAGAAATTCGTCCTCTTTTGGGATGTGAGAACGTTCTTCCTGATTCATCAGCAAAGGATGCAGAAATTTCAGTTCTTTTTCTGAAGCTTTTGGATTAAGCGCTCCGGATAATTTTTCTCTTAAAAACTGACCTAAATTTGAGCTTAAAGGTAATCTTCCTCCCAGATAACTCGGCGCAAAAGCTTTTCCTTTGGCAGCGCGGACAAAAACCGTCATATCTTTTATCATCGCGACTTCCAGAACTCTTCCTGCCAAAATAAATTTTTCGTCTTTTTTGAGTTTTGAAATAAAATATTCTTCCACCATTCCGATATACCCGCCGGAAATAAATTTCACTTTCAGCATCGCATCGCTTACGATAACACCCATATTCATCCGGTGAAGCATGGCAATTTTTCGGGATGTCACTTTATACAAACCGTCTTCCTGAATGACGATTTTATGGAATTCTTCATAGCTTTTCAATACACTTCCGCCGATGGTAAGAAAATCCAGAATACTTTTCCATTCTTCATCCGTCATTTCCTGAAAAGCATATATTTTTTTAATTCTTTCGTACAATTCCTGCGGATAAAATCCGTCACCGACCGCCAAAGTCATTAAAAACTGAACCAAAACATCAAAACACAGAACCTGAGGATCTCTTGGCTCAATTACTTTCTGTTTTACGGCTTCTTTTAAAGCGGCAACTTCGATCAATTCCAAGGAATGTGTCGGAACACAATAGATTTTTGAAGTTTCAAAAGGGGAGTGACCACTTCGTCCTGCACGCTGCAAAAATCTTGCAACGCCTTTTGCGGAACCAATCTGAATAACGGTATCAACCGGCTTAAAATCAATTCCCAGATCCAAAGAAGAGGTGGAAACGACAGCTTTTAACTTTCCGGAACTTAAATTTTCCTCAATCCAGATCCTGAGATGAGCATCAATCGAGCTGTGATGAATGGCAATCTGCCCTGCAAAATCGGGATAGGCTTCAAGCAACAACTGATACCACATTTCACTCTGGCTTCGGGTATTCGTAAAAACAATGGTAGATTTAGATTCTAAAATGATGGGAACGATTTTATCAGCTAATTTTGCTCCTAAATGTCCCGCCCACGGAAGAATTTCCACTTCATCCGGAAAAACGGGAAGAATATCAATTTTCTTCTGTTCTTTGGCGGTAATTTTTGTTTTTTTAATGTCATACGGAATTAAAACATCCATCGCTTCATCCAGATTTCCGATGGTTGCTGTAATTCCCCAGATTTTCATTTTGGGAACATACTTAGTGAGTTGGGAAATGCCCAATTCCACCATTACACCGCGTTTTGAACCGAGCAATTCGTGCCATTCGTCGACAACGATGGTTTTCAGTTCCTTAAAAAAGCGTTCGTGATTTTTCTGCCCGAGAAGAAGATGTAAGCTTTCCGGTGTCACCACGAGAATTTCAGGCATATTTTTTACCTGCTGCTGTCGTACTTTCGGATCTGTGTCGCCATTTCTTACGCCAACAGACCAATCCAATCCGATTTCGTCAATAGCTTCCTGCATTGCTTTGGCTATATCTTTGGATAAAGAACGGAGCGGCGTGATCCAGATCATTTTTAAGCCTTTTCCATATTTTTCAGGATGGTTTAAAAAGTGGGTTAACAATGCTAAGAAAACAGAAAATGTTTTTCCGAAACCGGTCGGAGCAATGACCATTCCGCTGTAGCCGTTCTCAAATTTCTGCCACGTATCGATCTGAAATTTAAAAGGGGAATTGCCTTTGTCCGCCATCCACTGCTGAATGACTTTGAAGCCGTTGGTATTTTCGAAGTTGCTCAAGTTTTAAATTATGTTTTTTTTAACGCAATGTTCGCAAAATATTTTTAATTCTAATTCTTTATATTTTCGTTCGCGAAGGCACTTCGTTCAGCAAATGATAGCACAATTCTTAGCTGAGTGAAACGCCCTTGCGAACGAAATATATTTTCAAAGTTTTAAATAAAACCTCGTGACCTTAGCGTTTATAATTACTGTATCAATTTCTTAATCTCTTCCAAATCATTAATTTCATTCACTGTTTTATCCTTTTTAACGCAATGAGCGCGAAGATTTTTTTGATTCTAATTCTTTATATTTTCGTTCGCGAAGGCACTTCGTTCAGCAAATGATAGCACAATTCTTAGCTGAGTGAAACGCCCTTGCGAACGAAATATATTTTTAAAAGTTTTAAATAAAAACCTTACGACCTTAGCGTTTATAATTACTGTATCATTTTTTTGAATCTCCTCCAAATCATCAATTTTATTCACTGTTTTATCCTTTCGTCATCCACTGCTGAATGACTTTGAAGCCGTTGGTATTTTCGAAGTTGCTCAAATTATTGTTTTTATTTATCGCAAAGTCAAACAAAGGATTATAAAATCATCTTTTTAAAGATATACGATGGCATTTCATTTATCAAGGAAATACAAATTGTGTTTCCTTGATAAGCGAAGCGGCTTAGTTTAACATTTAGTAAGCAAAGTATAAAAAATTTTGTTTCTCCTTGCGATTAATTTATTATTGTATTAATTTTTTTATTTCTTCTAAATCATCAATTTCATCTACTGTTTTATCTTTTCGCCATCGTAAAATTCTCGGAAATCTTAGCGCAACACCGCTTTTATGACGGTTGCTGAAGCCGATTCCTTCAAAAGCAATTTCAAAAACCAATTCAGCTTTTACTGTTCGAACGGGACCGAATTTTTCAATGGCATTCTTATTAACAAATTTACTGACTTCCATAATTTCTTTATCCGTTAATCCGGAATATGCTTTGGCGATGGTGACCAGTTTATCTTCGTTTTTCACGGCAAAAGTGTAATCAGTGTAGTATGCGCTTCGTCTTCCGCTTCCTTTTTGGGCGTAAATCAGAACGGCATCAATCGTTAAAGGACTGATTTTCCATTTCCACCAATCGCCTTTTTTTCTTCCGGAATGATAAGGTGAATTTTTCTGTTTCAGCATCAAACCTTCACTGTTGATGTCCCTGGAATTTTCTCTGATTTGGTTTAATTCTTCCCAGTTTTCAAATTCTATTGATTCGGAAATTTTGATATTTTCAGGGTTTTTATTCAATAATAATTCTTCCAGCATGGCACGTCTTGCGGAGATGGGTTTTTCACGCAAATCGTTTCCTTCCAGTTCTAAAAGATCATAGGCAAAGACTTCGATCGGAATTTCGGAAAGCATTTTCTTTGTTAATGTCTTTCGATTGAGACGTTTTTGTAATTCGTTAAAATTTAAAACTTTATCGTCTTTTACCGCGAGAATTTCGCCGTCAATTACAAAATTTCCGCTCATTTGCTGAACGGTTTCTGCGATTTCGGGAAACTGTTCCGTCACCAGTTCTTCTCCTCTCGACCAAATGAAAACTTCATCATTACGCTTGATAATCTGTCCGCGGATTCCGTCCCATTTGTATTCAATCAGCCATTCATCGGGTTTTCCGAGTTCTTCCAAATCTTTTTCCAATGGATAAGCCAGACAAAAAGGATAGGGTTTTGAATTATCGGGATTTATATTTTCAGCCGAAATTAATTCCTGAAATGAAGCTTCTGTCGGCTGCCATTTTCCCATCAAACTGTGCATCAATGCGCTGGATTCTTGTCCGGAAAATTTCGTAAGAGCGTTAATCAAAGTTTTATCTGAAACCCCGATCCTGAAACTTCCACCCAATAATTTATTGAAAATCAGTCGTTCCGTATAATCCAAACCATTCCATGAATTCAGTACAAATTCTTTTTTCTCAGCGTCGGTTTTTGTTTTTAGGTTGATGATATCATTCATCCAATCTGATAAAGAACGTTCAATTTTTTCCGTTGGCGGCGGAAGAATCAGGGAAATGGTTTCGCCTAAATCTCCGACTGAAGAGTAGCTTTCCTGAAACAGCCAGAACGGTAATTCTGTGATTTCCAAAGCCCATTCTTTCATATAGTTGGTGTTCACATTCCGCTTGGGTCTTTTGCCTGTAAACAAAGCGATGAACCAGACTTTATCTTCATCAGGCGCACGTTCCAGATAATCAATGATGGCATCGATTTTTGCATTGGTCTTATTGGTGCTTTCGAGAGCATTGATAAGTTCTGCGAAATGTTTCATAAATTTTAATTGGCTTTTTTTAAACGTATGTTAACAATTTTTTTGGGCAGCTTAATCCGTCTTCAACTCCCGCTTTTTTGTTCCGCTTGGCTCCACAAAAGAGTTCCGTTCAAGCCGGGCTGCGTGCAATTCGGCGTTAATTATGATGGGCTATTAACAGGTCGCTCCTAGGGAGCTCCGCCTTATCATTTTGTTTTTTCTATTAACAGTAAGCTCCTACGGAGCTTTCCTGCATCGCTATAATTATTAGTCTTTAATAATTTCTTTCTCTTTTTCTTCCTCATCATCATCGCCGTAAAGCGTTTCCACCACATCAGATTTAATACCAATTTCATTTAGATATTTAGAAAAAACTTCGGTCTGTCCGTGCGTAACGTGAACGATTTCAGCTTCAGCGGCTTTTATAGCCTGTAACAAACCTTTCCAGTCGACGTGATCGCTCATCGGAAAACCTGCATCGGCACTCCGCCATCGTCTTGCACCGCGAACCTGCATCCATCCGGAACAAATTGCCGTTGCTGCATCCGGAATTTTTTTGATGACATTGGAATCCAGCAGAGCGGGCGGAACAATCACAATATCTCCTGCAACGTGCTTGATGCTTTCCCTGAAATCGGGAATTTCGTAATCAGGAAGTACGATTCCCACTTCTTCAAAGGCTTTATTTAGTTTTCCGATTGAGTAGTGAACGTGGATTTTTCCCATTCCTTCAACGGCCTTCATTACACGTTGTGCTTTTCCCAGAGAATAACCGATAAAAACAGAGGTTTTTTGATTTTCCTGATTTCGGAGAACCCAGTTCTGGAGTTTTTTATTCAGATCCGGAACTTCCAGCCAGTTGTAAATTGGCAGTCCGAAAGTACTTTCAGTGACAAATTCATTGCATTTTACCAGTTCGAAAGGGGTACTCAATCCATCATCCTGAACTTTATAATCTCCTGAAACCACGCTTACATAGCCTTTGTATTCCAGCCGGATTTGTGCTGAACCTATGATGTGACCGGCAGGATGAAGTGAAACTTTTACGCCGTTAATATTGATGACTTCGCCATATTCCACACTCTGAACTTCAAGATCTTCGCTGATTCTTTTGTGCAGAATAGGTTTGGTAAAATGATGGCACAAGTATTTTTTCATGCCCCAACGTGCGTGATCGGCGTGTCCATGAGTAATGACTGCCAAATCAACCGGTCGCCAAGGATCAATATAAAATTTTCCCTGTGGACAATAAATGCCTTTATTTGTGAATGTGATAAGTTTCAATGGTGCAATTTTGTTATTTTTTTACATTCAAAAATCTAACCAATATATTTAAAAATCTTTAATGAAGCATCTTTTTCACATGATCCGTTACTATTTCAACCGATTTTTCCATTTCCGTAGTATTCAGGTTTCCAAATCCTAAACGCATGGCGGTTAGATTTTTATTCTGATAAAGTAAGGTTTTAGGAATAAATAAATTGTTTTGCGCGCAATTTTTAGAAAGCTGCATTAAATTCATGGGAACCTGCCATTCTGCCCAGACCGCAAGTCCGCCCGACGGTTTTTCGAATTGTATATAATTTCCTAAATTTTGCTGAATGAGATGAATAAAATAATCTCTTCTTTCCTGATAAATTTTTAACGATTTTTTCAGATATCGGTTAATTTCTCCTTCGGCAATCATTTCACCCAAAACGTGCTCCATTAAAATATCACCCTGTCTGTCGATAATTCCCAGATGTTTTCTCATTTCAGACATCAGATTTTCGGGAGCGACAATAAATCCTGTCCGAAAACCGGGAGCCAGAGATTTTCCGAAAGAACCGATGTAGATAACCATTCCGTTCGTATCTGCGCTTGCAAGCGGAAGAAGCGGACTCTTGTCATAATGAAAATCGTAATCGTAATCATCTTCCAGAATAATAAAGCCAAATTCATTTGCAAGATTCAGCAGCTCTAATCTGCGCTGTGCGCTTAATGTAACAGTTGTGGGATAATGATGATGTGGTGTAAGATAAAGCATTCTCACTTTTTGCTGTTGACAAATTTTCCTGACTTCTTCCGTGTTAATCCCTTCATTGTCAATGGGGACTGATTTTATTTTCACTCCTGCTTTTTGAAAAATCATGTTCACCGAGAAATAGCTCAGTTCTGCAACTAAAACAATATCACCTTCAGATAAAAGAATTTCCGAAGCAATGTAAATGCTCATTTCTGTGCTTCTTGTAATGAGAAGGTTATTTTTAGAAATAGGCAATCCTCTGGATAAATTTAAATATTTTGAAAGATTTTCTTTAAAAAATTCACTTCCATCCTGATTGTACTGTCCGATTTTATGAGCTTTTCTTTTTAAGATAGAACTGTAAATTCTGGAATGCTGATCGATCTGAGTTAAGCGGATGTCGGGAATTCCGTCATTAAAAATGTATTCACAATTGGAATATTCAAAAGGATTATCTAAAATATTGGATGTTTTGAAGGTAAATCCTGTTGATTTGGGATAATTTTCGAGCTGAATTTTTTGTAAATTATTCGATTCCAAAAACTGATACTGGTCTTTTCCGATGATAAAGGTTCCTTTGTTGGGAAGACTTTCCACCCATCCTTGAGAAAACAGTTCTTCGTAGACAGAAACAATGGTATTTCTGTGAACATTCAGCATTTCGCTCAACATTCTTGTTCCCGGAAGTTTGGTTCCGAATGGCAAAAAACCACGCTGAATGGCATTAATCAACTGATTGGAAATCTGCATATAAATAGAAACTTCGGAATTTCTATTGATTTTTATGAAACTCTGATAAGGAATTTTAACCGGACTATCCATAATCTCAAAACTGGTACCATTTAACCATCCGGCAATATACTACTTTTGAACCAAAACAAAAAAGAATGGAATTGTACAGTCTTTTAGAAAAAATTGTTCAGCAAAATGAAACGCACGCAAAATGGCTGAATACGCTTTCCTTTATGGAAAATGCAGGAGCCAGAAAAATTTCGGCTTGCGAACATCCGACTAAAGTGAGTTTAATACAGCTAAAACACGCTGCGGAAGAACATCGCCATGCTTATTATCTTAAAAAGCAGATCCTGAAAATTGATCCTGAAATGTGCAAAACGTACAATAACAATGAACTTTTAGCCGCAACGGCAACGAGGCAATATCTTCATTCTCTTGACATTAAAGCGTGTAAATATCTTCAGCAGAATTTCAATCTCAACAAAGAAGAATTAAAATATGCGGCGTATCTTTTTGTAACGTATGCTATTGAGGTTCGTGCCGATGAACTGTATCCGGTTTATCAGGAAATTCTGACAAAATATACCTCAAAAATTATGGTAAAGTCAATTATTTTGGAGGAAGAAGGACATTTGGAGGAAATGATTAATCAGTTGGACGAATTTTCGGAAGACTGGAAAATTCATGCAGAAATTGTTTTAGAAATTGAAAAAGATCTTCATAACCAATGGATTGATGCCATTTCAAAAGAGATTTTACAGGTAAATTATGCTGAATAATTTTCGCCATTTTCAGGAAGCCTTAGAAAAAAGAAAAGAAAGCGGAACCTTACGGGTTTTAAAATCTCAAAAGGAAGGAGTGGATTTTTATTCCAACGATTATTTGGGATTGGCGGGAAATAAAGATTTTCAGCAGATTTTATTAAAAAAAATCAACGAAAAGCCGGAATTACTGAAAGGAAGTACAGGTTCCAGACTGATCAGCGGAAATAGTTTAACTGTTGCTGAAACAGAAGAATGTATAGCCAAAGAACATCAATACGAATCGGCTTTGCTTTTTTCTTCGGGATATAATGCTAATCTGGCTTTGTTTTCAACGCTTCCCAATCGACATGATACCATAATTGTGGATGAAAAAATTCATCGTTCTGTTCATGATGCATGTAGAATGTCGAATGCTAAAAAACTGAAATTCAGGCATAATGATGTTGATGATTTAGAAAGGATTCTGAAAAAGCAAATCGGACTTTCCTATGTTGCAGTTGAAAGCCTGTATTCGATGGATGGAGATATTGCTCCTTTGAAAGAGATTGCAAAAATCACAGCAAAATACAATGCTCAGTTAGTTGTGGATGAAGCTCACGCTTTCGGTGTTTTTGGAAACGGTTTGGTGAGTGAGTTGAATCTACAGGAAAAAGTTTCAGCAACGGTTGTAACCTATGGAAAAGCTTTGGGAACGCATGGTGCGGCGATTTTAACGAATGATTTAATTAAATCTTATCTCATCAATTTTGCATCCCCTTTTATCTATACAACTTCAGCGCACGATTTTCTATGGATGAGTATTTTTAGCGGATATGAATTTTTAAAAGCAAACAGTAGATTATCCATACAACTTCAGGAAAACATTAAAATTTTTCGTGAACAGAATTTAGCCACTCCGTCTTCTGAAAACAGTCCGATTCAGGCCATTATTATTCCGGATAATCATCAGTTGAAAACTTTACAGAACGTTTTATCGGAAAGTGGATTTTTAGCGTATGCGGTTTTCAGTCCAACTGTAAAAGAAGGAACGGAAAGACTGAGGATTTGTCTGCACAGTTTTAATACAGAAGAGGAAATTTTGACGTTAACGGGTATTATTAAAGAGTTTGTTTAAAACGTAAATATCATTCAATAGGGGAGTAATGAATCTATTGATTATCAATGAAGAATAGACTTCTCCTTCGTGAAATGACAAGAAACCATTGAAATAATGAACATTGAATTAGAAATACAAAATATGAATCAGAAAAAACTCTTCGTCACAGGAATCGGGACTGAAGTCGGGAAAACGGTTTGTTCGGCGGTTTTAACCAAATATTTTGAGGCAGAGTATTGGAAACCGGTTCAGTCCGGAGATCTGGATTACTCTGATACGATGAAAATTAAAGACTGGGTAGGAAAGCATACGGTTTGCCATCCGGAAAGATATCGTTTTAAATTGGCCGCATCACCGCATCAATCAGCAAAGGAAGAAGGAATTCTGATTGATCTGAATGAATTTAAACTTCCTGAAACGCAGAATCATTTAATCATAGAAGGAGCGGGAGGATTGATGGTTCCGCTGAATGATAAAGAATTTATTATTGATTTAATTGAAAAGCTGAACATTCCCGTCGCTTTGGTTGTGAAGAATTATTTAGGCTGCATTAATCATACATTGTTGTCTGTTTTAGTTTTAAACCAAAAGAAAATTAAACTGAACTATTTAATTCTCAACGGAAATTTTCCACCGGATACGGAAAGGGTTATTTGTGAAAATATTCCACAGGAAACTGAAATTCTAAGAATTCCTGACCTTGAAAGTATAACAGAAGAAAGTATAAAAAATATTGCAAAACAATTAGAAAAAATAGAATCATGAATAAAAATCAACTAAGAAACGACTGGACGAAGGAAGAAATAGAAGAAATTTATAATCTTCCGCTTCTGGAACTTGTTTACAAAGCTGCAACAGTTCATCGTGAGTGGCATAATCCTGAAGAAGTTCAGATGTCGACCCTGCTTTCAATTAAAACAGGAGGTTGTCCGGAAGACTGTTCGTATTGCGGACAGGCAGCACGTTATCATACGAATATTAAAGTTCAGGCTTTACTGCCGACAGAAACGGTCATTGAACACGCGAAAAAAGCAAAAGAAGGCGGCTCATCGCGTTTCTGTATGGCTGCAGCGTGGAGAGAAGTGCGTGACAACCGTGATTTCGACCGTGTTATTGATATGGTAAAAGGGGTAAATGAACTTGGATTGGAAGTGTGCTGTACGTTGGGAATGTTAACGGAAGATCAGGCAAAACGCCTTCAGGAAGCAGGTTTGTATGCATACAATCACAATCTGGATACTTCTGAGGAATATTACGACGAAATTATTTCCACAAGAACGTTCGATAACAGAATCAATACGATTAATAATGTAAGAAAAGCCGGAATTACGGTTTGTTCGGGAGGAATCATCGGATTGGGAGAAACGCCAAAAGACAGGATTTCGATGCTTTTAACATTGGCAACAATGCCGAAACATCCGGAATCTGTCCCGATCAATGCATTGGCAAGAGTAGAAGGAACGCCGCTTCAGGATAATGAAAAAACAAATACCTGGGAAATGGTAAGAATGATCGCCACGGCAAGAATTGTAATGCCTTCATCAATGGTTCGTCTAAGCGCAGGAAGAATAGAAATGACTGAATTTGAGCAGGGATGGTGTTTCATGGCGGGAGCCAACTCGATCTTTACAGGGGAAAGAGAAACGCTTCTGGTAACACCAAATCCGGGTGTTTCTGAGGATATGCAGATGCTGCAGACTTTGGGATTAAAGCCGATGATGAAGGAGAAAACGATGTGTTAAAAAGTGAATGATAAAAAGTGAATGATAAAAAGTGAATGGTGAATGGTCAATAGTCAATTTTTTGGAGTGTGAATAATAACAATTCACGATTGACAATCCAGCATTGAATTCTATTCATAGTTTTAAGTACTTATCTATCAATGAAAAAATGATTAAACGCAAAGAAAATGTTTTGTTTTTATCATAAGTAAAGCAAAGAAATTTCCGTCAGAGACGGATGATGAAGCGTTCGCTTAATGGCAGATGAAATCTGCTTTACTTTGCTTAGCTTAAATATTAACATGGAAATAAAGTCTTTGCGTTTACAATTTACGATTGACAATTCAGTATTGAATTCTATTCATACTTTCAGTACTTATCTATTAAAGTAAGAATGATTAAACGCAAAGAAAATGTTTTGTTTTATTAATAAGTATAACAAAGAAATTTCCGTCAGAGATGGATGATGAAGCGTTCGCTTAATGACAGATGAAATCTGCTTGACTTTGCTTAGCTTAAAATATTAATTTAGAAATAAAATCTTTGCGTTTACAATTGACGATTGATAATTCACAATTCAGCATTGAATTCTATTCATACTTTTAGTACTTATCTATTAAAGTAAAGAATGATTAAACGCAAAGGAAATGTTTTGTTTTAATAATGAGTAAAGCAAAGAAATTTCCGTCAGAGACGGATGATGAAGCGTTCGCTTAATGGCAGATAAAATCTGCTTTACTTTGCTTAGCTTAAATAGTAATTTAGGAATAGAGTCTTTGCGTTTACAATTGACGATTGATAATTCACCATCGATAAAATTAAACATTACGAACAATTATTTATGAATTTACAAGAGCGCGACAGAGCCGTTAACTGGCATCCTTACACACAGATGAAAACGGCAGAAGATGCAATCCCGATTGTAAAAGGAAGCGGAATTTATCTTTATGATGAAGACGGAAAAAAATACATCGATGCAGTGGCTTCGTGGTGGGTTACGCTTCACGGCCATGCGAATCCGTACATTGCACAAAGAGTTTCTGAACAGTTGAATACGCTGGAACAGGTTATTTTTGCGGGATTTACGCACGAACCAGCCATTCAGCTTTCGGAAAATTTATTAAAGTTGCTGCCTGAAAATCAGGAGAAGGTTTTTTATTCGGATAACGGTTCTACTGCGGTGGAAGTGGCGCTGAAAATGTGTATTCAGTTCTGGCATAATCAGGGAAAAGAAAAGACGAAAATTCTGGCTTTTAAAGAAGCTTATCATGGTGATACTTTCGGAGCGATGTCGGTAAGCGGAAGAAGTGTCTGGACCAAACCTTTCGGGGAAATGCTTTTTGAAGTGATCTTTATTGATCCGCCGACTTCCGGGAATATTGAAGATTTAAAAATTATTATAAAAAATCATTCTGAAGAAATTGCTTGTTTTATTTACGAACCGCTGATTCAGGGAGCCGCGGGAATGTTGATGCACAAAGCCGAAGATTTATCAGAACTGATGAAATTTTGCAGAGAAAACAGAATTTTAATGATTCAGGATGAAGTTTTTACAGGTTTCGGAAGAACCGGAAAGCTGTTTGCCGCAAATTATCTTTCGGAAAAACCTGATATCATGTGTTTTTCAAAGGGATTAACAGGCGGAACAATGCCGATGGGAATTACGACTTCTTCACAACAGATTTTCGACGCGTTTTTGTCTGATGATAAATATAAGACGTTATTTCACGGTCATTCGTTCACTGCAAATCCTTTAGCCTGTACAGCGGCTTTGGCAAGTATGGAATTGCTTTTAAAAGAAGAAACGCTGGAAAAAATCAATCTAATCAGTCAGAAACATTTCAATTTTACTCAGGTTTTAAAAAATCATCCGAAAGTTGAAAATGTGAGACAGACCGGAACGATTATCGCCTGGGAAATTAAAAATGATGAAAAAACGTCCTATTTTAACGAAATCGGGAAGGTTTTATATCGTGAATTTTTAAAAAGAGGAATCATCATGCGTCCTTTGGGAAATGTGATGTATCTCGTTCCGCCTTACTGCATTACGCCTGAAGAACTGGATTTTGTGTATCGGAATATTCTTGAAGTTTTGGATGGCTTCAATAATTAATTGATTTTAAACTCTTTGATGTTCGTTTCCCCATTGGTGAAGTTCATCGAGGATAGGACCGAGCTTTCTGGCTCTTTCCGTTAATTTATAATATACTTCCGGAGGAAAATTATAGACTTCAACCCGTTGAATGATATGATCTTCCTCCATTTGTTTGAGCTGTTCTGCCAGAACTTTTTTAGAAACTTTAGGCATTTTTCGCCATAATTCCACAAAACGGACTTCTTTTTCCTCAAAAAGATTCGATAAAATAAGCGGTTTCCACTTTCCGGAGATCATGTCTAATGTTTTTCTCAGTCCGCAGTTTTTAAATTCTTCAAATGTCATACGTTACAAAATTGTATATAGTGCACCTTTTGGTAACCATCGATTATTTAATTTCATTTAAATAATAGCTTTGCAGATACAAAATTAAAGAAAATGAAATTACAATTATGGCGAAATGCAACGCTGCTTTTAAATATTGATGGACTGAACATCTTAATTGATCCGATGTTAGGTGAAAAAGGTTCTTTGGGACAATTTCCGATGGTAGACAATGAATTATTGAATCCATTAATTGATTTACCTTTCACTGAAGAAGAACTGCAGGAAAAATTAAAAACAATTGATGCGGTAGCTGTTACACACCTTCATCCCGATCATTGGGACCCGAAAGCGATTGAACTTTTAGATAAAAATGTATCCATTATTTGTCCTGAAATCATTTCCGAACAGATTTCCGAGGCTGGATTTAAAAATGTGATTGCTTTTAACGATACAATACAGTTTAAAAATATTGAAATTTCTTTAACGGACGGGCATCATGGAACAGGGGAAATTGAAGAACAAATGGGCGTAGTTCATGGGTTTGTCTTTAAAAATGCTGAACAGTCGGTTTATATTGTGGGCGACAGTATCTGGTGTGAAGAAGTGGAACAGGCAATTAAAAAACATCAGTCGGAACACATTGTTGTTGCAGGAGGAGCCGCAACTTTTGTCGTGGGAGATCCGATTGTGATGACGAGTAATGATATTTTAAAAGTCTGTGAAACCTCACCAAATTCAAAAATCTGGGTAACACATCTTGAAAGTGTAAGTCATGCAAAAGAAGACAGAAAATTCATTAAAGAAAAAATTCAGGAGAATGGTTTGGAAGAAAGATGTTTTGTGCTGAATGACGGTGAAGAAGCTGAATTAGGTGCTTAAATTTCTTGTTTTAAGATTTGAGATTAAATCTTAATTTAGCCGGATCAAATTATAAAAGATGCATTTAGAAACAGAAAGATTACTGATTCGGGATACAACTTTGGACGATAAACAGGCAGTTTTTAATTATCGTTCTGATGCGGAAGCCAATAAATTTCAGAGCTGGATTCCGGAAACATTGGAAGATGTTGAACAGTTTATTGAAAGAAATAACAAAGAATTCAATCAGCCGGAAAGCTGGTATCAGGTTTTAATTACGGAAAAAGATACAAAAGTTGTGATCGGCGATATCGGAATTCATTTCTTTGGTGCAGAAAATTTGCAGGTGGAATTAGGAATTACTTTAAATAAAGACTTTCAGGGAAGAGGATATGCTTCTGAAGCGTTAAAAGGAGTGATTAATTTTCTTTTCAGTGATCTGAAAAAACACAGAATCATGGCTTCTGTAGATCCGGAAAACATTGATTCTCTTAAACTGATGGAACGCATTGGTTTTAGAAAAGAAGGTCATTTTGTGAAAAGTTTATTCTGGAAAAACAACTGGACAGATGATGTAATCTACGCTTTGCTCCGCGAAGAATGGATTAAAAAATAATAGAAAAACCGTTTCAACAGAGGCGGTTTTTGTTTTAAGTACAGACTTTCATGATGCGTTTTTCTTTTGCTTGGCGTATTTTTTGAACCTTGCAAAAATAAATTTTATATGTTATCCATATTTCTTTTAGAATTAGACTGGAAAGAACTTCTGATGGGGCACGAAGAGTGGTCTTTTATTCTGGAAATTATTCTCCGCACCGCCATTATGTTCATCACGATCATTATCGGATTAAGAGTTTTGGGAAAAAGGGGAGTGAAGCAGCTTTCAATTTTCGAACTTGTGGTGATTATCGGACTGGGTTCTGCGGCAGGAGATCCGATGTTTAATAAAGATGTCGGAATTGTTTCATCATTCATTGTTTTTGCCGTAATTATTCTTCTGTACACCATTGTAACCTATTTTATCGCAAAAAATAAAAAACTCGAACAGCTTATTGAAGGAAAATCCATCTGCCTGATCGAAAACGGTGAATTTTCCATTGAAAATTTTAAGAAAGAAAATCTGGGGAGTGATGAATTTTTTGCCGAATTAAGGTTAAAAGGAATTTCCCAACTTGGGCAGATTGAAAGTGCCATTGAAGAAATTTCCGGAGAAATCAGTGTATTTTATTTCGATGATGAAAGGGTAAAGTACGGACTTCCGATTATGCCGGATTCTCTGGATCATCCTTTGAAAACGATTGTTCATCCGGGATTTTATTCCTGCACGTTTTGCGGACATACGGAAGAAAAACACAAAGGTATGGCTGGAAACTGCAATAAATGTAAAAAAGATGAATGGATAGCTTCGAGCAATAAAAAACGCGTTACCTGATAAAAACAAAAAAGACTCCTTAGAAAGGAGCCTAAAAAAACACAAATGATGAAAAAAAATTATTTCGATTCACAAATATAATTAAAAAATGATTTTCAAACCTAATATTTTCAGAAAAAAAATAACATATTTTTTTCATGATGTCAATAGATAAAACTAATTGGTTTAAAATCATCTTTTTTATTTCTTTACAGGCTTTTTCTTCTTAAATGAAACAGGTGTATTTCCTGAAAGTCTCTTGAAAAAATTACTGAAATACGACACGTCTTCAAACCCCAGTTCATAGGTAATTTCCTTTACAGATTTATCGGTAAACAGCAGTAATCTCTTTGCTTCGAGAAAAATTCTCTGCTGTATAACAGAAGATGGACTCTGGCTGTTATACAGTCTGAATAAATTGGATAAGGTTTTTGGCGATTTATAAAGCTGATCGGCATAAAATTTTACAGTATGCTGAGTTTTGTAGTTTTTTTCCACCAAAAGATTAAAACTTCTGATAATATCCAGCTTTACTTCGGGAAAATCATCTTTTAAAAACTGCTTTTTTCCAAGCCTTGTAATAATAATGATGAGTCTTTTGATGAGCATCCGGATCATATCCTCCTGAATTCCGTCGATTTCCTGAAACTCCTCAATAAAAATGCTTTGTAAAAATGATAATTTTTCATGATCTTTTTCATCAACAGCAATAAACATGATGTCGGCTGAACCGTAAAACAGAAATCCGACACAGCTCACTTCTTCATCGTGCGTTTCAATACAGTAAAAATCTCTGTTAAACTGCCATGCAACGATTCGGGAGGAATCTTCAAACTGAAAAGACTGATTGACCATAAGACAAAGAACGGTTCCCGATCTAAAAATATATTCAATCCCGTCAATGATTACTTTTTGGTCTTCGCCTTTGTTCCAGGCAATGGTAAGCAGCTTTTTCTCGCGGTCTTTCCCGTAAAAATCCCGGTCGAAAAGTTCGGGATGTACAAAAAGCCGACATTCGGAGCCGGTCTGTTTATTATTTAAAGAATAAATCATTAAGTCTGTTTGAACTTCTTATTTAACCGCAAAAGTAGCAAAAGATAAACTAAACTTTTATTTAAAGTTGGTGATTATAAATGAAAAGCTTACAATAGTTTTTAAAAATCTTTGATTTTTATTCTTTTGAGCACCTGGATTATTCTGGAAATTTCCTTTATCAAGCTTGTTTAAACTTTTTTACCGCAAAAGAAGCAAAAAATTTAAACACTTTAGTTTCTTAAGTTTAGTTTAATAGTTAAATGGAAAAAAAAGTGCACCTAAGTTTTAAAAAATCAAAGATTTTTTCTCTTTGCTGACTTTTGAAATACTTTAAATCCACTAAAGTCTTTTGTCTCTCTTGCGGTTAAATTTAAAATTAGTTTAAACATTAAAATTTCATTTTAATTCAGAAAAACTTTTAAAAAAGTCAGAAAGGGAAAAAATCTAAATCTTTCGGGAAATTCTGCTATGGAATTGCCTTTCCTGAAACCGCAACTTTGCAGTGTAAAATTAATTAAACAAATTAAAAACAATGAAAAATTTTGAAGTTCCTCAAAAAGAACAAGTATCAGCAGCAAATCAGGCAATTTTTGAAAATTTAGAAAAAGGAATTGGCTTTGTACCCAATTTGTATGCAACTTTTGCCCATTCGGAAAATGCCCTTTCAACGTATATTGCATTACAAAGCTCTAAAACTTCCTTAAAAGCGAAGGAGAAAGAAGTGGTAAATCTTGTGGTAAGCCAGTTCAATAACTGTTTATATTGTTTAAGTGCTCATACAGCCATCGCTAAAATGAACGGTTTCACAGATGAACAGATTATTGAGATAAGAAAAGCAGATGTTTTATTTGACTCGAAATTGGATGCATTGGCGAAGGTAGTACAATCTGTTGTTCAAAATAAAGGAGCGATTTCTGATGAAATAAAAGAAAACTTTTTTAAAGAAGGGTATACAAAGGGAAGTCTCGTAGATGTAATTGTTTTAACAGGCGATAAAATAATAACCAATTATCTTTTTGCAGCCACTGAAGTTCCCATCGACTGGCCTTTGGCAAAAGCAATTTAATTCACATTATTTTTTTTAAAACTGTTCCTTATTGCGAACAGTTTTTTTTGTATAATGACGTAAAATAATTTCAGATAAATTCATTTAAGTTCAAAATTTTTAATAAATCATTAAATTTTATTTTTAATTTTAAACTAAAATATAAACCTATGAAAAGAAAATTACTTCCGTTTATCGTTTTGCTAGGGATTCATTTATCTGCTCAGGAAAAAAGCGAAGCTGCTGTTTCTGATACTGCAAAAGTATGGAGCATTCAGGGGCAGAATACCTTAATGCTGAATCAGGCGGCTTTTTCCAACTGGGTTGGAGGAGGAGCCAATAATGTAGGGTGGCTTGCCGGACTGAACTATAATCTTACGTACGAAAAAGGAAAAGACCTGTGGGAAAATATTATTATTCTAGGATACGGACAAAATAATACAAAAGGAGTCGGCACAAGAAAAACTCAGGATGTCATTAATCTTTCGACCAATTACGGAAGAGAATTTGCAAAAAACTGGTATATTTCTGCAGGAGCCAGTTTACAAACACAGTTTGCACCGGGTTATGCAGACGGAAATAATCCTGATGCAGCGAAAATTTCAAATTTCATGGCTCCGGGTTATCTTAATATGGGAGCCGGAGTTACTTACAGACCCAATGATAATTTTACGGCAACAATACGTCCTGCGAATGCAAGATGGACTTTTGTACTGGATAAAGATCTTCAGTATAAGGGAATTTATGGGCTGAAAAATGACGGCGATTCATCTTTATTTCAATTCGGTTTTTTGGGAACAGCTATGTACAAGCTGAAGATCATGGATAATATCACCCTGATTAATACAGGTTCCGTTTTTTCCAATTATCTGGATCATCCGGAAAGACTCGTGCTTGCCTACAGCGGAATTTTAAATATGAAAATTAATAAGTTCATTTCTACCAACGTTACTCTGGACTTATTGTATGATCATAACCAGATTGCCAAAACACAGCTAAAACAGACTTTAGGGGTTGGTTTCGCCTATAATGTTGATAATGGCAGAAAACGTTCTGACAATAAAGAAAATCAGACATGGATGAAAAAATAATTAACAGTTTTTTTTAATATTTTTAAAATCCCTTTCCGAACATTTCGGAAAGGGATTAAACAGCTAAAAATTTAAGGTAAAAACTCCTCAGACAATGAATAATGATGCAATTGCCTGGGCATCACTTCCACTTAAAATTTCGTCGTAGGCAGCAGAACCTGCAGCAGCTCCAAAAGCTGTAGCAGTATTAAAGCCAGCCTGATTTGTATTGCCTTCTCCTGCATAAACAGGGTTGGTTGCAGAAGGCATATTTCCTCCGTCTGCCAATTCTATCCATCCTTTATTCGCTCTCATTCTTCTCACCTGTGAAGCGTGTCTCGCTTCTACCGAGTGAATCTGTAATGCAGCCTGAAGAACAGTCTTGTTAGACATTACGTTTCCAGCCTGTCCTTTATACGCTCTTACTCCTGTATCTTCAAAAGCCTGCGCTAAAACCAAGAACTGATTGTAATCTGTAAAAGGTGAAAAACTTCCGTTCGCCGTAAAATCGAAGGTTGGTTTAGCTCCCGGAGTTACTCCTAAAGAAGTTAAAGTATTTTTCAGAAAGGTTACGTGTGCAGATTCATGTTTAGCGATCTGCATAAATACTACACGGTCTGCACTCGGAATTAGAGACGAAGCCGCCAATCCTAATGCATAATATTCATTTTCAAGATATTCTAAAACCAAAGCTAATTGTAATGCATCCGTTAAAGCACTTTTAAAGAATGTTGCATTTTTGGTAGTATCTGTGGTTTCAGCTTTTGCAGGAGTTGTCATTAAAGCTCCCAATCCGAAAGGTACCGCAGCAATAGCCGCTTTTTTCCCGAAAGATGAAATATTGGTAAGTGTTTCTAATCTTGATGTTTCTGTAGTGAAGAATTTATCATCAGAAAGTTTATCTAGTAATTTAAGAATATTCATAATGTAATTTTTTGAAGTGAATAATTAACCGATTCCCTGTTCTTTCCAAGTGAAAGGTGTTTTGAAAAATCCTCCTGCTGCAGATACAACTTCTTTTGGTTCTTTGGCAAGATCCAGTCCGTTAGCATCAATCACATCATCACCGGAGAAAGCCGCAGTTCCGGGGTTGATAAGGTTTCTGATCGCTGAAGCGTGTCTTGCTTCTACGGAAACAATTTTACCTGCAATTACAAGATAATCTGCATTGGTAATGTATTTTCCAGCTCCGTTATACGCTGCAACTCCCGTATCTTCCAATGCTTTTGCAGTAGCAAGCACAGAGTTTCTGTCGTTAAAATTTACATTTGGATATTGAAATTCCAGAGTAGGCAAGACGTTGGATGTTGCTCCGCTGATCGCTGCCTTAAAGAAGTCTCTGTGGATTACTTCATGATGATAAAGATCTGTAAAAAGTTGTTTTTCGGCATTTGATATTCCAGAATAGAAATTATTAACAACCTTAGTATAGAAGTCTGCTTCCAACTGTTCAAGTGCATAAGCGTAATTTAATACACCCACATCACCTTTTCCAAGGTCGAAAACGTTATTTTCAACCATATCGAAATTATCGTCATCACAACCGATCATGGTAAGGCCTGCAAGAGCAAGACCTACACCGCTCAGTTTCAAAAAATTTCTTCTGCCTGTATCCAGAGTCGCTCCCTGGTTAGACACATTAATAGTTTTTTTCATAATATTATTTTTTAGTGTAGAGATTTATTGTTAATGTGTTTTTAGATAAGTTTGAAAGAAAACAGCATAAATATTATGCTGTTTCTCACACTTAAAAATTATTATGGCATTAATACCGTATCGATAACATGAATTACACCGTTGGATTGATTAACGTCTGCAATGGTTACTTTTGCATCGTTCCCTTTAGCGTCTCTTACATAAAGATTTTTACCTTTTGCCCAGAAAGTAAGTTCTTCACCTTCTACTGTTTTCATCATTGCTTTACCGTTTCCTGCTTTTACAGCTGCCCAAACCTGTTTAGAGCTGTATTTTCCAGGTAGAACGTGGTAAGTAAGGATTTTTGTAAGCATTTCTTTGTTTTCAGGCTTTACAAGATTTGCTACTGTTCCTTTTGGAAGTTTTGCAAAAGCTGCATCTGTAGGCGCAAATACTGTGAAAGGTCCTGCTCCCTGTAAAGTTTCTACAAGACCTGCAGCTTTTACGGCAGCCACCAATGTTTTGTGGTCTTTAGAATTTACTGCATTCTCGATAATGTTTTTTGAAGGATACATCGGCGCTCCGCCAACCATTACTGTTTTTTCCTTCATTGTCTGTGCTGTTGCGTTTCCACTGAAAGCGAATGATAAAGCCACCATTCCTAAAACTGCGATTTTTGATCTTGTATTCATTTCTTTTGATTTTTAATGATAAATTATTTGATTTGTCTGTTCTTAAAATCATTTACGAACTCGGTTTTATTTTGGATTTAAAAAATTGAATAAAAATCACAATCGATTGAAAAACAGTGTATTAAATTTTGTTTTTATTTTAATATAGTGGAATATTATTCATAATCTGTTAACATATACCTACATTTAATAAGGATTTAAAAGAATTTTTAAAATTTGGTTATGATTAATATTATTGTTATTTTTGGTGGGTAAAAAATTTACTATTAAAACAAAATATTCTGAAGAGCAGCTAATCGTTTTATTAAAAGAAAAAAACGAAACCGGTTTTCATCATCTGTATGATCACTATTCAGGTGCGTTGTACGGAGTAATTCTTCGAATTGTTCAGTCTAAGGAATATACAGAAGAGATCATTCAGGACGTTTTTGTTAAAATATGGAATTCTATCCACCAATATGATGCTTCGAAGGGCAGGTTTTATACCTGGATGATTAATATAGCAAGAAATACAGCGATCGATTATTTAAAATCCAAAGGTTTTCAGAATGAACTGAAAAACCAATCGCTTCCGGATTTCGTATATAATTCTGCAGAGCTTTCAACAACCAACAACTCTTCCGATTACATCGGTTTTGCCAGTGTGCTTGAAAGTCTGGAAACTGACAAAAAGGAACTTATCGATCTCGCGTATTATCAGGGATATACACAAAATGAAATATCCGAAAAACTGAAGATACCGCTGGGAACGGTTAAAACTAAAATGAGGAATGCACTTATGAAATTAAAAGATTTGCTAAAAGATTATCAATAAATTGAACACTAAAGAATACATATCATCCGGAATCATAGAATCTTATATTCTAGGTCTTGCTTCTCCTGAGGAGGCGGGTATTTTGGAGTGTGTGATGAAAAACAATGCAGAAGTAAAAACTGCTTTTGAAGAAGCACAGAAAACACTGGAAGATCTTGCAACGGCACAGGCAGTCGCACCTCCGGCAGATTTAAAATCAAAGATTTGGAACAGAATTCAGCAGGAACAGACTGTTGAAGAAGAAGAAAAGCCTGTATTTTCTGCGGATATTCCTGCAGCAAAACCACAGGAAGAGATAAGAATTCAGGGAAATAATAACTGGAAAGTATATACCGTTGCAGCATCGGTTCTGCTTCTGGTAAGCGTTGGCGGAAATATTTTCTGGATGAACAGCCAGAAAGAGACAAAAGCAGCCATTGCAAAAATGGAGACTGAGAAAAATGCTCAGAATCTTGCAATGCAGAGAATGAATCAGAAAATGGAAATGATTTCCAATCCTGATATGAAAATGGTAAAACTGAAAGGTGTAGAAAAACACACCGATTCCAAAGCAATGGTTTTCTGGGATACCAAGACCAAAGATGTTTATCTCGATGCCGAAAGTTTACCAAAAGCTCCGGAAGGAATGCAGTATCAGCTTTGGGCAATTGCAGACGGAAAACCTGTGGATGCAGGTATGTACACTGAAGAAAAAGACAGTAAGATTGCTCTTGCCAACATCACCAATGCTCAGGCTTTTGCCATTACACTGGAAAAAAAGGGCGGAAGTCCGGTTCCTACAATGGAAAATATGTATGTGATGGGAGGAGTTTAATTCAATAAAAATTAAAATATAAAGACCGACGGAAATGTCGGTCTTTTTTGTTGATGATGAAAATATTTTTAAAAAATCCTATTCGGAATATTCTTTTAAAAGCTGTCGGTAGCTCATTAATATCGTTGATTTAGATATAAATCCTATAAATTGATTATTATCGTCTACAACTGGCAAATTCCAGACACCCGTATCATCAAAGGTCTGAAGGATCTCAAGAGGCTGATCTTCCGGACGGATAATTGCAGGAGGTGCTTTCATGATCTGAATAATTGTGGCAGAAACTTCATCATTGCTAAATAAGTAAGGTCTGATATCATCCAGTGTTAAAATTCCTCTTAAAACCTGGTCTTCATTTATTACCGCAAAAATATTTTTATTTCCGCTTTTTACCAATTCAAATAATTCAGTAACAGGAGCATTCTCGTTAATAGTCTGAGAATATCTGTCGATAAATTCTTCTGTTTTTAAAGAGAAAAGAATGTTTTTATCATGCTTATTCGTGAAAATTTTCCCCTGATCTGCCAAAGATTTCAGTTCCGGAGAAATAGGAGAGAACCATTTAGCAATCAGATAAGAAATAATGGAAACAATCATCAGCGGAATAAAAAGATCATATCCAAAACTGGATTCTGCAATCAGGAAAATAGCCGTAAGAGGAGCATACATTACGCCGCTCATGGCTCCCGCCATTCCTACCAGAACAAGATTCGTAACAGGAACTTCTGTAAAGCCAATCTGCTGACAGACAACTGCAAAAAGATAACCTACCGTTCCTCCCGCAAAAAGAGAAGGGGCAAAATTACCGCCGTTTCCGCCACTGAAAATAGTGAAAGAAGTTGCAAAAGCTTTCAGCAATAAAACCAGGATTAAAAAAATGATAATCGTAAAATCTTTGATTTCAAAATATCTGAAAAAACTGTTCTGAATAATATTGTGGGTATTTCCGTTGGTAAAAGCTTTCACCGTATCATAGCCTTCTCCGAATAATGGTGGAAAAAGCACACAAAGCAAAGACAAAACAGCTCCGCCAAACATTGCCTTTCGGAGTCTGGACATTTTCAGCCCTTTGATGAAATGTTCAACTTTTTGGGAAATCACCACAAAATATCTTGCGTATAAACCTGTAACAATTCCCAGAATAAGATAATACGGTACATTTTTATAATTAAAAGCTTCTCTTGTATAAAACCTGAAAAGGACATCTTCCTGAAGCAGAATTCTCGACAGTAAACTTCCGCAAACCGCTGCTACAACCAAAGGAATAAAGTCTGTAAAAACAACTCCCGTTAAAAGAATTTCAAAAGCAAACATAATTCCGGCAATCGGTGCATTAAAAGCGGAAGCGATTCCGGCAGTGGCTCCTGCAGCGAGTAAAAGGGTTCTTTCTTTGTAGCTGAGACGATAGGTCTGCGCAAAATTGGAACCGATGGCTGCTCCGGTTACTGCAATCGGACTTTCAAGACCTGCAGAACCACCAAATCCTACTGTTATAGCGCTCTGTACAATCTGCGAGTACATTTTAACGGAAGAAACAATGCTTGAATTCTGTGCAATTTCATATAAAATCGCACCGATTCCTTTTCTGTCCTGACCTTTAAATATCGTTAAAACGATGCTCGTCGTTAAAACAATTCCCAGAAACGGAAAAATAATATAGAATAGAATCTGGTATTCAAAATGAACTTTTGTGGTAATAAAATGGTGAATGTTATGAACAAGAGTTTTAAGAATTACTCCTGCCAAACCTGCCGAACAGCCAACAATAATTCCGGACAACACCAAAAACTGATTTCTGCTGAGTCTGTTGTTTAGCCAATGTAAAATGAGTTCGTAGCTGCGCGCTTTTTCAAGTCCATACTTCTGAAAGTCTCTTTTGAACTTCAGAAAGCTCAGAAACTTTTTCCTGTTATGAATATTCACTTTTGGGAATTTTAGACCGTAACCGAATTGTTACAGTTCCGTAAAGTTATGAAATAAATCATGAAATTTAAAATTCTGTGTGAAATGCATTTTCCTTTTTAGGTCTTAAAATAAGACGGATGGAAGGATTGTTGGTAATAAACAATCTTAACCAGTTGAAAGCCAGACGCACCCTGCTTCCAAAACTTATCAGCGGAATAATATGAATAAAAAGCCACGTTAACCATGCCATAAATCCTTTGTATGAAAACTTGGGAAGATCTACCACTGCATTAAATTTCGAAATAATTGCCATACTTCCTTTATCATTATATTTGAAAGGAGTGAGTACTTTTTCCTCTTCAATTCTTTTTAAATTTTTGCCTAAATTTCTGGCATGCTGAATCGCAACCTGAGCCAGCTGCGGATGTCCTTTCGGGAAATTTTCATCGGAGAACTGCAATGCAATATCGCCTAATGCGTAGATGTTTTTCATTCCCTGAACTTTATTATAAGCATCTGCTAATATTCTTCTTCCTTTACCTAAACTCTCTGCCGGAATTCCGGGAACTTCACGACCGATAACACCTGAAGTCCAGATTAATGTTTCTGTTTCAATGGTGTTCCCGTCTCCTAAAATTACTTTTCCATCCACATAATCCTTTACGGCTGTATTTAAAATAATTTTTACCCCTAACTTTTTAAGCTGATCGTGGGCAGCTTCCTGAGCCATCTTGCTCATCGGAGAAAGTAAAGTCGGAAGTGCATCAATTAAATAAATGCTGGAAAGGCTGAGTTTAATTTCAGGGTATTCTTTTTCAGCGATATAGCTTCCCATTTCCGCAATCATTCCCGCAAGTTCCACTCCGGTCGGTCCGCCTCCTGCAATCACAATATTCTGAAGTTTCTGTGCTTCTTTGATGTCTTTGTTTCTCGCAGCTTCTTCCAGGGTTAAAAGCATATAATTTCTTAAATAAAGTGCTTCATCTATGGTTTTCATGGGAATAGAACATTTTTTTACATTTTCCATTCCGAAGAAATTAGATTCCGTTCCCAAAGCAAGAACCAGATAATCATAATGCAGATTTCCCGTATCGGTTTCAAGAATATTATTTTCATGATCCACGTTAACAAGACTTCCCATATGGAAATTTACATTTTTATAGTTTGAAAGTAATTTCCTGAATGGATAGCTGATATTCGAAGCCTCAATAAATGATGTCGCAACCTGATAAATCAATGGCGGAAAGAAGTGATAATTGTTTTTATCCACTAAAGTAATTCTGAATCTTTTATCATTAACCAAAGATTTTATAAGATTAATTCCTGCAAAACCTCCTCCTACGATTACGATGTGCTTTTTCATATGTATGTGATTGAAATGGTAACCTATTTTATTCAATAATAAAGCCAAATGCAAGGTTTGTGGTATTTATACATAAAGATTTATGATTAAATTATCAGCACGATGTTTGTATCCTTTAGAACAACCAAATTTTACAACAATATGAAAACAGATGTTTTAAAGGAAAAACACAGGCTCGGATTAGGCGGAGTAGCCATCGGAACAGCTTTTGACAAATTAACAGACGGTGAATCCTACGAAGTTCTTCAAAAAGCATGGGATCTCGGCATACGATATTACGATACTTCACCGTGGTACGGATTAACAAAAAGTGAAAGACGATTCGGAAATTTTCTCCACGGGCAGAACAGGGAAGAGTTTGTATTATCCACGAAAGTCGGGCGTTTATTTGTGGAAGTTCCGGAAGATGAAGTTCCGCCAACGATGTGGAAAGCGCCTTTAAATTATGATTTTGAACACAATTACACAGCAGATGCCATAAAAAGGTCTATTGAAGAAAGTCTTGAAAGAACACGATTGAGCCATATTGATATTGTTTATGTACATGATTTGTCGGAAGATCAGGTGGGAGACCGTTATCCTTATTTTTTAAAACAGGCGAGAGAAGGCGCTTTTAAAGTTTTATCGGAATTGAGAGATCAGGGTGTCATTAAAGCATGGGGAATGGGCGTTAATAAAATTGAGCCGATTCTGGATTGTCTGGATTCCGCAGATCCGGATATTTGTCTTTCTGCAACGCAATATTCTATTCTGGAACATGAAGATGCGGTCGACAGACTGCTTCCAGCGGTAAGGAAAGCAGGAGTGAAGCTGGTTTCCGGCGCAGGTTATAATTCAGGTTTTATCAATGGACGAGATCGTTACAACTATAAGGATGTGATCCCGAAAGGAATGAAAGAAAAACGTGAAAAAATTGATGAAATAGCGAAAAGATACAACACAACCATTACACACGCCGCACTGCAGTTTGTTTTGGCCGCCGATGAGTTTGCCTCTATTATTCCCGGAGCAAGCAAGCCGGAACAGGTGGAAGACAATGTAAAGGCTTTGAATGAAAAGATTCCGGCAGATTTCTGGAAAGAGCTGAAATCCGAAGGACTGATCTATGAAAAAGCTCAGGTTCCTTATTAAATAAACTCCTGCTGCCTCTCGACTGAGAGGCTTTTTTTAGATAAAAATTTAAAATTAATAGAAACTTAAATAAAGATTAAAGCTTAAAACATCCATAAACAGATGTGTTTTAACTAAAAATTAAGATTTATTAAAATTAAAATGATCTATCCAAATAAATCTTTTTAATTTTTTTTTAAGAAATTATTAAGCATTTTATCATGTAATGTTATCTGTATGTTAACGCACAAGGAGTCTACTTCGGGATAATTTTGCGGTAGAATTTTGAAAGTATAAAAAATGAAAAAACTTATCTGTGCTGTAGCTTTACTCTCTTTTAGTTTAGCCTTTTCGCAGGAAACCAGTTCAAAAATTTTCGGAAGATTAAAAGGAACAACTTCCGAAATGACCATCAAAGTAATCCATATACCGACTAACAGCAGTTTCGAAACAAAAAGTAACAAAAACGGACAGTTCAGTCTGGACAATCTTCAACCCGGAGGACCTTATACCATTGAGGTAATGGATGGTGCAAATGTGGTTTATTCCAACAGCAATGTACAGCTTTCTTTAGGAAACAATGATCTTCCGGTGGTAGAAGTGGGAAGCAAAGAAAAGATTATCGATGAAGTAAAACTGACTTCCAAAAGAGCAACCGCTGCAAAATTCGGTGTCGGAATCAGTCAGGCACAGATCTCTGACCTTCCAAATATCAACAGAGGAATCCAGGATGTTACGAAGCTGATTCCCCAAAGTGCCAATAACTCCTTCAACGGAACAAATTTCCGCTATAACAACGTAACAATTGACGGTTCTATTAACAACGATGCGATCGGATTCAGCCCTTCTTTAGGCGGACAAACAGGAACTTCGGGAATGCCGGGAAGCAGCACGCGTTCGAATTCCATCAGTTTGGATGCTATTCAGGATGTGCAGGTTTACATCGCTCCTTACGATGTAAAATTAGGAAATTTTCTGGGCGGAAGTATTAATGCGGTTACCAGAAGCGGAAGCAATAATGTGGAAGGCTCTTTGTACATGTACGGAAGAAATGCAGCTATTACAGGAAATAACAGAGTGGGAGACAATTCTAAAATGCCAGGTTCTTTCGAAGATTTTATTTACGGAGGCAGAGTAGGATTACCGGTTGTGAAAGATAAACTTTTCTTATTCAGTAATATAGAATATACAAAAAGAACAGATCCTGTTTTCTATAACGCAGGAGATCAGGGAGCTCTGGTAAGTAATGATGTGGCTCAGCAAATTGCAGCTTTTGTTAAAAACAAATATGGCTTTGATGCCGGAAGTTTCAATAATTACAATAATTTTTCTGAAAGCGGAAAACTTTTCAATAAACTGGACTGGAAAATTAACGATAAACATACTTTATCCATTAAAAACAATACGGTATTTTCACAGGCTTCAAACCTTGAAAGAGACGGTGCAAACTTCCGTTTTTCAAGCATGGATTTTATTCAGAAAAATACGTCTTCTACCACAACTTTAGAGCTAAAAAGCCGTTTTAATGATAAATGGAATAACAACTTAGTTTTAGGATATTCTTCAATTCACGATTACAGAGATCCGACTTCTCAAAATGCCATGTTTCCACAGGTTGAAATTTCTTACAACGGAGGAACTATTTTATTAGGAAATGACAGGGAAGCAACGGTTTTTAATATGAAGCAGAAAACTTTTGAAATCACGGATAACTTAACGTACAAAACAGGTCATCACACGTTCTTATTAGGAACTCACAATGAATTGTACAACATCGATTACGGTTTTGTGAATGCTTTAAACGGAAGAATTTCTTATAAAAGTTTAAATGATTTTTATAATTCAAATCCTGCGAGAATCAGGGGAACGTATTCTTTAACAGGTCAAAACAGAGATGATTTGTTTAACAATCCTTATGCAAGCTATAAAGTCAATTTGTTATCAGCATATCTTCAGGATGAAATTAATTTAGGAAGATTAAGGTTAACTCCGGGAGTAAGAGTTGATTATACAGATTTACCTGATAAGCCGAGGCTAAGTCCTAAAGTAACCAGCTCTCCTGCAGATCCAAACTACGGAAATACATATACTTACACACCGCTAAGCCAGCTAACGAACAATTATCTGAACAAACCGACCATCTCGCCAAGATTAGGATTCAATTTAGATCTTACCCAAAACAGATCTTTAGTAATGAGAGGAGGTTCAGGAATTTTTGTGGGAAGAATTCCGTTTGCATGGCTGGGTTATGCTTATTATAATGACGGAGTTGGATTCGGAAGTTATGATTATAATTCGCCAACTGCCGCACAATTGGCAACAAACGGAGATCCTCTGGTAAGCTCAAATTTTCCGAAATGGCAGAATTCATCAAAAGTTCAGGTCGATTTAATTGATAATAACTTCAAAATGCCAAGAGTCTGGAGAAGTTCATTAGCTTTTGATTATACCGTTTCAGGATATAAATTTACATTAGAAGGAATTTACACAAAAGTTTTATATGATCTTAAATTCCAGCAGGTTAATAAAACGGATAACGTGACGTATTTCAGCTATGATACCAATCACGAAATGCCGGTCTACACAACAAACATCAACAGTAACTTCTCTAATGCTTATATGCTTTCCAATACAAAAGAAGGATACAGATACAATTTAACAGCCCAGCTTCAGAAATCTTATAATTTTGGCTTAAATTTCTTCGTTGCATATACGTATGGTGATGCGAAAGACATTACAAACGGGATCAGAAATTCTATGGAAAGTAACTGGCAAATGAACCAGTCTTTAACACCAAATGATCCCAAATTATCAACTTCTAATTTTGCAATTAAAAACAGAGTTGTTGCAAATGTAGGGTATACTTTGCCACTTTCTGAGTCGAACAGGTTATCGGCGAATGTTTATTTCAATGCACAATCCGGAAACCCTTTCTCTTGGGGATTTGTAAACAGTACCATTGCCAATACAGGACAGGCAGCAGGTTTAGCTTATATTTTCAAAGATGCAGCTGAAGCAACGAAATATATCGCTCCGATTAAAGACGGATCCGGAAATATTCTGGTTACTACAGCTCAGCAGGTTGCCGATTACGAGAAATTCATCAGCAGTAATACATATTTAAACAGCAGAAGAGGAAAATTCACAGAAAGAAACGGAGATTTCACTCCTTGGAATATTCAGGCTGACTTCAGAATAATGGATGAAATAAGATTAAGCGAAAAATCTAAAAATACGCTTCAGATCTCATTAAGTATCATCAATTTAACGAATTTGTTAAACAAAGACTGGGGAAAAGTTTATTTCGTACCAAATACATTCAACTCAACTGCAAGTGTAGGTTTAACGAAGGTCGGAAATATTGCCTCCGGACAGCCTTCTGCAGGAGATCCAACGTATAACTTCAGAACACCCGGGCTGCCTTACACCATCGATCAGTTTGCGTCGAGATTTCAGGCACAGCTGGGAATCCGTTATAATTTTTAACAGTATTTTCATTTCTTACATAATATAGACTTATTAGATTCTTTCAAGAAGAAGTCCGAAGTTTTTTTTTCGGGCTTCTTTTACTGTTAATATAACTAAGCATTTAGTTATATTTATTATATTTGCTGACTTTTAGAAACGAAAATAAAAATTAAATAAAGATGAAAAAGTTTATCACAACATTTTCTTTAGCGGCAGGACTTTTCCTTACGTCTAACATGGTAAGTGCACAGCAAAAAATCGGGCACGTAAATTCTGATGACATTTTTGCGAATCTTCCTGAAGCTAAAACAGCAGAAGGATCATTAGATACTTTCACAAAAACAAAGCAGGGTGAGATTGAAAAAATGATTACTTCTTACCAGACGAAACTAAAAGCAGCTCAGGATAAGGAAAAGACAATAAGTGAAGCAAATAAGGAAACTGTAATTAAGGAATTAACGGCAGCTCAGACAGAATTGCAGACTTTAGGTAAAGATATTGAATCTTCCAGAACAAAAGCTGCGCAGGAAATTTCTAAAAAACAGACCGAATTATTCGCTCCTATTCAGAAAAAGGTAAGCTCTATGATTGCTACTGTTGCGAAAGAAAAAGGATTGGCTTATGTTTTTGATATCGCACCTTCTCAGGGAAACAGTCAGGTTGCTTATATGGATGGAGGAGAAGATATTACTCCGACTGTAAAATCTAAACTTGGAGCTACAGCAACTGCTGCGAAACCTGCTTCTAAATAATTTTTCTGGAAAAATATTCATCTGAAAAATAAAAAAAGCTGGAAATTATAAATATTTAATTTCCAGCTTTTATTTCATTGTTCTACATCGATCTAATCGAGCGGCTTTCGGCCTGATATCAGATTATACAGTACCACGATAATGGCAATAACCAGTAAAACGTGAACCAGATATCCTGTACTCATTCCCGGAACGACTCCTAACATTCCTAAAAGCCATACCACAATACAAATGACTGCGACTAACCATAATATACTTCTCATAATTAAAAATTTTAAGTGATTTGATAAAGTAGATACACATATTATGCCTTTTTATTAAAAACAGCTTAAAAATATATACCACATATTATGAAAAGTGAATATTTTACTTCAAAAATAAAGGTGTAAATGAAATTTAATTCAGAACCCCAAAATGAATTAAAGCTTTTTCAATTCCATGATTGTCAACATCTTCTGTAATGTAGTCTGCAACTTCTTTTAAGCTGTCATTAGCATTTCCCATTGCAATGCCGATTTTTGTAAATTTTAACATAGAAATATCATTTCCGCCGTCTCCGAAAGACATGGTTTCTGAAACATCAATATTAAAATGTCTGCAGAAATTTTCAATTCCGGTCTGTTTACTGATGTTTCCGGGATTTACATCGGCAAAAAGCGGAGTCCATCTGGAAGATATGCTTTTCGGCATTACTTCTTTCATAAATGTGGCTTCAGCCTCCGGTTTCAGAAAAATATTAGCCTGAAGCACATTCTCAACATCAATATTTTCTTTATCATGAATGGGCGGAACAGGAATATTAATATGAGAATACATTCCCACCACTTCCGGCGTTGCATCATTTATTTCAACCTTATCTTCATACATTAAAGAATAGCTCAACGGAATATTTTTAGCATAATTAATCAGACTTTTGATGTCGGAAGGATCTATTGTATACCTGGAAATCAGTTTGTTGGATGTTGTGATACAGTATGCTCCGTTAAAAGTGATAAAGCCGTCAAACTTCAGATGATCGATATGATGCAGAGAATTGATTGATCTTCCCGTTGCTATAATTACTTTTATTCCTTTTTCTCTGAGTTTCTGAATTGCATTTTGAGTTGAAGAGGGTACTTTTCCTGTTTTAAAGCTTAATAAAGTTCCGTCTATGTCGAAAAATACCGCTTTAATGTTGTGATCTTGGGTGTTCATTGAAGTTTAATGATTTAATCGTTTAAGTTGTATAACAAAAATACAACAATATAATTTTGTTTTATGATGTCGTATTTTAATTAAAACTGAATTATTGCAGAATCTGTAAGGTATAATTCTTGTACAGTTTTTACCACACCAAAAAATAATATTATGAAAAATCAGGAAGAAATCGATCTTTTGAATGATCTCGTGCACATTACCAACGACAGAATAAAAGGTTTTGCTAAGGTGGAAGGTAAAATATGGGAAAGTTATCCGGACGTAAAATCAGAATATGCCAGAATGAATTCTCTTTCTAAGGTCATGAAAAATGAACTTATTGATCTCATCACAGAACATGGAGGAGAAGCGAACGATTCACCCTCTATCGCCGGAACGCTACACAGAACATGGATTGATATTAAAAATTCTTTTACCATTGGAAATACGGAAGAATCCACCATTGAAAACGTAATTTTCGGCGAAAAAGCAGCAATTGACGCTTACCAAAATGCAATCGACACCGGAAAACTAAGTGAAAAAAGCAGAGAAATCGTTTCAGAACAACTCAAGCATATTAAAGATTCTTATCATGAATTTAAAGGAATGAGCAATTACAAAAATTAATTGATCTTTTTAAAAGCATAAACTTTCCAAACCGGGAAGTTTTTTTAGTATAAAAATGTTGAAAAAAAAATTAGAATTGATAACTGACGGCTTTTTTTGGAGAATTCTGAGGATTAAAAATCACCAAAGATTGAATAAAATCATCTTTTTTTGATTGTTTTGGACAAATCTGACTTCTTTTATATTGAGTAGAATAGAGATAACAGAAGAGTTATTTATTATGATAAATTAATGATTATCAAAAAGATATAATTTCAATAAAAGTAAAATACATTCATTATTAAATACAGAATTAAGGCATCAAAGAAATTTAAGAAAATTTTCCATTAAATTCTTTTCTTATTATTAAAATTATTCATACATTAGTGATGTATAAAATACAGGTTTTATCATTTTATAGAATTTAGGGAATAAAATAATTAACAAAAAGTTTTATTTATTCATCTCTATATTTAATTCTGCTTTAAAATTAGGTACATGCCACTCTTGTAAAAGGGTGGTGTTTTTTTTGAGAAAGTACAAAAAAAGATACCGCTTTTTAAAGTCGAAGTAAATCTCATTATCACATTACTCGTCATTTAACAGGAACCGTAATTTAACATAATATTTCACAAAAAAATCATTCAGTTTCATGAAAATAGAGCAGTACTGAAAACCAGTACCAAGTTGCTCTATTTGGTTAAGTCTGGTTTTAATTAAAAATCTTCTGGGAAAATTCCTGTTGCATACTGCCACACTTCAACAATTTCATTCAAAGGAATTTCGTAAGGTTCGTAAAATGTATTATCTGCGGCAACTGTTAAAGAATTTTCATTTATAGATTTCAGACGTTTGTAAGTAATACCGTCGTTTAAAGTAATGAAAACGTAAGTATTACCGGATTTCAGATCATTAAGACCTTCCACATATTTTCCGATGATGTATGAACCGTTCTTAAAGGGAGGCATAGAATCTCCATCCGCAGGAAATGCCCGAAATTTTCCGTTTTTAAGAAACGGCAGAGAAATTCTCTGTAAACTTTCAATATAATCTGGGTCGCTGTAACCCGTTAAATAACCCATAGAAGCCTTCTGTGAAACAATTTCAATGCTTTCATTGCCGTTCTGATCTACCATTACAGGCAGAACAATGCGGTTATCAGGAAGTTTCAGCATATCTTCAAGTGCATGTTTTGTTAAATCTACAGACAGCAGCAGATCAATGCTAACGTTAAAAATTCTCGAAATTTTTATTAAAACATCAACCGGAGGTTTAGATTTTCCGTTTTCATAAGAACTGTATCTGGAAGCTGTGATCTGTATTTTTTGAGACAATTCGCGCTGGGTTTTTCCTAATTTGGCACGTAAAAGTCTGATATTTTCTGAAAAAATCGACATATAAAAAATTAAAGTGTAAAAATACACAAGTTTGTCCGAGAATCCTAAGTTTTAGGGCAGTTGTGGATAAATTCTTTTGAAAAAATATTTCGCTAGAGTCGGCTGTCAAACGTGAGATTAAAACTTTTAAAGAAAGTTTTGGATACAAATAATAAGGACGGATTTTGGATTAAGCATTATAGTAAGTTCTAATTTTAAAAAATCGGATCATGAAAAAAATATAGCGGATTTACCATTTCAATAAATTCCTAAAACACTTACAATTTAACATAATATAAATTATAGGATTTTTATTTATTCATCAAATAGAGTATTCTGAAATTATATTTTCTATTAATAAATTCTTTATTCATCGATATTCAGGCGTTTTAAAGCATTATTAAACAAAGCTCTACCTATGCTATCTGGATAATTTACAATGACAATTATGCGCATTAAAAAGGTATGCTTCTGTCTCGCGCATATTTTACATTTTATCTGATTTTGAGGATCTAAATAATCTTATAAACATAAACATCTTTTAGTATCGAAATCTAAAAATGAATAAATTTGATTTTGTATAAATTTGTATAACTACCAATCATAATATATGAATCCAAAAGTTGATTTCTTTTTTAATAAAGCCGGACAATGGCAGACAGAATTTGAAAAATTAAGGACAATTGCCTTGAAAACTGAGCTTACAGAAGATTTAAAATGGGGCTGTCCGTGTTATACATATGAAGGAAAAAATATTTTCCTGATTCATGGTTTTAAAGAATATTGTGCACTCCTCTTTTTCAAAGGTGCTTTGATGAAGGATGCTGAAAATATTTTGATTCAACAGACTGAAAATGTACAGGCTGCAAGACAGATTCGCTTTACAAACCTGCAACAGATCATTGATTTAGAGCATGTTTTAAACGATTATATATTCGAAGCGGTGGAAATTGAAGAATCCGGAGTGAAGGTTGAAATGAAAAGGACAAATGAATTCAGCGTACCTGAAGAATTTGCTCAAAAACTAAATGAAAATCCGGAACTTCAGAAAGCTTTTGAAGCATTAACTCCGGGAAGACAACGGGCATATCTACTCTATTTTTCCTCAGCAAAACAACCAAAAACCAGAATATCCAGAATTGAAAAATACATTCCGGAAATTCTTAACGGAAAAGGTTTAAATGATTAAATTTTTAAATAAGGCTTTTAGGGTAAAACTTTATTGTTTAGAAATTAACAATAAATCATTATTTCAATAAAATTTAAAATTAAAGTAGCTCGGAAATTAGTATTTTAGTAAGATCAATAATTTATTATAAAATGATAAGGTTATGAAAAAAATCCTTTTAATAGGCTCGTTATCGGTTATATTGCTTAACTGCAACAAAAAACCGGAAGCTCCGGCTGCTAATGAAGTTTCTGCGGATACCGCTGCGACAACAGAAAAGATTACGGATACACTGGGTGCAAAATCATTCTGTTACATGGGAGTTACCGGAAAAGATACCGTTTTTGTAAGCATTGACGATAATCTGGGAACCATCACCGGAAAAATGGCGACCAAAAACAGCGAAAAAGACAGCAATAAAGGTACTTTAAGCGGAATTAAATCTGGAGATACGCTTAAACTGACGTATGAATTTGCTTCTGAAGGGGTTTCAGGAAATAAAAACGACATCTATTTTATACAGACCAAAGACGGCTTAATGGAAGGAATCGGCGAACGGGATGCTGAAACCGGAACAAAATACGCCAGTGAAAAAAAGATAAAATATGAAGGTGGCAGAAACCTTAAAACCGCTGATTGCAATACGGTTACAAAGGCTTTAGAATAAGAAGTCTGCAATAATATAAATGCAACCAAAATCGGTTGCATTTTTTTATAATTCTTTGTTAATAATTTCAATAAAACTGTTTACGGCTTCATCATCTGTATTCCAGGAAGTGATGAGTCGGACAGCGGAAAAATGGTCATCGATTTTCTTCCAGACATAAAATTCAAACTTTTCAGATAATTTTTCAATTAGATCATGGCTCAGAATCGGGAAAATCTGATTGGTGTATGTATCAGATAAAAACTGTACTCCCCTTTCTTTCATCGCATTTTTCATCTTCATCGCCTGCGAATTGGCGTGCTTTGCCAGATCAAAGTACAGATCATTTTTCATCAGTTCCAAAAACTGAATTCCCAGAAGTCTTCCTTTGGCAAGCAACGCTCCTTTCTGTTTGATATTGAATGCAAAATCCTGCTGTAAATCTTTATTGTTGATGACAATTGCTTCCCCGATTAAAGCTCCGTTTTTGGTTCCCCCCAGATAAAAAATATCAGTCAGCTCTGCCACTTTTTCCAGCGTAAGATCGCTGATTTCGGAGGTTAAACCGTGTCCCATTCTCGCACCGTCCATGAAAAGATAAAGACCTTTTTCTTTACAGAATGTAGAAAGTTCTTCCAATTCTTTTAAGGTATAAATCGTTCCCAACTCTGTAGAATTCGATATATAAACCATCTTTGGCATTACCTGATGCGGAACGTTTCTATGATTCTCAAGAACCGGAATAATGTCTTCCGGAGTTAATTTTCCGTCTGCTTTTTCAATGCTCAGAATTTTATGTCCCGTTGCTTCAATTGCTCCGGTCTCATTGTTAAGAATATGTCCTGTCGATGCAGAAACTGCACATTGATAAGGTCTTAAAACCGAAGAAATAACGATAAGATTTGCCTGCGTTCCGCCCGAAACAAAATAGATCTCAGAATCCGGACCTGCGATTTTTTCTTTTATCAGTGCTTTTGCTTCTAAAGAATACAGGTCTTCTCCGTAACCGGCTTGCTGATCGAGATTATGCTCTGTAAGAGCTTTTAAAATATTGGGATGACAACCTTCTGAATAGTCGTTTTTGAATGAAAATTTCATAGAGTAAAATTAAAAAAGTTCGCCGAAAGTGCCTAATTTATTCATAATATTTTGTTAGATTTGTACAGAATATCATCTAACATTTTGAAAAATACATTAACAGAAGAGAATTATCTGAAAGCTTTGTTTCATCTGGTTGACCATGAGGGAAAAGTGACGATTAACGAACTGAGCAAATTTCTGAACGTAAAAATGCCCAGCGTTAACAATATGATGAAGAAATTTGCAGACAAAAGCTGGGTAATTTACGAAACTTACAAACCGCTGATTGTTACAGATAAAGGTCGTCGGGAAGCTTCTCTGGTTGTAAGAAAACACCGTCTTACAGAAATGTTTCTGGTGAAAAAAATGAATTTTGGCTGGGAAAATGTTCATGAGATAGCGGAACAGCTGGAACACGTCCACTCTACCGTTTTCTTTGACAAAATGGACGAAATCCTGGATTATCCGAAATTCGATCCTCACGGAGAACCTATTCCCGATAAAGACGGAAATATTATTGCGCAGGATTTGCAAAAGCTAAGTAACTGTGAAGTTGGTGAAACGGTTGTTTTTGCATCGGTTACACTTTCTGATGATGCTTTCTTAAATTACCTCACGGAAAGAAATTTGCTTCTGAATAAAAAAATCAAAATTATTAAAATTGAAAGTTTTGACAGATCCGTAACCATCGAAATTGAAGGAAAACAAGAAGTTTTAAGCAAAAAAGCAACGGAAAAAATATTGGTGAAGAAATAATTTTTCACCAGTAAATAAATGCTTTGAAAAGTTCATTTTGATGATTTTAAGTGTTTCTCTAAGCTTGTCGAAGAAGATAAATATTATTTTACCTGAGTTCAGGATAAGTCTTCTTAAATGCAAGGTTAAACAAAGAGATTCAATTATCAGGAATTCAGCTTTTAAGATATACAAAGGCGTAAAACTTATCAAAGTAATTCCATTTTTGTCTTTTTTAAATAAACGAAGTGCCTTTGTTTAGCTTACCAACTTTCAATAATTAAAACAAATCTTTGTTTTCCTTTGCGATAAATTAATATAATAAACTTGTTTAAACTAAAACCGCAAAAGGGACAAAAGATAATGTTAAAGCGAATTTCCAGAATAATCAAAGCGCTCAAAAGAATAAAAATCAAAGATTTTTAAAAACTATTGTGAGCTTTTTCATTGATAATGATCAACTTTAAATAAAAAAGTTAGTAGATCTTTTGTGGCTTTTGCGGTTAAATAAAAGTTTAAACAGACTTAATATTATAAATCAATTATTTAAATTTATTTTCTTATTCCGAACTGAGGTTATTATTTTAAACTATTCTTCAGAATCTCAGAAACCTTTTCAATCTCCTCCAAAGTATTGAAATAATGTGGTGATAATCTCACGATTCCGTTGATATTTTTTTTCGTAAAATCAATTAACGCTGAATTCTTATACGTTACGGAAAAGAAGACATTATTTTCTTTCAAAACTCTTTGAATATTTTCCAGATCTCCATCCGGACCGGAAAATGTAACAATGCTGCTCAGATGATTTCCCCAATCCCAAACTTTAAAGCCGCTGTCTTTGAGTCTGTTTCGTAATTCTTCAGATAAAATCTTATTGTATGCTTCAATATTATCCAATCCGATATTGTTGGCATATTGTATGGCGTGTTTAACTCCTAATAAAGAAGCATAGGAAATTTCCCAGTGCTCAAATCTTTTGGCTGTTTTAAACAATTCATAATCATTGTATTCCGTCCAGTTCGCTCCTCTCATATCCAACAGCAAAGGTGCGTAATTCTGTTCCAAAACTTTATCCGAAACATATAAAAACCCTGTTCCTCTCGGTCCGCGCAAAAATTTTCTTCCTGTTGCCGTCAGAAAATCGCAGCCTATTTTTTCGACATCAACCACCATTTGACCGACAGACTGACAGGCATCAACCAAATACAAAATATTATATCTTTTACAGATTTTGCCGACTCCTTCAACATTCTGAATCAGTCCCGAATTGGTGGGAATATGCGTAACGGCAACTAATTTCGGGCTGTATTTTCTGATCAGATTTTCAAGATCTTCAAGATCAATCTCATTGTCGGAAAGATTTCTTGTTCTGATGATTTTGATATTTAACTTTTTCTGAAGCGAAATAAAGGTAATCTGATTGGAAATATAATCATCAACCGTTGTGATAATGACATTATTTTCTTTAAAAACAATGCTTGATAATGCCTTTGCAAAGGCTTCTGTCGCACTTGTTGCAAAGGCGATATTGGAAGGTTTACAGTTAATCAGTTTTGCGGTTTCGTTATAAAATTCGTCTAATAATTCAGCATTTCTGTTGGCTACTTCATATCCTCCGAATTGTTCTTCCTGCTTTAAATAATCAATCATTGAGTCCACGACGATTGAAGGCATTAATGAAGATCCGGCATTATTCATGAAAATTTTTCCGTCCGAAAGACCTCTTATATCTTCTCTTATTTTAGCTGCATTCATTTTTTATTACTTTTTAATTCTGACGAAAGAATAATCATTTTCAATAATTTGATTTCCAAAGAAATTTAACGTCTGACAATTTTACACAAAAAATCCCGAATTTATCATATCGGGATTTGTATTTTTAAATATGTTTCGGCATTAATCCAACACGCTCCACCCTCGTTTCGGGTTATTATTATTGGACACTTCCTGCTCGTTAACGATAATATTTTCTTTTCTCTGACCAATGTAATCCAGTTCACTCAGTTTGGCAAAGATCGTTTCGAGACTTCGCAGCATCTGCTGAATGTAAAGGAACGGTTCTCCGCAATTGTGGTGATCGTAGTTGGTTTCGGCAACTATTGATAGCTGATTAAGTAAGGTATGAGGAGCAATTTCACTCCATTCAAGGCTGTAATTCAGCATTTCTTCCAATTCTGCAGGAACCAGAACCTGAGTTGCATTATACAGTCGGAGCGCGAGTTTTGCAAATGATTCAATTAAAAATACAGGCGGCTGATAAGGCGTAATATTTCTGAACTGAAAATACATATCTCCGAAAGTATCGATCATGGTATTGCACAGGAATTTTACATTTTGTGCCAATGCCGTATTCTGATTTTTATGAGATGCTTTCTGAATAATTTTAAAAGCATACTGCTGTAAATTCCCAATAGATTTTGCAAAATTGTTATAATAATCCAGCAAGGCAGGATGACTCTGAATTGATGTGCATGGCGGAATAAAGTTAGAATCCACCTGCGCGATATTTCCTTTTAAATCTACTTTCCCGATGATTAAATAATTTCCTCCCGAATAACTGCTGTTCAGGGATGTTACGGGAAGCAGTTCGATATGGTGATTCGATTGTGCATTCGGATGACGGGGCGGAATTTCCTCCGGATCGATATCTCCAAAAGGAACTTTATCAAAAGGATTCACCGAAATCAGGATGTAATATTCTCCGTCTGCCTGTTCCTCATGCATGGATTTTGCCAGAGATTTTACGCTCACTCTCCTGTCGTTCAGTTCAATTCTGTAACCCGCCATCGTAACTGCGCTGCAATGTTTGATAACCAACTGAACATCATTGGTTGCGGTATTATGAACATCAAAAATAGTTCGGTCGGTAAAATTATTCGAGATCGGTAAAAGTCCGTAATTATAGGTCGTGATTCCTAAAGAATTGGAATCTCGGATGGTATCGATTAAAAAATTATCCTGATCATTAAGATGTCTCTGGGAAACCTTCATCCCGTCAACCCAATTAATGGCAAAATGCTTTATAGGCTGTATCATATTCAATATTTTAGATGGTGTTTTGCTGTGGTTTTCTTACGCCTTCTTCTTCATGCTGGATCACTCTTTTGCAGATCACGACGTCGTTTTCAGAAATTCTGTTTTCTGTAATATCCTGATCGAAATCAATGTATTTTCTGAAGCTGAAGAATGATTTTTTGGTATAAAAGATCCAGTAATACGATTCTCTGGTTTCATCCGTAAGATGAATAACAGAATTGGGATTTTTGTGGTTATAATCGTCCACAACTCTGTAAAACCAGTCCCCGAAAGTAATTCCGGTAGGTAAAGTTTTCGCTTTAATTCTGAATCTGTTGGAATCCTCAAGATTTTTGCTTAATTCTACATTCAAAACCATTAATCTGTCGAAATCAGCCCCTTCAAAATCCGGAAGTTTCTGTTCCGGAGAATACCTCCATGTTTTATAAATATCCACCGGAATGCTGATTAACTGGACATAACAGTAATGAAAAACAAGAGGAACAATAAATATGAAAATACTCGTTGCTGCCATAATCGGATAACCGGTTCCACGACTCATCCAGCCGAAAATCAGGTAAAAAAGATACCCTCCGAATCCGATACACGTTAAAGAAAGAATCGATTCAAACAAAATACTTTTTGTGGTAGAACTGAAATGTTTTTTGAAATATCGGTCTGATAAATTAACATGAATAATCCCTAAGATAAGATAAATGATCTGGGCAATTAAATACCAGTAAGGATTGAATAAATTTCCTGCAAACCCGAAAATACCCGGAATGGCAAGGCATAAACTGCACAGCAGAACATAGATGATAATGGTTTTGATCTTAATTGCGGGTTTGTTTTTTCTGATGATTCCTAAAATGACCATCATAATAACCGCAAATAAAGGCATAAGAATATACCTTAAAAAGATTCCTTTTACTGAAGAAATTTCCATTTGTCTTTTTTCGAATTAATATTTTTCTTGGTGATTGTAAATATAGTTAAAAAAATTCACAGAAAGGTAGAGTAACCGAGCCGGTTTGCATTTCTATCATCATCTTCCAGTGCAAAAGAATAATCCTGTTTTTCTGTGATGAAATTTTCTTCCACATCCACACTTACAGGCAGGAAATAATCATACATTGCCTGCAATATTTTCCGGAACGGACTTCCGTCTATATATTTTTTCATTTCGGTGTAAGGAATTGGTCCGATGTTTATTACCCAGTTTCTCTGTCCGTCCATATGTTTTCCGCTCGGAATATAAGTAACTCCCAATCTGGAATTTCCCAGCAGCATAGAATCGTCTTCCTCTTCCACTCCGTCAATAATATTAGGGGCAAAAGTTACTTTTACAGGAGTCTGTAAAAATGCGGTCATGCAGCGTTCAAACCAGGATTTATTTCCTCTGATCTGATGAAAGAAAGGTAAAATGTAAATAAAAATACAGGCGTTTTTCTTGTCTAACTGATTAATCAAAGGCCAAAGCTCACTTACGGTTTCCAGAAGAGTATCTGTATCGCTGGAAATGTCAAAGTCAAATTCTTTCAGTAAAGCACTGATCTCCGTAAAAAATATTTCCAGCTCAAAAGGTTTGAAAAACTTTCGGGCATCCTCTTCCACTCTTTTCTGTTTGCGGATTTCGCGGACAACGGTGTCTACATTTTTTCGGGAAGCGCCTAAAGAAGGCGGATGAAAAAGTCCTTCGGGAAGATAATCATAAATCCCTTCCCGATAGGTTTCTATGGTAAAAACTTCTTCGTCAAAACCCAGATAATCGCTAGAAATACTTTTAATATCCTTTAAATAAGCACGGTCATTAATCCCGATCCTGTCGATAAAAATATTGCTTACCGCTCTGTGGTATTTTAAAAGATTAACAGCCACAGCTTCCGCTTTGAAGTCGGTCTGCAGCTTATTGTATTGCATATCTACAATATTATTCTCATACATGGTTTTTCCTGTGATTTGGCTTGTAAAAATAGTATATCTCGAATTATTGAAAAAATATTCTTCCACTAAATTCATACTAAATATACTAAATTTTCAGAATTTAAAAGAATAATATGAATCTTAAATGCGAAATTTATGAAAATTAGAACATCTAAACAGGCTTTAAAATCCGAAATAATATTAGATTATGTTTAAGATTACGTTAATTTTTAAATTCCTTATAGTAAGGCTTAACCTAAACCTTAAATTAACCGTATCTTTGACCCCTGAAAATGTTATTTTACAATGAAAAGTATTTATTCTAAAATGCTGGTTTTAGCATTCATCGCATCTTCGCTTTATTCTTATGCGTGGGGATTAACGGGACACAGAATTATTGCAGAGATCGCAGAAAATCACCTTTCCGGAAAGGCAAAAAGAGAGATCAGAAAAATGATGGGGAGAGAACGTCTTGCGTACTGGGCAAACTGGCCGGATTTCATTAAATCTGATACTACAGGAGTCTGGAAGGAAACTTCAGCGTGGCATTATGTAAACATCGATCCGCAGACGGATTTTAAAGTATTTGAAGAAAAATTGAAAGCTCAGGCGGGACCAAGTTTATACACCCAGATCAAAACATTATCCAGCCAGATCAAAGACGAAAAAACGTCTGAGAAAGACAGAAAAATCGCTTTAATTTTCCTGATTCACATGATGGGAGATCTTTCGCAGCCTTTACACGTAGGAAGAGCAGAAGATTTGGGAGGAAACAAAATTAATGTGACATATTTCGGAGATAAATCCAATTTGCACTCTGTCTGGGACGGAAAATTAGTAGATTCTCAGAAATACAGCTACACAGAATATGCAAAATTGCTGGACATCAAGTCTGATGATGAAGTAAAACAGATCCAGACCGGAACTTTAGAAGACTGGTTGTACGATTCTCACAAAATTGCCAACAGAATCTACGCACAGACGCCGAATGATTCTAAACTGTCTTACGATTATCAGTACAAATTTAATGATACAATGGAAAGACAGCTTTTGTACGGAGGTCTGAGACTGGCAAAATTGTTGAATGACCTTTTTTAAAGTGAATTGTCAATGGAGAATTTTAAAAGTCAATTTATTTTCACCTTTAAATAATAGAGCGGAACTTTTGTTTCGCTTTTTTTATTTTAAATAACAAATATTAACAATACTTGTCATGCTGAAAGCATCTAGAAAAGTATATTGAAAGATTTGTTTCTTGGTAAGATTTGAACATACATTGCGAACGCAAAAAACCTTTATGCAAAAAGTTTTTAAAATTTATTGAACCTCTAAAAGCCCTAAAATCGCTGTTCTGTGAAGTGAGAGCGATAATTTACAACTATTTTTTCAAATTAAGTTTAATTAAATGAAAATATTTTGTAACCGGTGTAACCTTTTTGCTGTTTCATACGTATAATATAATAGAAACTCTTTTTTGAGGATAAAATAGATGAGACAATTAAAAATCACTAAGCAGGTAACCAACAGGGAAACTGCTTCATTAGACAAGTATTTGCAGGAAATTGGTAAGGTAGAACTAATTACTGCGGACGAAGAGGTAGATTTGGCACAGAGAATCCGTGCAGGCGACAGAGCAGCATTAGAAAAATTAATTAAAGCCAACCTTCGTTTCGTGGTATCCGTTTCTAAACAGTACCAAAATCAAGGTCTTTCTTTACCCGATTTGATTAATGAAGGTAACTTAGGACTCATGAAGGCGGCAAAAAGGTATGATGAAACTAGAGGTTTCAAATTCATCTCTTACGCGGTTTGGTGGATTCGTCAGTCGATCTTACAGGCTTTGGCAGAACAGTCGAGAATTGTAAGATTGCCGTTAAATAAGATCGGTTCCATCAATAAAATCAACAAAGCTTACGCTCACCTTGAGCAGGAAAACGAAAGACCACCTTCTCCGGAAGAATTGGCGGAAGTTCTTGACATGAGCGAGGAAGATATCAAAGAATCGATGAAAAACTCCGGAAGACACCTGTCGATGGATGCACCTTTGGTAGAAGGTGAAGATTCTAATCTTTATGACGTATTGCGTTCAGGAGAATCTCCAAGTCCGGATAAAGACTTAATGCTTGAATCTCTTCAAATTGAGATCGAAAGAGCATTGAATACTTTAACTCCGAGAGAGGCTGATTTGGTAAGATTATACTTCGGACTGAACGGAAAACATCCGATGACTTTAGAAGAAATCGGGGAAACTTTCGATCTTACAAGAGAGAGAGTTCGTCAGATCAAAGAAAAAGCGATCAAGAGATTGAAGCATAACACCAGAAGTAAGATCTTAAAATCTTATTTAGGGAAGTAATTTTTAACGAAACAATATTACGCGGAGCTTGATTTTCAGGTTCCGCTTTTTTATTTTTGCTAAATGAATGAATCACAACTTTTTATCGGAGGAATTATCCTGATTTTTATTTTCGGGAATATATTCGTTTACTTCTTAAATAAAAATAAACAGAAACGTTTTTTTGATTTCATCAGAGACAGAGAATATACTTTAGTTCGAAATGTGGAAGCCGAGATAGAAGGCTATTCAAAAATAAGCTACAGAAAAGCAGATATTGTTTTTCTGGATGACGAAATTTTTATTCTGACAATCAATAAATAGATTATTCAGCTTACTAAAAGTTATGAGGATTTTCCAGGCGTATTCTATAAATATTCTTACGATACAAAACAAAAAGTAAAAGAACGACTTGAAATAAGGAATTCTAATGGAAGCATTAAAGTAAATCTTGATCTCAAAAACAAACATTTTGCTTTAGAGAATTATATTAACAGCCAAAATATGCATAATAATTAATTACTCATAAAACACAAATTTAATACATAATTAATCCGCCTGAAATCCGGATAAAAAAAGAATCCGATAGTTTCGCAATCAATTTGTAATTTAAAAAATTAATTAAATTAATCATGATTCAAAGAAAACTTTTCGGATGGATGCTTTTGTTTGCCTTAACAAGCATAGGATGTACAGATAATGACATCGCATCAACTTTAAAAGAAGAAAATTTATCTTCAAAAGCCAATCTCAGCAAAGCTGCTGCAGACGTAAGTGTAAATGCTTACACCGATACAAGCGCATACATCAATTCAGGTTTCAGCTTTTTAAATCCTTCACAGATTGATAAAAACCGTCAGGCAATCGGCGGAAGTGCTTATACCGAAGTCTACGGATTCAATATTCCTGAAGAAAACAGAGTGAGAGGAATCCGCTGGAATACCGATGATGAAACAACTTCGCTTTGGAGACCGCAGGGAATTTCAGGATTTACAAAAGACGGAGTCCGTTATCTTTTGGTAAGTTGGTATGCGAAAGATGAAGCTGAATTTAAAGGATCCCGAATTACCCTGATTGACATCAGTCCGAGTTCCAGTACATATCTTACCTACCGTCATATTCTTTTGGTTCAGCCTGATATTCCGGCAGGTACAACAGGCTATTCGCAGTATGGTTCTTACGCTCCGCTGAATGTTCATGCAGGCGGAATTGCCTATTTTAAAGGTAAAATCTATCTCAGCAGTACAAATTTAGGTGTTCGTGTTTTCGATCTGAATAAAATTATTGAAGTAAGTTCAGGCGACACAACCAATGATAAATGCGGTAAAGATTCTAACGGAAACCTGTTCGCTTTCAATTACAGGTACATATTGCCACAGACAGGATATCAGAAAATCAACAACGCAAATCCTTTCTCCACGATTCAGGTAAATGATGAAGGAACGCAGTTCTGGACAGGACAATATTATTCAGGCAGCGCGGATGCTTCCATCGTTCCGAAAGTATTTGGTTTTCCGGTTGATACGAACGGAAGACTTCAGAATACAGGAATTGTAACCGTGACGCCGAAAAACAGTCTTTTCACAGACAATCATGCGCATGGAATTCAGGGTGTTTTCAGAAAAGGCAACAGAACATGGCTTTCCTGTACAGGATCTCCAAGCAATTCTTACGGATCGAATGCGAGATTAGCGCGTTATACGGATGGTGCAGACGATACGGTACGTTTCAGATGGCCTTACGGAGCGGAATCTCTTTACTATGAATCTCAATATAATTACTTGTGGAGTTTAACCGAATACGAACCGAATGCAGGAGCACAAAACGGAAGTCAGGTAAACCGATGCATTTTTGCGGTTGATTTTTCCAAATACGAATAGTACAATTTGAATCTGAAATTCAAAAAAACAGATAAAGACCGTCATTTCGATGGTCTTTTTTATTCTAAAACTTGGATTTTATCTGCGATAAAATAAGCATCAATCTTTATGATTTTCTTGCTCCTTAAAGATTTGAGATTAATAAAAAACTTACGTTTTTGCATTTCCCAACAAAAATATTTTCTTTTAAGCCTCTTTAGCTTAAAAAACTGAGTGAAAATCAGTGTATTTATTCCTCAAAGGCTTTAAGATTTTAAAACATTTAAAATTTTAGCTATCTTCACTTTTCAATTGAGAAACATGAATAACCATTCAGAAGAAAACAAAATATCAAAAGATAAAAATGTTCTTGTTGTTTTAAATAACAGTCAGGAAATCAATACAGAACTTCAGTACATCATGGATCATTTCTGCGGAACCGTAGTTCATGAGCTTAGTCCGGAACTTGATCATCAAAAAATATACATCTGCGGAAATTTGGAAAATATTCAGAAAGACCATCATTTCCTGCATATCATTAAAGAATTTTCGGTGAATTTTGAAAATATCAGCGAAGAAAAATCAAAGGTTATTCAAATTGGAGAAGTTCCGGTTATTGTAAGCAATGCGGGAGTCTATTTCCGAAGAATTTTTCATGAGGAGAATATATTTGAAAAAGTAAAATCTGAACATCGTTTTCAGGAGCTTACAGAATCCAATAAAGAAGCGAAAGCTCTGAGAAAAGGTATTTATCTGAGTAAAGTGACTCATGAAGCCAATGAAAACGGAGAAGAAACGCTGCATTTTAATTTGTTGAGATGTTCGAGTAATCTTACAGGACCTACAGATAATTTCAGAGAAACCGACCGAAAAATTATTGCTCTTCTTAACGAATGTGCAAAGGAAACTTTTGAATATGAAACCGATCTTAATCACGCTTTGGTACAGATTTACGAGAACAAAAAGAAAACTTCGGATGCTGAAAAGGAAGTGAAAGCCAAAATTAAAGCTCACTCCGACAAAACGAAGGATATGCCGAAAGAAGGACTGATCGCATTCTGTACTTTTTACGACAATTCCAATTCCGAACATTTAAAACCATCGGAAACAGATCGATTTGATGTGTGCTATAAGCATACCAGCGCATTAACAAGACTCCATTTCAGGCTCAAGAAAACGGTTGAAGACGAATCTCTGGAAAAAGAATTTACGGTTACTTTATATCCGAACTCTGTGTTTATTATTCCGCTGTCTACCAACAGATTATATACGCATGAAATCCGCCCTTCTGTTTTGGGAGTCGATCAGATTCCGATAAGAATGGGATATGTTGTTCGTTGTTCGAATCTTGAGGCGATGTACAGAGACAATCAGACTTACATCAGAGAAAACGATAATTATGTTAAATTGGAAAGCATGACTCCTGAAATGCAGGCGGAACTTCGCAATTCTTATTACGAAGAGAACATGACGGAGAATAAGGTGAACTATAAAACAACCCATTTCAGCATGAATCTGGGCGATTATGAAAAACCAATCCTGTAATGAGCAGCTCCGTATTTTATAAAATCCGGCTTCCTGAAAAGCAAAATACTTTTGAAAATCTCTTGAATTCTGCGGATTTCGAAGCAACAGGAAAAGGAAGGCTCGGAAATCATCTCTTGAAAGAAGAAAACGGAACTTTTGCTGTCGTAAGAACAACAACAAGATATCAGATTCCGGCGAATCTCTTTTCTGAGGTTCATCATTCCGTGGTTGAAGAAATTAACCAAACAATTTCAGCCGAAAAAACAGATGTGCCTGAACAGCATTTTAATAATGCATTGATTGAAGTGTACGATTCTTCGTACTCGAAAATGGGGTTTCATTCCGATCAGGCTTTGGATCTGGAAGATCATTCATTTATTGCTTTGTTTTCATGCTATGAAAATCCAGATCAGTTGAAAGAAAACCAACTCAGAAAGCTTGTTATAAAAGACAAAATAACGGAAGAAGAATCTGAAATTATACTGGATCATCATTCTGCTGTACTATTTTCTGTAGAAACGAACAAAAAGTTTCAGCATAAAATTGTTCTGAATTCCAACCCTAATTCTAAAGGTTTTACGGATAACAGATGGTTGGGAATGACGTTCAGGACTTCCAAAACTTTTATCAGTTTTAAAGACAACCAACCGTATTTTTCAACCGGAGAATTATTTATTTTAGCCGATGAAGAAAAGGAAAAAGAGTTTTTCCGGCTGAGAGGAGAAGAAAACCGTTCTTTAGATTTTGTTTATCCTGATCTGTTTTTCACGATAAGTCCGGCTGATCTTTTAATTCCTGAAATCAAAAATTAAATATATACACAACATGAAAAAATTATTCTTTACTTCTACCCTGCTTTTAGCCCTGTTTTCCTGCAATGAAAGCAGATCCGAAAATAAACCTTTGGTTGAAAATGCAGTAGACAATGCGGAATCTTCTGTTTCAGGCTCCATAACAAAAGGAACAAGACTTTCTTCCCGTGAAGATGATATGGTTCATCAGATTTATGATGAATTGCTTAAAAACGATAAAAATCTTCAGGCTCTTGATGAAAAAGTAAGCATGATCGACAGCAAAACAGACGATGCAACTCTTGAATATGATGATGTCATTAGCAAATCTGAAACCTATTACAGCAATGCGGAATCTTTGGCTAAATCTGTAAGCGATTCAATATCACGAAAAGCAATTGAAGCAGAAATTAAGAGAAGTGAAGAGCAATATAATCTTAAAGTGAAGAAAATAAAAGATCTGATTGAAGAAATTACAAAAAACCGTGAAAGAATTCACGATACGTATACAATTTTCAAAATCAGAAAAACCCTTCCTGAAATTGAAAAATACCAGAATGCACATCCTTTAAAAACAGACAGTCTGGATAATTTTATCAGTAAACAGAATCAACTGCTGAGCGAATTGAAAAATCTAAAATAATGAATGAAATATCGATCATCGGAGGCGGAATCGGCGGTTTAACATTAGGAAATATCCTGAAACAACAAAACATTGATTTTACCCTGTATGAATCGGCAGCGGAAATAAAACCTGTCGGTTCCGGAATTATGATGGCAATCAACGCGATGCAGATTTTTGATAAGTTAGGCTTAAAAGAAAAAATCGAACAGGCGGGAAACAAAATTCACGGCATTTCGATTACGGATGAAAAGCTGAAACGCATCTCTAAAACCAATGTTCTGGAATTGGAAAAAAAGTACAATTCCTGCAACGTTGCCATTCACAGAGCTGATCTGCAAAAGATTTTGGCGGAAAATATAGGCTATGAAAATATTCAACTGAATCATGCACTGAACAAAATTCAGAAGAAAGAAAACTATATTCTACATTTTGAAAACGGAACTGAAACTGAAAGCAAAATTGTTTTCGGAGCAGACGGAATTCATTCAAAAGTAAGAAACCAGATTTTTGGAACCGGAACCATAAGAAATACACAGCAATTGTGTTGGCGTGGATTGGCAGAATTTGATCTTCCTGAAAATTTTCATCATGAAGCCATTGAAGCCTGGGGAAAAGGAAAACGTTTTGGGTTTGTAAGAATGACCGACCGAAAAATATACTGGTACGCTGTTATCAATAAAAACATTCATCAGAATGAAAATCAATTAGCTGAAAATTTTTACGGTTTTCATCCACTGATTCTTGAAATTATGGAGAAAACATTTCAGGAAAATATCATTTTTAACGAAATTATCGACCTCGCTCCTATTCCGAAATGGCACACGAATCATCTTTGTCTGATCGGTGACGCAGCACACGCAACAACGCCGAATCTCGGACAGGGAGCCTGTCAGTCGATTGAAGACGCTTATATTATCGGAAAGCTGTTGGAAAACCATCAGAATTTCAATGAAGTTTTTGGAAATTTTCAGAAGATCAGGAGAAAAAAAGTAGATTATGTAGTTGATACAAGCTGGAAAATCGGACAGGTTTCACAATGGGAAAAAGGAACTTTTGTAAGGAATTTCGTGTTCAGACTGATTCCTGAAAGCTTTAATCAAAAACTGGTTGAAAAAACAATTCGACTGGAAATGTAGTTTCCCATAGAGCGTTTTTTATTACATCCTAATTATTTTTAAACGTCTCCTTCATTTTGCCTGCAAATTCTTAATCTCTCTTAACTGCCTAACTGCTCTTAATGGTTATCTTTTTACAACACAATAGGCGCAAAAGTTTCTTTGAAATTATTGAGAATATTTTTCGTTTGCAAATATTCAACAAGCTCAGTAACTATTCACTCAGCGAAGATTGCCAAAGATAAATCATAAAACGCTCGCTTAATAACAGATGAAATCTGAATAACTTTGCTTATTTAAAATATTTACCTTAAAATATCAACTTTGCGTTAAAATTTTCAGTCTGAATGCAATTGAAAAATTTTAATTAGACTGTTTAATAAAGTTTCAGCAAACTTTCAGATAAATTTCATGCAGTTTATAGAAAATAAAAATCCTCCAAAATTTAAAAATCTTGAAGGATTAAACATCCTATTTTGTTATAAAATTTTAATACATAAGTGTAATTCCGGCTCCCCATCCCATTTCATTATCATAATTCCCGGAAACAGACAGCCATTTCTGTAAAATATATCGCAAACCTGTATTGAATTCGCCATCAGAATTAACCGTAAAATTTCCGCGAAGCCTTCTTGAAAGCGGGATATCTTCCCTGCTGAACTCCAGTAAAACCTTTCCGTTCTGATCCACACTTGCATCCGCTGTAATGAGCATCGGCAAAAGATACTGCATCCCGACCGTAAATGCACCCTGAGTTTTGGAAGCCTTCTGCTGTCCGAACCACGTTTTTCTGCCGTGAAAATCCATTCCCATTTCTTCTGCCATTTTTCGTTCCATAATTTCATGATTTTTCTGAATTCTGAAACCCGCATAAGGAATTGCCCACTGGAATTTTCCTAAAAATCTGCCGACTTTAAAATTTCCGTCAAAATGATCAAAATCCCAGTTTGAGTGAAATTCATTTAAGTTAGCCCATCTCGGCCCGAACATCGTCATGGATTCAGCATGTATTTTATTGCTGTTAAGATCAAGCATTGCCATTGAGCTGATCATCCTGTTATCTTTCAGAAAATTTTTCCAAGCCAGTTTTCTGTCGGGTAGTTGTGGATTCGGTTTAGAATTTTCATAGCTGAAAATTCTTCCCATTCCCGCCATCATGTGATACAGAATGTGGCAGTGGAAAAACCAGTCGCCATCCTGATTGGCGGCAAATTCAATCGTATTGGTTTCCATCGGCATGATGTCTACAACATTTTTCAGCGGAGAATATTCACCTTTGGAGTTGATTAATCTGAAATCATGACCGTGAAGATGCATCGGATGGCGCATCATTGAGTTGTTATACATTGTAATCCTCAGAATTTCCCCTTTTTTCACTAAAATTTTATCGGTTTCCGTCACCGTTTTATTATCTAAAGTCCAGAGATAATGATTCATATTTCCTTCCAGAGTAAATTTCAGTTCGCGGACGTTTTCTGTCGGAAGAATGGTTTTCTCAGGAGATTTTAACAGATTATAAGACAACCTTTTAATTGATTTTTCTTCCTTCATTTCCATCGAATGACCGGAATGCTCTTCGCTTTCCTCTTGGGTTTGGATACCCATCATTTCATTCATGTGCTTCATGGTCATTTTTCGTTGACTTTCAGGAAGTTCGGGGTACATCACTTCGCTCATGTCCATCATCTGGTTGCCCATTGTCATGTTCATCGGCTTCATATTTCCGCTCATTTCCATCATTCCGTTCATCATTTTCATGCCTTCGAAAAGCTTTAACCGTGGTAAATCCGGTGCTTCAATTTTTTCCCCTGAACCCAGCCAAAGCGAAGCATGACCCATTCTGTCCTCCGAAGTTGCCCGAAATTCAAAACTTTTATTTTCCGGAATGGTGATTTCAATATCATACGTTTCAGAGACTCCCACAATCAGTCGGTCAACTTCTACAGGAACCACATCGTTTCCGTCATTTCCTACTACTTTTATCTTTCCGCCTCCAAAATTTAGCCAGAAATAAGTGGATGAACCTCCATTTGCAACTCTCAGCCGAACTTTATCTCCAGCTTTTAAATTGGAATAAGCAGAGCTTGGCTGTCCGTTGATGAGAAATTTATCGTAGAAAACATCACTTACATCCATAGCTTCCATCCTTTTCCATTCATTCAGCACTTTTGTTCCGAAGTTTCCGGATTTTATAGCTTCCCAGTAACTCTGCACCGAATTTTTCTTAACCGCATACCAATCTGTATTTGCCATATGAAGGCGTCTTGCAATCTGCATCGGATTTTCGTCACTCCAGTCGCCGAGTAAAACAGGGATTTCCTGAGTATAATTTACTTTTGGCTCTCCTTCTCTTTTTTGAAAGACCAAAATTCCGTTCATCCCGATTTGTTCCTGCAAACTTTCGTGAGAATGATACCAGTACGTTCCGTTTTGGGAAACCTTAAATTTATACAAATGTGTTTCCCCCGGTTTAACAGGTTTTGTTGTTAAGTACGGAACTCCGTCATGTTCATTTGGTAAAATCACGCCGTGCCAGTGAAATCCTGTGTTTTCTTTGAGCATATTGTGAAGATAAATTTCGGCAGTATCGCCTTCCGTGAAATATAAGGTCGGAGCCTGTAATTTTCCGTTGACAGCAATTGCTCTGCGGTTTTTTCCTGTAAAATTTACGATTGTGTCTTTGACGTATAAATCATAACGAACCGTTTTTCCTCCAAAACTTACTCTGCCGTTTTCCGAATTTCTTTTTAAAACAGAGTTATCAGATTTTGGTTCCGGATCTGATTGATGCGGTGAATGATTTTCAATTTTTATTAAATCCATTCCGCATTTCGGACATTTTCCGGGTTTGTCTGAAATGATTTCCGGATGCATCGGACAGGTATATTTTTGAGGCTGAGATTGGATTTTTGAATGAGACTTTGGCTGCGTTAAAACTTTAGTCTCAGATGTATTTAAAACAGGTTTAGAAACATTTGATTTATCTGCTTTTTTTGCCTTTTTAGAATTGTTCTTTTTCTCAATCTTAGCATTATCCTTATTCTTAATTTCTTTTGATTTTATTTCTGTTTTCTGTACAGGTTTTGCTTCCGGCTTTGAAATAGCTTTAGGTTTTACAGAAACTACTTTTTTCCTTAAGGTCATTCCGCATTTCGGGCAGTCTCCCGGTTTTGAAGAAACGATTTCAGGATGCATCGGACAACTGAAATAGGTTTTTGTAGTCTGTGAAAAACTGAAAACAGAGAATAAAAACAGCAGAAATATTATTATCTTTTTCATAATATTTCGAAGTTTTTTAAAATTGTATAGCCTGAATTAAATTTTAAAAACTTTCATTTTGAGCGAAATGATGTGGAGTCGAAAAATCTAAAATCACTTAATTTTTAATGCAAAAACTCGCAAAGATTTTGTTGAAATTATTGAGAATATTTTTAAGTTCACAAAGGCGTTTCACTTAACTAAGATCTCAAAGTTTTGGAATACCCTTCAAATCAATCCATTAAAGTAAATTTAATTTAAGCTATACAACTTATTATATTATAGTAAAATAAGAATATTATTTAATTGTTGTCTTTACATTTCCGCAGGAAAGCATTGATTTTCCGTAGTAAGGATTTACGATTTTAGATTCGTCGCTTAACCAGCTTCCGTCTGCCATCGGACAATACTGAACATAAACCGGATTTTCAGAAACTTTGAATTCTTTTGCCAGAGCAATCATATTATCGGAAAGATTCATAAATGTTTCTCTTTGGGTACTGATGTTTCTTGCTTCAGAAATTGCAGTAGCATCTTTTCTGAGAATATTTAAATTTCCTTCAGAAACCTGTTTGTAATCAATTGTAGAAGCTGTTTTAATGAATTCCGTAGCTGCTTTTGATGTTTGATCGGCATCGTCTGAAGCCAGAGCAGATTTTATAGCAATATAATTTTGGTATAGTTTTGTAACCTGTGCATCTTTTTTAGATTGTGCTGAAATTGAAATAATTGAGAATAATGAGAATATTGCTGTAATGATATATTTTTTCATTGTTTTAAATTTTAGAATTAATTTTTAAAGAAAAAGTTGGTAAATTGATCGCGTAAAGCGACAAGCCGTGTCGTTCGTAATGATCAAAAGATCAAACGACTGATAGATTTTAAATTCTAAAATTACAATGACTGATAAAGATCGGAACGGAGCGTTTTTCCGGCGGCGCATTGATCTGAATCTGAGTAAATTTTGTAGCTGAAAAAGAATGATCTACGAAGAAAAAATCGTTTTTGTGAACGTCATGAATCTGCTTTAAAAAATCAATTTTAAGAAAATCTGACTTTTGAGAATCATCAACTTTTACAATTTTGATTTCTGTTTTACAGCAGTCTTTCTTGGTTTTTACGCCACATTTGCTGCAGACATCATCCACTTTCTGACTGATGGAAGCCAGTTCATTCATGCAATAATGAACACTGAAAACCGCTCCGGAAGAAAAACCGAAGTAGAATACAGAGAACAGGATAGCAAGAATCTTTTTCATTGAGACAAAGTTAAAAATATAAAGGTAACCTTCGTTATAAAATTATGTAAAGATGTTATAGAATTCAGGAAATAAAAAACTCCCGAAAAATTTCAGGAGTATGTATTTATTTAATTCTAAATTCAAGTTTCACATTGAAGAAACGTCCCGTTAAGCGTACAGGAACAGGATACATCAGATTGGTATTCGCATCGGTAATCCACTGATTGGAAACTGTATTTCTGATATTGAAGGCATTAAAAACCTGAACACCCAGCGTCAGTTCATCAAAATTCCCCCAAAAACCATACGCTTGATTTTTCTCTTTAGGATCAATGAAGGCATAAGAAAGTCCTAAATCTACCCTTTTATAAGACGTTAATGTTTTTTGATAGGAATATCCTGCAAGATAATCTATTTTTCTGTTTTCATCCAGTACAATCGGCGATCCTGTAGGCAATCCCATTGCGTAAGTTAAAGTAAGATTGATACGCATTTTCGGGAATCTCGGCATATAATCCTGATAGAACATCGCAAATCTTAACCTTTGATCGGTTGGCCTCGGAATGTCTCCTCTCCCATCAATATTTTCATACACTCGGGCATAACTTGCAGATAACCAGGAATCCACTCCGGGAACAAATTCTCCGAACAATCTGGTATCAATTCCGTATGCGTATCCTGAAGCATTATTTTTTCCGGAATAACGTATTCTCACGTTGTCCATGAAATATGGAATCAGATCATTCATTTTCTTGTAGTACAATTCCGTGGTCAGTTTAAACGGTCTGTCATACATCTGGAATTCGTAATCATTCGCCAGAATTGCCTGAATAGATCTTTGGGATTTTATATTTGAATTAAAATTCCCGTCTAAGTCTTTGATTTCCTTGTAAAAAGGAGCCTGATAATAGATACCTCCGGAAAGTCTGAACAACATATCGGTATCCCAATCCGGTTTGATCGCAAACTGTGCTCTCGGAGAGAAAATGGTTTCGTTATTGAAACTCCAGTGCGAAACTCTTGCTCCGGCGTTTACAAAAACTTTATTGCTTCCCCAGAAAAATTTCTGAGAATACTGCGCGTAAGCAGACATTCTTGTCGGCTGAATATCATTTTTCCCTGCAATGCTGTAATATAATTTTAGATCCGGCGGATTTCTGGGATCTAAAAGTGCGGAAATCGGCGTGCTGTATCCTGCAGAATCTACCAGTTTCCATTCGTTGGTAAGATCTTTCAGGTTTTCTTTTTCATATTTAAAGCCGACTTCAATATCTGTATTTACGTTAGGCGAAAAACGGGTTCGGAACTGTGTTCCGTAAGTTTTTACATATAAATCATTTCTTGCATGCTCTATTTGTCCGCCAGTATCGTATGAAGTAACGGGTTCTCCCGTAATCGGATCAAAAGTCTGTAAAACGTAAGCCGAGGCAATGGTATAATATTCTCTTTCACGGTTTTGGTAGGCAAAAGCGTCTAAAGTAAATCTCCATTTGTCGGATGGCTTATAATTCAGGGAGAATGTTCCCATCATATTTTTATACTTATCGTCTTCACGGCCACCATAATTTACCGTTAAATTAATCGGCTGCTGCAAAGATCCGAAGTCTACACTCCTTGCCTTCGGAATCATTTCGTAATCATTCTTGGAGTAATATCCGATGAACGAAGCCGTGAATTTCGGGCTGAAATGATAATTCAGATACGTCTGAAAATCCATGTATTTCGGATTGAAGTCTGTATCTTCTTTCAGGGTATTAAGAACAAGGTTTGTATTTCTGTATCTTCCTGAAAATAAGGCAGTAAATTTCCTGTTTCCTTCTTTGTCTTTTCCGACAGCAAAACCGGTGGATAATCTTCCTCCGATTAAACTTCCTTCTCCGGAAACTTCAAATTTTTCAGGTTCACGGTAATAGATATTTAAAGCAGATGACATTTTATCGCCGTATCTCGGCTCGAAACCTCCGGCTGAGAAATTAACGGTGGAAACCATATCGGGATTGATGATGCTTAACCCTTCCTGCTGAGAATTTCTGATGAGGAATGGTCTGTAGATCTCAATATCATTAATATAGATCAGGTTTTCGTCATAGTTTCCGCCACGAACCATATATTGTGAAGATAGCTCCGTATTGGAGTTTACGGAAGGCAGAGTTTTAAGAATTCCTTCGATACCCCCGGAAATGCTTGCCACATTCTGAGCATCTTTTGCCGAAATTTTTACGGCGGTGATATCGTTGGTTTTTCCTGTTACTTTTTTCTGGAAAACTACTTCTTCAATAGTTTCGGTCTTCACTGTATCCCTCTTTTTTTTTACCTGAGAGAATACTAATGCAGGAACCATAAGGCTCAATGGTAAAACTAGTTTTTTCAAAAGAAATGCTTTAAAATTTCAAACGTGAATATATAAATTTTATTTTAACTTATTTAAACTTTCTTTAACATTTATTGTCTGAAGTTTTCTGAAGATTTTTACCAGTTTCTGCCTTTGAAAGGCTGACTGAAATCTTAGCCCCGATTGTAATGAAAATCCTTTTTTGCAAAAAAAGATTGTAATGGAAAGCGGGAAACAGCTCCAGATAAAAAATGAAAGTTTTAAAAGAATTTAATTATAAAATCGCTTCCCGAACTCTGGTCAGTTTTTGCAGTAAATCTTCCAGAAGGTCCAGTCTCAACATATTGGCTCCGTCGGACAAAGCGGTTTCGGGAGTGGGATGCGTCTCGATGAAAATTCCGTCTGCGCCGACTGCGATTCCGGCTTTTGCTACAGTTTCGATAAGATCCGGTCTTCCTCCTGTAACTCCGGAACTTTGGTTCGGCTGTTGCAGGGAATGCGTAACATCCAGAATGACAGGCGCATAATTTCTCATGGTTGGAATTCCTCTGTAATCTACCACCAAATCTGTGTAACCAAAGGTATTTCCTCTTTCTATGATTGCCACTTTCTGATTGTCTGAGTCTGTAATTTTTTCAACGGCAAATTTCATGGATTCCGGAGAAAGAAACTGTCCTTTTTTTAAGGTTACACATTTTCCTGTTTTTGCCGCGGCAACCAAAAGGTCTGTCTGGCGAACCAAAAACGCAGGAATCTGCAACACATCTACATATTGCGCCGCCAAAGCTGCGTGCTCATTTTCGTGAATATCCGTTGTTGTAGGAATATTGAAAGTTTCCCCTACTTTTTTAAGAATTTCCAGAGATTTTTCTTCTCCGATTGTGGTAAAAGAGTCTACTCTGCTTCGGTTGGCTTTTTTAAAGCTTCCTTTAAAAATGTAGGGAATGTTATATTTATTGGTTAATTCCACCACTTTTTCGGCAATTTTCAGTGCCATGTCTTCGCCTTCGATGATGCAGGGACCGGCAATTAGGAAAAAGTTTCTGGAATCTTTGTGGTGGATATTATCTAAATACTGAATCATTTTATTTTTTGATTAAAAAGTTCAGTAAAAATAGGGAGAAAGTTCGGAAATCCGAAATTATTTGGAGGGTTTTACCGACTTCGAAACGGATAGCTTCAATAAACTTAATGCCGATTTGTCCGATAATTCTGTTTTGGATAATTTTTTGAAGCTAGGAATTCGTAGATTTATCAAAAATTTCGAGAATTTTAAATATGAAAAAAGCGTTAATAATCGTAGACGTGCAGAATGATTTTTGTGAAGGCGGAGCGTTGGCTGTTCCGGGAGCTAATGAAGTAATTCCTTACATCAATGCTCTGATGGAAGAAAACGAATACGATCAGATTGTACTTACGCAGGACTGGCATCCTGCAGATCATAAAAGTTTTGCCAGCAATAATGGCAGAAATGTAGGCGAAAGCATTATCCTGAATGGTGTTCCGCAGTTTATGTGGCCGGATCACTGTATTCAGGGAACTTTCGGGGCAGAATTCCATAAGGATCTTAACAGAGACAAAGTAACCCACATCGTACAGAAAGGTAAAAATGTAGAAATTGACAGCTACAGCGGTTTTCAGGACAATAATCATTTCATGAAAACAGGTCTGGACGATTTTTTAAAATATCATGACATCCAGTTGGTGGAAATCGTAGGTCTGGCTATGGATTACTGCGTAAAATATACCTGCACCGATGCTGTAGCCAATGGTTATGTAACCTGTCTTCACTTCAACGGAACACGTGCCGTAAACGTAAAGCCGGATAACGGAAGAGATGCCATTTATGATATGATCCAGAAAGGGGTTACGGTTCTGGGATAGTTTTTAAACACAAATTGCAATAATGCTTTTTCACAGATAGCACAATTTAATATTAAACTTAATAATGAAGTTGTTTAAAGTAAAAGAGTTTGCTCCTTTAGGAGCAGAATCTGTGTAGAAATAAGAATAAATCCGTCAATCAATCCATAGGATCGATATCTTAAATATGATAATTTTCTAAAGATAGCGTTCCTACGGAACGCAGAACGCCTTGCGAATATGGTGTCTACACAGATAAAACTCTATAGAGTTTTCTACCATTTTACTTTAAACAACTTTAATATAACTATCGCAAAGACGCAAAATATTCTTTAAATACGGTCTTTTTTTAAGGCGCAAATATTTTATCTACGATAAAATTAAGCATTAATCCTTCTTGAAAATCTTTGATTTTCTTGCGTCTTAAAGATGTGAGACTAATAAAAATCTTGCGTCTTTGCGCTTTCCAACAAGAATATTTTATTGATACAAAAGTTTAAATAAACTCATTGCGATATTTGTGAAAAAGCATTCGTGTTAAAGCAAAAAAAAGACGCTGAAAAAAAATTCAACGTCTTTTTATTTTTAGCTTAAAATTTACTTCAAAATTAAAGCATTTTAAGATTATTTACTTCCTGCTCTGTAAGGATTCTCCAGTGTCCTCTTTTGATGTTTTTCTTCGTTAATCCGGCAAACATTACTCGGTCTAAGGCTTCCACTTCATATCCTAATCTCTGGAAAATTCTTCTGATAACACGGTTCCACCCGATGTGGATTTCAATTCCCACTTCATTTTTTGGTTTTCCTTCGATGAACGAAATCTGATCTACCTCAGCAACTCCTTCATCAAGACGGATTCCTTCCGCAATAAGTTTCATATCTTCGTGTGTAAGCTTTTTATCCAGCGTAACGTGATAGATCTTTTTTGCATCAAAAGACGGGTGCGTTAGTTTTTTCGTCATGTGGCCGTCGTTCGTTAAAAGAATAACTCCGGTTGTAGAACGGTCTAATCTTCCTACCGGAAAAACTCTGTACGGAGAAGCATTTGCTACAAGATCCATTACTGTTTTTCTGGCTTTGTCGTCTTTTGTGGTAGAAATATATCCTTTTGGTTTGTTAAGAAGAACGTAAACCGGTTTTTCAGGGGTAATATTCTGTCCGTCGAAAACCACTTTATCCGTTTTCTGAACCTGATAACCCATTTCCGTCACCACTTTTCCGTTTACTTCCACCAAACCTTGCGTAATCAGCTCATCAGCTTCTCTCCTGCTGCAGATTCCGGAATTGGCGATGTATTTATTCAGACGAATCGTGTCTTTATGTACATCTTTCTCAATTTTATTAAGTCTTCTTTTCTGTACAAAAGATTTATTTTTGTCTTCCCTGTTTTCTGTTCCGGGTCTTCTTCCGTATTTCAGGCTGCCTCTTTCGTATTTATCTCTTGTATCAAAAGTATTGGGTCTGCTTCCGCCTCTTTTCGGTGCAGATTTTCCGAAAGATTTTTTTTCTTCCCCTGAACTGGTTATGAAAGGCTCTTTTTCAGTCTTTCCGTATTTCTTATCCATTCTGTCCTGATAGCTCGTACCGTTTCTCTTCGAGTCTGAATTTCGCTCTCCTGCTTTAGGGAAAGATTTTTTAAAAGGTTTTGATTCTGAAGAATTTCCAGATCTGGAAGCACGAGAATTATCAGAATTTTTCTTGGTTGAAATTCTTGGTCTCTTTGGTCGTTCTGAATTATTATTATCTCTGCTCATTCTAAAAATTTCTGCAAAGATAGTATATTTAATAACGAGTTAAAAATTAAGAATCATAACTTTGCAATATAGTTTTACATTTAACCCTACAGAAAATCTGAAAATGATAACAATATTAAACGATAATTTTTCTCAATTAAACGACTTCTTACACGAAAAATCTTTCAGCAAAATCTTTATTTTAGTTGATGAAAATACACATGAATATTGTCTTCCCATCCTTTTAGGAAATATGGAAACGGATCTCGGATTTGAAATTCTGGAGATTGAAGCCGGTGAAGAAATGAAAAATATACAGACGGCGAACCAGCTTTGGGAAATTCTTACGGAAATGCAGGCAGACCGAAAAGCTCTGGTTATTAATCTCGGCGGCGGCGTTATTACGGATATGGGAGGTTTTGTAGCATCTACTTATAAAAGAGGAATCCAGTTCATCAATATTCCAACGACGCTTTTATCGATGTGTGATGCTTCTATCGGAGGAAAAACAGGGATTGATCTGATGCATTATAAAAATATGGTGGGAACTTTTACTTTTCCTGAAAGAATTTTTGTCTATCCTAAATTTCTTGAAACCCTTCCTTTCAAAGAATTAAGAAGCGGATTTGCCGAAATGCTGAAACACGGATTAATTGCCGATAAATCTCACTGGGAAAATCTCACCCAAATTAATAAACTAGATATTGAAGGCGTAATTCCGCATATTCAGACATCAATGGATATTAAACAGAATGTTGTTCAGGAAGATTTTCACGAGAAAAATATCAGAAAGACTCTGAATTTCGGTCATACGATCGGTCATGCCATTGAAAGCTTATGTTTAAGTCAGGGAAACCCTATTCTTCATGGCGAAGCAGTTGCTATGGGGATGATTACGGAAGCGCATCTCGCTTTTCTTGAAGGTTTAATTTCTGAGGAAGATTCTGTACTTATTATAGAAAACATTCAGAAGTATTACCCTTATCTTGATATCAGCGATTTCAAAGACGAAGATATTTTCGGTCTTTTACTTAATGACAAGAAAAATGCTGACAGTAAAATTAATTTTTCTCTGCTTACCGCAATCGGAGCGTGTAATTTCGATCATCAGTGCAGTCAGAAAAACATCATTACATCCTTAGATTTCTACAGAAAACTGAATGATGTTTCATTATAACCGGCAAAAATTCAATTAAAAATTAAATATATTTTAAGAAGGTTTCTGAATTTATACTATTTCTAAACAAATGTTTAATTAAAAATTAAATTTCTGAAAATCAAATCAATAAAATAAGATCCGTTTGTTTTTACAGGCGGATTTCTTTATGACATTTATCATAATTTATTTTTTGGCAAGCAATTTGAAAGATACTCTGCGTCAAACGAAAAATTTTGACAGTAGTAAAATTTAAAATTAGAAAATAGTAAAAATTAAAAAATTAAAGTTATGAAAAAGTTAATTTTAGGAGTAGCACTTACAGCTGGTTCATTAGCATTCGCTCAGACGACGGGTTCATCTTCAAGCCCGGTAAGATTTGGTATCAAAGGTGGGATGAACGTAGCTTCTCTATCTAAAGATGCAAGTCTTGAAGACCAAAAATCTAAAATAGGATTCAACGCAGGTGTATTTGCAAACATTCCTTTAGCAAGTTCATTCAGTGTTCAGCCGGAGGTTTTGTACTCTCAGTACGGAGCTAAAGTTAAAAATACAGATGAATTTACAGCATTAGGTACAACAACAAGAAATGTTGAGTCTTATTCAACTCACTTAGATTACATCGCTGTACCGGTAATGTTCCAGTATAACTTTGTTCCCAACTTTTACGTAGAAGCAGGTCCTGAATTCGGATTCCTGGTAAGCGCAAAAAATAAAGGAGACAGAACTACTACTGTAACCAACGGTTCAGGAACAACGACTTCTTCAGCAAGCTATACAGATGACATCAATAAAGACAACCTAAACACGTTTAACTTTGGTATCGGTTTAGGAGCAGGATATTATTTCACAGATAACCTTGGTATTACTGCAAGATATGTTGCAGGTGTAACTGACGTTGCTAAAAACAGACCAAATGGTTCTGATGCTACAAGAAACAATACATTCCAGGTTGGTTTAGCTTACAAATTCTAAGAAGCTGATTCAGTAAAAACAATTTTGATTTCAATAGATAAAAAGGTCAGGTTTCATCATGAAGCCTGACCTTTTTTATTTGATCTGAATGACATTATCCAATGCATAATAATTCACTCAAAAAATTGTGAATTATTAACTTTTAAAAATCCGGAAATCCTTTATTTGGCAAGCATTTTGTAAAATAACTGTTACCTGAATGAAAATTTCAGGTAACAAAAAAGTAGTAAAATTTAAATGTAAAATTATGAAAAAGTTATTTCTAGCAATGGCAGTAACGGGAGGAGCATTTGTGTTTGCACAGGAAGTAAAAAAAACAGCTACCCCACCGATGAAAATGAAGGAGCCTGTAAGATTTGGTATTAAAGGAGCGGCAACCGCTTCCCAATTCAGTGAACAGAAACTTGCTGCCAAAAACCAGAAAATAGGATTTAATGCAGGTGTTTTCGTAAATGTACCATTATCTGAAAAGTTTGCATTACAGCCGGAAGTTTTATACAACCAGATGGGTGCAAAAAGTGTACTTTCCGATACGGAAGTTACCACAGGAGCTACCACCGTAAGAACCAAGCAGGATTACAGCACTACACTGAACTACATTTCCGTACCGGTAATGCTTCAGATGAAACCTACCGACAATTTCTATGTAGAAGCAGGTCCGGAAGTAAGTTATTTCGTAGACGGTAAAAACAAAGGTGAGCAAACTATTTCCACAACAACTTCCGGAACAACCACCACACAGACTTTATCGGCTTCAGAAAGCATTAATAAAGATGATATTAAAAAGTTCAATTTAGGTTTTGGAGTCGGTCTGGGATATTATTTTACCCGTAATCTAGGAATTAATGCGAGATATGTAAACAGTCTTACGCATATTTACAACAATTCTGATGCAGTAACCGATGCTCAGAAAAACGTAAATACAAACAGAGTATTTCAGCTAGGTCTGAACTATAAGTTTTAAATAAAAAAACAATTTTTGATTTCATAACAAAGATCAGGTTTCATCATGAGGCCTGATCTTTTTCTTTTTATTAAATTTGCAGCACTTTAATAATAAACATTCATAAAAATTAATAGACTATGAAAAAGATTTTTCTAGGACTTGCGATTACAGCAGGTACATTATCATTCGCACAGGAAAAAGCAGCAGCTTCAGCTTCACCGGTAAAATTCGGAGTAAAAGCAGGACTTAATGTATCTTCCATTAACGACAACGATTCTAAAGCAAAAGCAGGATTCTACGGAGGTTTCTTCGCAAACATTCCTGTAGCAAGTTCTTTCAGCGTACAGCCGGAAGTTTTGTATAACGGAATGGGTGCTAAAGACAAAACCTATTCTTCTATAAAGCTTAATCTGGATTATATTTCAGTTCCGGTAATGGTACAGTACAATGTTCTTCCGGATTTATATGTTGAAGCTGGTCCACAGTTCAGTTTTGCAATCAGCCAGAAATTAAAAGGAGACGGAGGTTCTGTAGATGTAGATCAGGCTTTCAAAGGTTTTGATCTTGGTTTAGGTCTTGGAGCAGGATATTATTTTGAGCAGAAATTCGGAATTACGGCAAGATATGTTGCAGGACTTACGGATATCGCAGAAAACAATACAGGTGACGCAGTAAGAAACGGCGTTTTCCAGGTTGGTGTAGCGTATAAATTCTGATCCATTTCGGATACAATAAAAAATGTCAGACTTAAATTTTAAGTCTGACATTTTCTTTTTTATGGAAATATTTTAATTGAATAATTCTATCTCCTCTCCTTTTCCTACAGGATATTCTTCGGTAAAACATCCGAAACAGTGATTGGCAGAGCCTAAAATTTCTTTCAGGTTTTCAACGCTTAAGAATTCAAGAGAATCTACTCCCAAATAATCTCTGAGTTCTGCTGTAGACATATTGGCAGAGATAAGATCGTCTTTCGACGGCGTATCGATTCCCAGGTAACAGGGAGCGATAATTGGCGGAGACACACTTCTGAAGTGAATTTCTTTCACACCTGCATCTTTAAGAATCTTAACAAGTCTTTTTGAAGTGGTTCCACGTACAATGGAATCATCAATAATCACGACTCTTTTATCTTTAATCTCGGAAATAATCGGATTTAATTTCAGGTTCACTACCCTTTCTCTCATTTCCTGAGTCGGAACGATGAAACTTCTTCCGATGTATCTGTTTTTAATTAAAACCGGACGGAAAGGAATTCCTGAAGCTTTAGAAAAACCAATGGCAGCCGGAACTCCGGAATCCGGAACTCCAATCACAACATCTGCTTCCACAGGAGCCTGATGCCAGATTTTTTCTCCGGATTTTTCTCTGATTTCGTAAACATTAATATTTTCTAAAGTAGAATCGGGTCTTGCAAAATAAATATATTCAAAAGAACAGATTCTCTGCTTTCCTTTTTCTTCATCCACCATGTAAGAATGAAGTTTTCCGGGTTCGTTTTCATTGGTATAAATAATTTCTCCCGGTAAAATATCACGAACATATTGTGCACCAACAGCGTCTAAAGCCACAGATTCTGAAGCAACAACATAAGAGTTTTCATTGATTGCTCCCAAAACCAAAGGACGGATTCCGTTGAAATCACGGAATGCAAAGAATTTATTTCTCGTCATCCCGACAACCGAATAAGCACCTTCAATTTTTTCCATGGTTGCCTTAATAGCTCCGCGAAGTCCTAAATCAAGGTTTTTCTGAATTAATCTTAAAATCACCTCAGAATCGGATGTTGCTCTGAATACAACCCCTTCAGCTTCGAGCTGCGTTTTCAGTTCTTTGGCATTGGTTAAATTACCGTTGTGCGCAATCGAAAGAATAATCTGGTCGTACTCGTTTTTCGCGAAAAACGGCTGAAAATTATATTTCTTTTTGTCTCCTGCAGTCGTATAACGGGTGTGTCCGATCGCAGAATTTCCCATAAAAGTTTCAGGATCGTGGATCTCCTTATAAACATCCAAAACGAGACCTTCATCTTTCATATTGGTGATTTTTCCGTCTTTAAGAACAGAAATACCACAAGCTTCCTGACCTCTGTGCTGTAAGGCAAAAAGACCGAACTGTGAAAGAGAAAACGTATCCAGATCATTATCAGAATACATTCCGAAGATTCCGCATTCCTCATTCGGAGCATCTAATCTTTCTTCTTCCTGCGTTCTGAAAAGATTTCTTCCGTAGGTCTGGGTTTCAAATTGTTTTAAATATTCACTTTTATGAATGTCTAAACTTTTCATTTTTATTTTTTCTAAATTTTGATGGTGGAAGCCGGGAGCTCGAAATCTGAAGTTTGTAACAAAACTTTTTTACATATTCAGATAAACTTCCGGTATCCAACTTCTGGTTTCTGCCTGATAATTATTTAGCAAGTACCGTTTTCAGTCTGTTATAGATCTCAACGTAAGCTTCGGTAACTTCACCAAGATCTCTTCTGAATCTGTCCTTATCCAGTTTCTTCATCGTATCTTTGTCCCAAAGTCTGCATGTATCCGGAGAAATTTCGTCTGCAAGGATAATTTCACCGTCTGCCGTTTTTCCTAATTCAATTTTGAAATCTACTAAGATGATGTTCATTTTATCGAAAAGATCGATTAAGATTTCGTTGATGTCTGACGTTAATTCATACATTTCATCAAGCTCTTCATACGTTGCAGCTCCTAAGAACACTGCATGGTGATCGTTGATTAGCGGATCCCCCAATTCGTCTTTTTTGTAGCAGATATCGAAGATGGTAACCGGAGATTTAATTCCTTCTTCCACTCCCAGTCTCTGCGCCATGCTTCCAGCCGAATAGTTTCTTACCACCATTTCCAGAGGAATGATGGATACCTTTTTTACCAACTGCTCTCTTTCGTTCAGTTGTTTAATGAAATGAGTCTTAATCCCTTTTGCATTCAGATATTCAAAAATAAGAGTCGTGATCGCATTGTTCATTTCTCCTTTAAGATCTACAGATCCTCTTTTCTGAGCGTTAAATGCAGTAGCATCGTCTTTAAAACGTACCACTACTTCATTAGGATTATCGGTTGCAAAAACCTGTTTTGCCTTCCCTTCGTACAACATTTCTTTCTTTTCCATTTTCTAAAATTACTTTTTATTAGATTGATATATTACTTAATTAAAATTCCTGTTAAAACCGCCATTCCAAAGCTTAAAAGGGTTCCGATCAGAACATATTCGGTTAACTTTCTCTGCTTTGCCTGAGCAAGATCACTGAATCTGAAAACAGATTTTGCAGCGACCATAAAGCCTACGCCTTCCCAATGATTCACCACAATAAAGGTGAAAACCAATAAACGTTCTAATATCCCGATATATTTTCCGGCGCTCGATAAAGATTCGGTTTGTATATTGTTCTGAGTTTCGGGAACCGGAGTCCACGAAGACAATAATATCTTGATAAAAATGGAAGCCGGTGTTGTTAAAAATAAAGCTGCCATAAGAATTTTAAGAATTTCCTTATCTTTTAAAAATTCAAAATTAAATTCCTTGAAGTAAAAGGAAATTCCTACAATCACGGCAATATGTAAAGCCTGATCGATAAAAAACCATGATTTTTTAGATTTTGCTGTCTGAAAACTAAGCTTCGCAGCGTCAATAATAAAATGTGAAACTCCGATCAGAAGTGCGATCCACCACAATTCGGTATTCCAGAGGAAAATAAAACTCAGAATCGTATGAATGAGAACATGAAGGTATAAATATCTGCTTCTCAGTTTTTTACTTTCCTTCTCTGCAACCCATGAATTTGGCTGAAGAATAAAGTCTCCAAATAAATGTGCCAATATGAGCTGAATAAAAACCATGCTTACAGTTCGGATATTTTTTTTCTGAAATATTGATTGGTTTCTACGATCAGTTCATAGTTTGCGCGCTTCAGTCTCTGGCTTACGGAAGACTGTGAGATGGCAAACTTTTTCGCAAGATCTTCCTGCGTAATGTCTCTGTTCATAATCATCTCATGGATGATTTCTGCATTGGCAACCGTCCAGGAATCAAAATCTTTGGAAGACCATTTCAGCAGAATATTCAGGTCCCGGTCTACAGAATCGTTGGATGTTTTTATGGAAACAGTATGTCCGTCGTTTTTCAGATCATTGAGCAGTCTACCTGAATGTACATAAGCAGTTCCGTTGGATTCGGTGATTTTTTCAGAAGAAAAATTCTCTTCGCCAATACCGATGGCAATTCTTACGTCTAAATTTTCCTGACTTTTTATAAGGGATTTAATGGCAAGAAAACGCCAGAATACCTCATCTATCTTACATTTGAACTGAAATTCGTCGCCTCTGTAGATTTCCCATGTATGAGGAGCACTTCCCCACTTTTCGAGAAGATTTTTAAGCTTGGTAATCCAAACTTCTGTTTCCGCGTGCTGTGAATTTATAATATCTCCGGTAATGACCGCTATCATTCTGCAAATATAAGCATTATTACTTATAAATAAAAAATATAAGCAGAAACACTTATAGATAATGATTATTAGTGAATCTGCTTATATCGATTATATATTGCTTTCCCTTTTTCGGGAGATCACAGCTTATTTTTTGATAAACGGGTAGATTTTATCATCAATTTTTAATAAATATGAACCTGTAGATAAGCTTTGTACAGAAATGCCTTTTTTGTTTTTGAAAGGATTTTGTTCGGAATAAATTATTTTTCCGGAAAGATCTAAAATCTGTGCTGATTTTACATTCTCTATTTTCCCATCAACGAAAACATTGTCATTAACAGGATTTGGATAAATTTTAAACTCATTATTTCTGGCAAGAATAGCTTCTGTGGTTGCCAGTGTTCCTAAATTCTGACAATAATTACTGGCGTAAGAATCCCATTCACTAATGCTAAAGGACGTTGTTGGCTGGTTGATATTAGATTTTCTGTACAAAGAAATATTTCCTAAAACTGAAAAATTGTTTGTACCGGAAACACCTATTGCATCCACCGTTGAGGATTTATATCTCAGTTCCAGATACTGACTTCCGGAATACGTCATCTGCGGAGCTGCCGTTACAAACTTTGCCTGATTTATTGTATAGCAGGAGAAATTGGCATCCGGATGCAATACTACAAAAGTCTCGTTATTCTGAACAATTCCTTCCAGCTCATAAGGATCTGCAAAATAATAATTTGTTCCGCTGGAAAACTGGATTGATAATCTGTAGTCACTAAGGTTTACGGGATGTCCTGTTTTATTGGTAATTTCAATCCCTTTATTATTCGAAGTTCCTTCAAGATATTTCGTTACCATCAGATCTTTAGCATAAATATCCGATGCTAAAGTGGTAACAGAAGCCGTATTACTGTCCGGAGAAAGCAGGTATCCGTTGTCGTAAGCCTTCACAGTAAAAGTATACGCTGTAGAAGGAGTAAGATGATCTACACTGAATGTTGTACCTTTCGTTGTCCCTACCAATGTTCCGTTCTGGTAGATTTTATATCCGATTACGTCCGTACTTGTACTAGGAGTCCAGCTTAAAGTTGTAAAATAAGCACTGTTTTGCGTAACGCTTACGTTTGTAGGAGTTTGTGGTGCAACAGCATCCGGAGTCTGCCCCCAGATTGTATTCACCCACGAAGGATTATCAATAAAAGGATTTCTGTTTTTCTGTATTGCATACACCGCATTATTTCTGTCGATTTCCCTTTGCGAAACAGGATCTTGCTGATGCCACTGAAGCAGCATGGCGATATAAGCGGGATCATAAGCTCTTTCCTCCGTTCCGTCCAAAGGATTGGTATCGGAAGCCGGATTGGCGTTATTATTAAAATTAAACGTTCCTAACTTGCCTTCATACCGTACTGCAAAGTATAGCAGACTTCTCGCAACATCTCCTTTAAACTCGTTAATAGGCTCATATACTCTCCCTGTATAAGTAATTCCCGGAATGGCACAATTTCCTATTCTTGAAGTATTGGTAAAAGTATAATAAATAGTAGAACCTACGATTCCATAAGGATAATTGCTTCGAAGCTGATTGATTCTTGCATCCGTTGGAACCACATAAAACAAATCTGAGTACATCGGGTAATTGCTGTAAAATGTACTTTGCGGCATCATGTGTTCTCTATTCCAGCCTTGTCCTTCTGCGGAAGCACTTCCGATGATATTCGCAGTTGTATATTCATAAGCATCCGGTCCTGTAGGAATTTCAGAATAAATATCAAGGAGAATGGTCGTATTGCTTGGTCCGTAGTCGTAATATCTATCTAAATCCGTCTGATTATAATAATTGGTGAGATCACCATAATTCCAGTTTATATTTTTCGCCGAAATGATGTCATGAAGCTTTGACTTTAAGGCGTAACCCGTCAAACCTGTCGTTCCATCGTAATACCCTGCAGGAGCCTGAGCTGCAAAATAAGATGAAATCATAATAATAGGCAGTAGAAATTTTTTCATGCTTTAAAAATTGGGTGGCTAAAATAGTAAATTAATCTGCTTAAAGTTCGGAAAATTTTATTAAAATATCATTAATTTTAAGAATATAAAAAATTGAAAACTAGATTTTTGCAGATGCCGCCTTATGTCATAAATAATTTTTTTGGGTGTTACAGCAATTTAATTATCTTTGGGAACTAACTATTATCTATATGAATACAGAGACTATTGACAACATCAAAATGATAGCGGAAACGGCAAGAGAGTTTGCTGAAAAGAATATTAGACCTAATATTATGGAGTGGGACGAAAGCCAGACTTTTCCTAAAGATTTGTTTCATGAGTTAGGAGAAATGGGGTTCATGGGGATCGTTATTCCGGAACAGTACGGAGGTTCAGGTCTTGGTTATCATGAATATGTAACGATTCTGGACGAAATTTCTCAGGTAGATCCATCCATCGGTCTTTCTGTGGCAGCACACAATTCACTTTGTACCAACCATATTTATGAATTCGGAAACGAAGAGCAGAGAAACAAATGGCTTCCTCAGTTGGCTTCCGGTAAAGTAATCGGAGCTTGGGGACTTACAGAACACAATACAGGTTCAGATTCAGGAGGAATGTCTACAACTGCGGTAAAAGACGGAGACGAATGGATCATTAATGGGGCTAAAAACTTCATCACCCATGCTATTTCAGGAGATATCGCTGTTGTAATGACGAGAACAGGTGAAAAAGGAGCTAAAAATAACTCTACAGCTTTCGTTTTAGAAAAAGGAATGCCCGGTTTTTCTTCCGGTAAAAAAGAAAACAAATTGGGAATGAGAGCTTCTGAAACGGCTGAATTAATCTTTGATAACGTTCGTGTGCCGGATTCTCACAGATTAGGTGAAGTAGGTGAAGGTTTCAAACAGGCAATGAAAATACTGGACGGAGGAAGAATCTCTATCGCCGCTTTAAGTTTAGGAACAGCAAGAGGAGCTTATAAGGCTGCTTTAAAATACGCTAAAGAAAGACAGCAGTTCGGAAAATCTATTTCAGAATTTCAGGCAGTTAATTTCATGTTGGCAGACATGGCAACAGAAATAGTCGCAGCAGAATTGTTGATCCAAAGAGCATCAACTCTGAAAAATGCTAAACAGAAAATGACAAAAGAAGGTGCAATGGCAAAATTGTACGCTTCTGAAGCCTGTGTAAGAATTTCTAACAATGCGGTGCAGATTTTCGGAGGTTATGGTTATACAAAAGATTTCCCGGTAGAAAAATTCTACAGAGATTCTAAACTTTGCACCATCGGAGAAGGAACTTCCGAGATCCAGAGACTGGTTATCGGTAGAGATATTACAAAATAAATTCTAACTAAATTATTTCAAAAAAACATCAACAAATGATTAAACAGGCATTATTAGGTGAATTTTTGCATGAAGCAGAAAACACCCGAAAACTTTTACAGGCAATTCCGGACAGTGCTTTGGATTACAAGCCGTCTGAAATTAACTGGACAACAGCACAGCTGGCTTCTCACGTAGCAGAAGTTTACAACTGGTACGACGGAACATTCAATCAGGATGTATTCGATATGGGAACATACCAATACGATAAAGGTGATATTTCCAAAGCGGAAAATATTGTTGCCAAATTTGAAGAAAATGTTGCTAAAGCGCAGAAAGCCATTGAAAGTTGGGATGAAAGCACCATGATGAACGAGTGGAAAATGGAAATGGGAGGAAATTCGATATTTCCGCCAATGCCTAAAATTCAGGTTATCCGTTCGTTTCTATATAATCATTTGTACCATCATCGCGGTGAGTTGGTAGTGTATTTAAGATCAACAGGAAATAAAGTTCCGGGACTTTACGGACCAACTGCAGATGACAAGTTTTAAAAATTAGAATTAAACTATTAATAATTCAATAGCATCCGTATTTTGCGGGTGCTATTTTCTTTTTTTGAGAAATTCACTATATGATGACATTTAATGTATTGCATAATTGTTTGATTGTATTGTCTAAATTTTTCTTAAAAAATTTTGTTTTTCGTAACGATTTTTTCATTAGCTTTGGAATTCCACAATCAAATAGAAAACTTGTATGAGAAAACAGCTATTGGTGATTGGAATGCTTGCATCAGGTATTTCATTCGCTCAGACCGATCGACTTTGGTCTGAATCGTCAAGAAAATCAGCTACTGAAATTTTTGAAAACAAATTAACCATTAACAATCCAAAAATCTATAGTCTGGATATTAATGGTTTAAAAAATGCTCTTGCTAAAGCTCCAAAAAGACTTGCAGCAGGAGAAAAGTCTGAAATTATTATCTCGTTCCCGAATTCTGAGGGAAAAATGGAAAATTTTAAAGTAAGAGAAAACTCTAACTTTGATCCTCAACTGGCAGCAAAATATCCGGACATCAAATCGTACGTTGGTGAAGGATTGGGAGACTCCGGTTCTACAGTTTATTTCAGTGTTTCTCCATTAGGACTGTCTTCTATGGAAATCTACGGAGATAAATCAGCGGTTTTCATCGAGCCTTATTCAAAAGATCTTTCAACGTATGTGGTTTACAAAAAATCCGACAAGAAAGACGATTTAAGCAAATTTGAATGTACTGTTATTGATGTTGCACAGAAAGGCGTTGCAAACACTACAAATTTAGTTGCAAGACCAAATGCAGATGATGCAAAACTGAGAACATTCAGACTGGCATTGTCCTGTACAGGAGAATATACAGCGTATTTCGGAGGAACAAAAGCGAATGCGTTAGCTGCAATGAACAATACCATGACCCGTGTAAACGGAGTTTTTGAAAAAGATTTTGCAGCAAGAATGGTTTTAATCGCAAACAACGACTCGGTAATTTACACCAACGCTTCTACGGATCCTTACTCTGCAGCAGCAAGCATGAGTAACTGGAATTCGGAGCTTCAGTCTACCCTGACTTCTGTTATTGGTGAGGCAAATTATGACATCGGTCACTTATTCGGAGCTTCAGGAGGAGGCGGAAATGCAGGATGTATCGGCTGCGTTTGTACCAATGGCTCTAAAGGAAGCGGTTATACTTCTCCGGCAGATGCAATTCCTTCAGGAGATAATTTCGATATTGATTATGTAGCGCACGAAATGGGACATCAGTTTGGAGGAAACCACACTTTCTCCATGAACAACGAAGGAACAGGAGCCAATATGGAGCCAGGTTCAGGATCAACCATCATGGGATATGCGGGAATTACTTCTCAGGATATTCAGCCGCATTCAGATGCTTTCTTCCACGCAATCAGCATTCAGCAGATTACCAATAATATCAAAGCTAAAACCTGCCCTACAAGCACAAGTACAGGAAATTCTATTCCTACAGCCAATGCAGGTCTGGATTATACTATTCCGAAAGGAACACCATTTATGTTAACAGGAGCCGGAACAGATGCAAACGGAGATTCGTTAACGTATATCTGGGAACAAATGGACAATGCGTCGTCTTCACAAACCGGAGCAAGTTCTGCGGCGAGTGCCACAAAAGCGACAGGACCTACTTTCAGATCATGGACACCGCAAACTACACCTGTAAGATATTTCCCGAGAATGGCTTCAGTTCTCGCGGGAGCTACTACAACAGCGGGATCTGAGATTACTGTTGAAGCATTATCAAACGTTGCCAGAACATACAATTTCAGATTTACCGTTCGCGATAACAGAGCCGGAGGTTCCGGAAACAATTCGGATGATGCAGTAATCACAGTAAACGGAACAGCAGGACCATTCAGCGTAAGCTCTCAAAATACCGCTACAACAGTTACAGGAGGAACTTCCCAAACCGTAACATGGAATGTGGCAGGAACAACAGCGAATGGTGTAAATGCAGCCAACGTAGATATTCTTTGGTCTACAGACGGAGGAAATACATGGACTACTCTATTGGCAGGAACTCCAAACGACGGAACACAGGCGGTAACTATTCCGAATACTTCTACAACAACAGGAAGAATTATGGTAAAAGGTTCCAATCATATTTTCTTTGATGTGAACAATGCCAACATTACCGTAAACGCAGGTTCAGGAACTTCAGATACTACTGCTCCTACTGCTCCTACTCTTGCGGCTTCAGGAACAACTTCTACAAGTACGAATCTTTCATGGTCCGGCGCAACAGACAACGTAGGTGTTACAGGTTATGATGTTTATCAGGGAACTTCATTAGTAGGTTCTACTGCATCAACTTCCTATACTGTATCAAGTTTATCACCTTCAACAACATACAGCTTTACAGTAAAAGCTAAAGATGCGGCAGGAAATGTTTCAGTTGCCAGCAACACAGTTTCCGTAACCACTTTAGCAGGAACTGCAGTTACTTACTGTTCTGCTTCAGCGAATAATACTGCTGATGAAAGAATAGGAAATGTAACGTTCGGAAGCATTAACAATACTTCAACAGGAACGGCAGGTTACGAAAACTTCACTTCAGTTTCTACAAATGTAACAAGAGGTTCTGCTTACTCACTTTCCATTACTCCGGTTTGGACATCAACCAAATATAATGAAGCTTATGCTGTTTATATTGATTATAACGGAGACGGAGATTTCGCAGACAGCGGAGAATTGGCTTGGTCTAAAACAGGATCTACCACAAGTCCGGTAACAGGATCTATCACGATTCCTTCAACAGCGACTGTAGGAACTACAAGAATGAGAGTGATGATGCAGTACAGCTCTGTACCTACATCTTCTTGTGGAACGTATACGTACGGTCAGGTAGAAGATTATACTTTAAATATTGTATCATCAGGAAGAGGAAATATTTTAGATACAAAAGATATGATTACAGATATCCGAGTGTATCCGAATCCTGCAAAAGATATTTTAAATATTTCAAATACAACGAACGAAGAGTATAAAATCTTCGACATGGGTGGAAAACTAATCAATTCAGGAAAACTTGAAAGAGGCGCAGTAAATGTAAGCGGTCTTATTAAAGGTGCTTATATGATCCAGATTGGAGAAGTCTCTAAGAGATTCATTAAAAACTAATTGCTTCACTCAATTAAGCTTTGAGGTAAAAGGCTGTCCGTTTCCGGACAGCCTTTTTTTTATGAGTCCGCCAAATAAAACACTTCCACTCTCGGCATAAATTCCAAATAGGATTAAGCTCTTAAAAATTATTTAATCACAAATCCCAAAAACATTTTCACCAAAGCTCACCATCATTTAAAATCTGAAAGATTTATGAAAGAAAAAGCATGATCTATTCCTTGACTTTTGAGATTCTTCACTTCACTTTTTAACGATGCTCGTACACTTTCAGTCTATGTTCAGAATAATATCATTGTGTAAAAAACCTAAGCCCCAATTCTTAAAATCTAAAACCCAATTGTTATCTTTGCGTAAATAAAAAATATTCATGGATAAAATTGATAGTCTGAACCAGGTAGCAGAATTCCACACCACCTTTAAAGCCCCTATTTTAGATACCCCTCAAATTCCTTCACCGGAAAGATGCAACCTGAGAGTTGAACTTCTTCAGGAAGAACTGAACGAACTGAAACAGGCAATTGCAGATAATAACATCGTAGAAATTGCAGATGCTTTATGCGATTTGCAATATGTTTTAAGCGGAGCGGTTCTGGAATTCGGACTTGGCAGCAAATTTGTAGAGTTGTTCAACGAAGTTCAGCGTTCCAATATGTCGAAAGCATGCGATAATGAAGAACAGGCACAGGAAACCGTTGAATTTTACAAAGCAAAAGACGTAGAATCATTTTATGAAAAATCCGGCGAGAAATTCAATGTATACAGACAGGCAGATCATAAAGTTCTGAAAAACAAATACTACTCTCCTGCCGATTTAAAGACAATTATTGAAAAATAGTATGAAAAAATTTATTACGAATTGTATGGCTGTTTCAGCTCTATTCATGGCAACTCAACAGCTTACTGCACAAAAAGTGGTTGTAGGACGTGAAGTTGAAACCACCGCAGACGGAAAAATGCTTTTGGGGAATCAGCTCAAAAGTAAATTTCTTGAAGCTCCTTATTCTGACTGGTATGTGAAAGAGCATGATGAATATGCTTTGGATCAGAAAGCGATCGGAGAACTTAAAAAAGCCAAGATCAACACTTACAATATCACGGTTTTCATGGGAACATGGTGTGAAGACTCTCACAGGGATTTTCCGAGACTGATGAGGATTCTTGAGGAAGTAAAATATCCGGAAGGCAAACTTACCATTATTGCAGTAAACCGTAAAAAGGAATCTCCTAACGGCGAAGAAAGCCTTTTTAACATCCAGAAAGTTCCTACCATTATTGTTCAGAAATACGGAAAAGAATTAGGAAGAATTATCGAAATGCCTACATCCGGATATATCGAAAGAGATTTGGCAGAGATCCTGAAAAAAGATGACAGTTCTGTAATTAAAGAAATTTTTGGTAAATAAGGTTTGAGAAATAGTAAAGCTTTAATATCGTTTTTGGCAGGAGCTGCACTGGTAACAGTTTTGTTTTTCAGTTCAAAGTCATGCTTTAATCTTAGTGAAAAAACTGAGAAATCAGATTATTATATTCTGACCAATCAGATTTCGAAAATGAATAAAATGGTCGTTCTTGAGCAGAATGCTTCTTCCATTCAGAAAACCAAAATGGGCTATGAATTTTTAGGCAAAGAAGTTTCCAGCAACAGCATCATTACCTATACCAAAACGAACGCACAGGTTTCTTATGATCTTAACAAGATGAAAATGGAGGTAGATTCGATCAATAAAAAATTAGTGATTACCGAATTACCCGATGCGGACATCAGAATTACGCCAAGTGTGGAAATTCAGTCGATGGACGATTCTTTTTTCAACAGAATTTCCGAAAAAGACATTAAAAACGTAACTCAGAAAGCGAAAGATACCGCTGTAAAATCCATCGATCAGAACAAGCTGAGAACGGAAGGAAGACAACAACTGATGGAAAATCTTAATAATATTTTTGTTTTGGCAAAGGCTTTGAATTACACCATAGAAGACCAGACCGGAAAGCTGGGCATTTTAGGACTATAAAATTTAAAGCTATGCATTCAGAAGAAAAAGAAAAACAGGAATCTGCAAATTCTGCAGAAACCAAAAAGCAAAATCAGGATTTTCCCGATATTCCTGCTTCATCAGAAAAAACAAATCCGTCGGACGTGGATAAAAAAGACGTTCAGAAATCTTCTCAAAACAACAAATCCGGAAAAACGGATAATACGGACGAAAAATAAAAAGGTTCTGCTCAATGAGCGGAACCTTTTTTAGAAAAAAACACAAATAAAAGTCAAATATGTAATATGAACTACAACGGTCAATCTGCTCCGCTTGTCAACTACCGTAACTATTTGGCTGTTGACTTACGAAGCAAAACTGACATATTTTTCAATGATTATCTATTATTAATCATAATTTTAACACAAAGTCCGCAAGGTTATTTTAAATACTAAGTGCTTTTAAGATATACAAAGGCGTAAAACTTATTAAAGTAATACCATTTTTGTCTTTTTTAAATAAACGAAGTGCCTTTGTTTAGCTTGCAAACTTTCAATAAATAAAAAAAATCTTTTGTTTTTCTTTGCGATAAATTGATATAATATTATAAATCAATTTTTAAATTTATTTCTTATCCCGAACTAAGGTTATAATTAATTGCAGAAAATTGATATTTAAACAATAGTTGATTTTCCGAGCTTCACATTTTCAAAATTGTAATACGATTTCTCCGAATATTTAATATAGTCTGCGATAAAACTTCCCACTTCACTGGTGGAATAAGGCTGTTCAGAATTCAGATCCACCGTAACGTATTTATTCTCAATAGCATACTCTACAGATTGTCTCAATTTTTCCGCTGCCTGCTCAAGCTTTAAATAATCAAGCATCATTGCTGTACTTAAAATGGAAGCAACAGGATTTGCAATTCCTTTTCCTTTTGCCTGCGGATAAGAACCGTGAATAGGCTCAAACAAAGCATTTTCATTTCCAATGGAAGCCGAAGGAAGCAAACCGATAGAACCGCCGATAACACTCGCTTCATCCGAAATAATATCTCCAAACATATTTTCGGTAACAATTACATCAAAATGTTTTGGGTTTAAAATTAACTGCATCGCCGCGTTGTCCACAAACATAAAATCAAGTGCTACATCAGGATACTCTGAAGCAATTTCTTTACAGACCTTTCTCCACAATCTGGAAGTATCCAAAACGTTCGCTTTATCAATTAAAGTTAATTTTTTTCTCCTTTTCTGAGCCTCCTGAAAAGCCATGTGAACAATAGGTGCGATTTCATCACGGTTGTATTTGCAGATATCATACGCATAACCCGCCTCTTCATCCGTAAATTTTTCGCCAAAATAAATTCCACTCACCAGTTCCCTGAAAATCTGAATATCCGTTCCTTCAATAATTTCCCTTTTCAAAGGACTTTTCTCAATTAAAGAAGCATACGTTTTCAAAGGTCGGATATTTGCAAAAAGCCCCAATTCTTTACGAAGTTTCAGCAACCCCTGTTCCGGACGTACTTTGGCATCCGGATTATTATCGAAAGAAGGATCTCCGATCGCCCCAAAAAGCACCGCATCAGACGCTTTGCAGATCTCCAGTGTTTCATCCGGCAAAGGATTTCCAGTCTTATAAATCGCTTCCGCTCCCATCAATCCGTATTTAAAATCAAACTGATACTGGAACGCTTCCGCGATGGAATCTAAGATTTTAATACTTTCTGCAACCACTTCCGGCCCGATTCCGTCTCCCGGAAGCACTGCAATTTTAAAATTAGTTTTCATACACTTTTTGTGTTTTTAGTTCGAATTGTTCGATCGCCTGTTTTCTGCTGATTAAAAAATCAATATCATCATACCCATTCAGCAGACATATTTTTTTATAAGAATCTATTTCAAAACTTTCCGTCTTATCATTAAAGGTAATGGTTTGTTTCTCAACATCCACCAAAATTTCTTTTTCAGGATTTTCAGTAATTTCCTCTAAAATTTCTTTTAAAAATTCCTCAGAAACTTTTACAGGCAATAATCCGTTGTTTAAAGCATTGCCCTTAAAAATATCCGCAAAAAAGCTTGAAACAACCACTTTAAAGCCATAATCCGTTAAAGACCATGCAGCGTGTTCCCGACTGCTTCCGCAACCGAAATTGTTTCCTGCAACCAGAATTTCACCACTGTATTTTGCGTTATTCAGGACGAAATCAGGATTCGGTTCATTCGTATGAACATCGTATCTCCAGTCTCTGAAAAGATTTTCGCCAAAACCTTTTTTATCAATACTCTTTAAAAATCTCGCCGGAATAATCTGATCCGTATCTATATTTTCTACAGGCAAAGGAATTGCTCTGGATTGTATAATGACTAATTTTTGCATTTTTTTTGAGCCAAAATAGTTTTAATTATTATTTTTTTTTCTTTTCAGGAGCTATTTCCCGCTATCCACTCATACTCCTCGCTCCTTTGCTTTGCCTTCGCTTGCTCCGGGGTAACCGTTTCTATCGGGGCTAAAAAAGTGAATGGTTAATTTCACTTTGTGAGTCAACAGTCAATTTCTAAAATTCACTATTCACTATTGACAATTCACTTTTAAACTTATGTGCTCTTTTTTCTATTTAAGTATTAAGCTTAAAAAACTAAAGTGTTTAAATCTTTTGCGTCTTTTGTGGTAAAAAAATTTAGACAAGTTTTAAGTAAATTCATCTCCATCAGTTTTCAAAGACGGAAATTCTTCCTTCCACAGCAACTTTTGCAGCCGTTAACGGACTTGCCAGAATCGTTCTCGCACCTTGTCCCTGTCTTCCCTCAAAATTTCTGTTCGAAGTAGAAACACAATATTCCCCTTCCGGAATTTTATCATCATTCATCGCTAAACACGCCGAACATCCCGGTTGTCTGATCTGGAAACCAGCTTCATTAAAAACCGTATCTAAACCTTCTTCAAAAATCTGTTTGGCAACCTGTTGAGAACCCGGAACAAGCCACGCGTGAACATGATCCGACTTCCTTTTTCCTTTAACATAATTTGCCGCAGAACGGAAATCTTCAATTCTCGCATTCGTACAGCTTCCGATGAAGACATAATTCACTTTAATATCAGAAAGAGCGTGTCCCGCTTTTAAACCCATATATTTTAAAGCTTTCTCTTCAGATTCGTTCTGAGGATTCGGGATATTCTGACTGATGGAAATTCCCATCCCCGGATTGGTTCCATACGTTACCATCGGATAAATTTCCGAAGCATCGAAAGAAAATTCAGCATCAAAAACTGCTCTTTCATCGGTTTTCAAAGTTTTCCAGTATTCCAGTTTTTCTTCCCATTCCTCGCCTTTCGGTGCGAAAGTTCTTCCTTTTACGTACTCAAAAGTCGTTTCATCGGGAGCAATCATTCCTCCGCGAGCGCCCATTTCGATGCTCATATTACAAACCGTCATTCTGCCTTCCATCGACATTTCTTCGAAAACATTTCCGGCATATTCACAGAAATACCCTGTTCCGCCGTCGGTTCCCACTTTTGAAATAATGTACAAAATCACATCTTTGGGCTGAACATTTTTATTTAACTCACCATTTACGGTAATTCTCATCGATTTTGGCTTATTCAGCAACAAACACTGGCTCGCAAAAACCTGCGCCACCTGACTTGTTCCGATTCCGAAAGCAATTGAACCGAAAGCGCCGTGTGTAGAAGTATGGCTGTCTCCGCAAACAATGCTCATTCCCGGCTGTGTAACACCTAATTCCGGAGCAATGATGTGAACAATTCCCTGATATTGATGTCCCAAACCATACAATTCTATGTTGTTTTTCTTACAGTTTTCCGTTAACTGCTCCACCTGATTTCTGGAGGATGCATCGCGAATCGGCTGATCCTGATCCAGAGTCGGAACATTATGATCCGCAGTTGCCACAATCTGTTTCGGTCTGAAAACTTCCAGATTTCTCGCTTCCAGTTCCGCAAAAGCCTGTGGACTGGTTACTTCGTGGATGAGATGTTTATCAATATAAATAATCTGAGGTCCGTCCGGAATCGTCTCTACAACGTGTGCATCCCAGACTTTATCAAACAGTGTCTTTTTTGTGTTCATTCTAATTTATGTAATGGAGAATCAATTATGTTACCCTATTTTTCTTGTCACTTTTTCGATCATTGAACTTAAATCGTCATTATTGACTTCTTTTTTACCGTCAGCAATTTTCAAAAACTCCTGATACAGAAAATCAAGTTCATTTTTAGTAACTTCAAAACCAATATGTTTAAATCTGTATGCCAAAGCAGAACGTCCACTTCTTGCTGTTAAAACAATGGTAGAAGCATTCACGCCCACTTCCGCAGGATCAATAATTTCGTAAGTTTCCCTGTTTTTAATCACTCCGTCCTGATGAATTCCGGAACTGTGCGCAAAAGCATTCGCTCCCACAATCGCTTTATTCGGCTGCACCGGCATTCCCATCAATTCAGAAGCCAAAACACTCATAGGATTGAGCATTTTGGACTGAACGTCAGTATATAATTCTAAATATGGATGCTGTTTTAAAATCATCACCACTTCTTCCAGTGCCGTATTTCCAGCTCTTTCTCCCAATCCGTTAATGGTGCATTCTATCTGTCTCGCTCCGTTGATGACTCCTGCAATAGAATTAGCGGTTGCCATTCCCAGATCGTTGTGGCAGTGACAGGATAAGATCACGCGATCAATGCCTTTTACATTTTCTTTCAGGTACTTTATTTTTGCACCGTACTCCTCGGGAAGACAATATCCCGTTGTGTCCGGAATATTAAGCACGGTTGCCCCTGCTTTTATCACTTCTTCGCAAACTCTTGCCAGATAATCATTGTCTGTTCTTCCTGCATCTTCCGCATAAAATTCAACGTCTTCCACATACGATTTGGCATATTTTACCGCCTGAACCGCTCTTTCAACAATATCTTCCCTGTTTGAGTTAAATTTAAATCTGATATGAGAATCCGAAGTTCCGATTCCGGTATGAATTCTCGGTCTTTTGGCGTATTTTAATGCTTCGGCTGCGGTATCAATATCTTTTTGGTTAGCTCTCGTCAATCCGCAGACTTTAGCATTTTTCACTAATTTTGAAATCTCCGAAACCGAATGAAAATCTCCGGGACTGGAAATCGGGAAACCGGCTTCAATGACATCCACTCCCAGTTCATCCAGTTTTTCGGCTATAATTAATTTTTGCTCGGTATTTAACTTACAGCCGGGAACCTGCTCTCCATCACGCAGTGTTGTATCAAAAATTTCGACTTTTTCGGATTTCATAATGAAGTTTTTACTTAATTTTGATTCAAAACTAGAAAGATGAAACGTTTATTCAGTTTCATTTTTTATAAAAAATACAATACTCAAAATATTGTATTTTAATTTCAATTATTTGATTATCATTATTTTAAATTTTAAAAATTTACAATGGCAGAATTGCATAAAGATTTTTTATTCGTACTCATCAAATCTCTGACAACTTCAGAAAAAAGGCAATTCACCTTGTATGTAAACCGTCTCGGAATTAATGCGGATGCAAAATTTCTTCTTCTTTTTTCAGAACTGGATAAGATGAAGGAATACGATGAGCATATCATCATCAACAAAAAGATTTCTACGAAACAACAGTTGTCGAACCTGAAAGCGCATCTTTACAAGCAGATTCTGGTGAGTTTACGGATGAACCCGAGTCATCAGAATTACAGAATCCAGCTGCGCGAACAGCTTGATTTTGCGAATATTCTGTATCAGAAAGGCTTGTATAAACAGGCTTTAAAAATTTTAGACAAAGCAAAACAGACCGCGTTGGAATTGGATGAAAAAAGTATTGCTTCGGAAATTATCGATCTGGAAAAAGTAATTGAATCCCAGTTTATTACCCGGAGTATTGAAGGTCGTGCCGATGAACTGATCAGACAGTCTACGGAAATCAGCAAACAGAATCATTATGCGACAGAATTATCCAATCTTTCGCTGAAACTGTACAGTGAAATGCTGACAAAAGGTTATGTGAAAAATGATGAAGACCGTGCCGAAATCATGCAGATATTCAATTCGCAGATTCAGAAAATCAATTTCAAAAAGCTGAATTTCACGGAAAAATTGTGGTATTTTAAAGCGCACGTCTGGAAAAACCAATTGCTTCAGGAATATAAATATACGTTGAAATATGCTTTTCAATGGGTGGATTTATTTTACAAAAATCCTGAAATGATCGTGAGTCATCCCGTTTGGTACATTAAAGGAAATACTTACCTGCTGAAAATCTTATTTCTTTACGGAAATATTGACATTCTTGAGGAAAGTTTTAAGGATTTTAATGAAGTGGTTCATTCTTCAAGTTTTGCTCAAAATGAAAACCTGCAATCGCTTATTTTTCTGACGCATTACAATACTTTAATGAACATTCACTTTGTGAAAGGTGAATTCTTCTCTGGTTCGAAATTAATTCCTGAAATCGAGCTGAAAATGGATAAGCTCCGGGATAAAATTGATGAGCATCATTTCATGATTCTTTATTTAAAAATGGCAGCGATGTTCTTTGGAAGCAGGAAATTTGAGGAATCCATCAGTTATTCATTGAAAGTGATCGAATCCAAAGGAAATGTTCAGGAAGATCTACTCTTCCACACCCGGATTTTGATTCTGATGGCGAAACACGAATCAGGAAACGATGAAGATTATGATGAATTTATCAAAGCAACTTTAAAATTCACCAAAAAGATGAAAAAGCCTGATGAATTTCATTTTGAAAGCATTCATTTTTTCAAAAATCTGAATAATATAACACCAGACAAACAATTGGAATCTTTCAAAAAATTTGATGAAAAATTAACTCTTTTTTCTGAAAATGAATACTACAGAAGGTCTTTGCTGTACATAGATATTCATGGTTGGGTACAGTCTAAAGTGAGAAATGTGGATGTTATTGAGATTATTAAAGAAAAGGTGCGGTACAAAAGAAAGCATCAGTCTTAATTTAACCTATTCATAATTAGAAGGTTGGTTAAACGTTAATTATTTATAACGGTATTCTGAGATTTTTCGTATTAAATCTCGTCTCAAAAATGCGTGAAAGTAGTATTTTAAATAAAAAATCCGTATTTTTGCATCTTAAAATTTCTTAGTAAACAATGATAAAAATTACACTTCCAGACAATAGTGTCAGAGAATTCGAGGCGGGAGTTACTCCGCTAGATGTGGCAAAATCTATAAGCGAGGGATTGGCTAGAAATACCATTTCCGCAGTTGTAAACGACAAACAAGTAGAGACGACCACACCTATAACCACGGATGCTGCGGTACAATTGCTAACCTGGAATGATGATCTTGGAAAGAAAGCTTTCTGGCATTCTTCTGCCCACCTTTTGGCGCAGGCAATCCTTGAGTTTTATCCTAATGCTAAGTTAACCATCGGTCCTGCCATTGAAAAAGGATTCTATTATGACGTAGATTTCGGGGACGAAAGTTTATCTGATAAAGATTTCGAAAAGATCGAAAAGAAGGTTTTGGAAAATGCTAAAAAAGGATCTACATTCTCTTTATATCCGGTTTCTAAAGAAGAAGCTTTAAAAGTGTATGCAGACAATCCTTATAAAGTGGAACTGATTTCTAATCTTAATGATGGGGAAATCACTTTCGTAACGCATGATGACTTCACAGATCTTTGTCGTGGAGGACACATTCCTAACACAAGTATTGTAAAGGCAATGAAGATTTTAAATGCTGCCGGAGCATACTGGAGAGGAAACGAAAAAAATCCTCAGTTAACGAGAGTTTACGGTATTTCTTTCCCAAAACAGAAAGATTTAACAGAATATCTTGAACTTTTAGAAGAGGCTAAAAAAAGAGACCACAGAAAACTGGGTAAAGAACTTGGAATTTTCGCTTTCTCTGAAAAAGTAGGTCAGGGATTGCCTTTATGGTTGCCAAAAGGAGCTGCTTTAAGAAAAAAATTAGAGAATTTCCTTTCTGAAGCTCAGAAAAAAGCAGGTTACGAATTTGTAATTTCTCCGCATATCGGTGCGAAGGAATTGTATGTGACTTCCGGTCACTGGGACAAATACGGAGCAGACAGCTTCCAGCCGATTAAAACTCCGAATGAAGGAGAAGAATTCATGCTGAAGCCGATGAACTGTCCGCATCACTGTGAAATCTACAAAACTTCACAATGGAGCTACAGAGATTTGCCTAAAAGATATGCAGAATTTGGTACCGTTTACAGATATGAGCAAAGTGGTGAGCTTCACGGTTTAACGAGAGTTCGCGGATTTACTCAGGATGATGCGCATTTGTTCTGTACTCCGGATCAGTTGATGGAAGAATTTAAGAAAACGATTGATTTGGTTCTTTACGTTTTCGGTTCATTAGGTTTTGCTGATTTTACCGCTCAGATTTCTTTGAGAGATCCTGAAAATAAGGAAAAATACATCGGAACCGACGAAAACTGGGAGAAAGCAGAAAATGCAATCGTAACAGCAGCAACGGAAAAAGGATTGAATACAGTGACTGAATACGGTGAAGCTGCATTCTACGGTCCTAAACTGGATTTCATGGTGAAAGATGCTTTAGGCAGAAAATGGCAGCTTGGAACGATTCAGGTGGATTATAACTTACCGGAAAGATTTGATCTTTGGTATACAGGAAGCGATGGCGAAAAGCACAGACCGGTAATGATTCACAGAGCGCCGTTTGGTTCTATGGAAAGATTCATTGCGATTCTTATTGAGAATACAGCGGGAGATTTCCCATTGTGGCTGGCTCCTGATCAGTTTATCATTCTTCCGATCAGTGAAAAATACGTAGATTATGCTAAAAAAGTTTCTCAATTACTGGAAAATCACGATATTAGCGGATTAATTGACGACAGAAACGAAAAAACGGGTAAAAAGATCCGCGATGCCGAATTAAAGAAGATTCCATTCATGATTGTAGTGGGAGAAAATGAAGAAAAGGATGGCACAATTTCTGTAAGAAGACGTAGTGAAGGCGATTTAGGAGTAATGAAGATTGAAGATTTTGTTTCTTATTTTAAAGAACAGTCAAAAACTGGATTTGAGTTTAACGCTTAAATCTAAAAAATATCATTCTAAATGATTGAAAATTATTTTTGTTCAGAATGATTGATAAAATAGAAGTTAACCAATAAAATTATAATACAATAGCACAAAGATTTAACAACAGGGGCCCACAGAGACGTCCGGTACAGGAGGACGCACACTTGATCAACGATAAAATTCGTGTGAGAGAGCTTCGTTTGGTGGGCGATAACGTAGAGCCGGGAGTTTATCCTACAGATAAGGCAAGACAGATTGCTCAGGAGCAGGAACTTGATCTTGTAGTAATTTCCGACAAGGCTGAACCGTTTATTGCAAGGATTCTGGACTATAAAAAGTTCTTATACGAGCAAAAGAAAAAGCAGAAGGAATTAAAAGCTAAGCAGGTAAAAGTAGTTGTGAAAGAAATCCGTTTCGGACCTCAGACAGATGAGCACGATTACGAATTCAAAAAGAAACATGCTGAGAAATTCCTTGAAGAAGGTTCAAAATTAAAGACCTACGTATTTTTTAAAGGACGTTCGATTATCTTTAAAGACCAGGGAGAAATCTTACTTTTAAAACTTGCTCAGGAATTGGAGCACGTTGGAAAAGTAGACCAGCTTCCTAAGCTTGAAGGAAAAAGAATGATTATGATGATGAGTCCTAAAAAACCAGCTAAATAATCTACAGCCGGATCTACGGATCTGAAACTAAAATATACAGCCTCAAATTGTTTTGAGGCTTTTATTTTTATGATTTCTAAATTCTTCATTAATTAAAATTCAATATTTTATATTAATTATTAAATATTTTTTAATTTTTACCATAGATCAAGATTATCTATTTAATTTACGACTACATTTGCTTTAGAAAAATAAGACAACAATAAGCTTATTTAAAAATTAAAATTGAATAACAAATTAAACAACAAAGCAATGAGTACATTAAAATTAAAAGACGGAACAGAAATTTTTTACAAAGATCAGGGAGAAGGACCGGTATTGATGTTTCACCACGGATGGCCTTTATCATCTGATGACTGGGATGCGCAGGTTATTTTCTTTTTACAGAGAGGTTACAGAGTAATTGCTCACGACAGAAGAGGTCACGGACGTTCCAGCCAGAATATTTACAATCATACGATTGAGCAGTATGCCTCTGATGCGGCAGAATTGGTAGAATTTCTGGATCTGAAAGATGTTGTGCATATCGGACATTCCACCGGTGGCGGTGAAGTGATCCGTTATGTAAACAAATATGCCAACGGAAGAGCAAAAAAAGCGGTATTGATAAGCGCAGTTCCTCCGGTAATGGTAAAAAGCGAAAACAATCCGGATGGCGTTCCGATGGAAGTTTTTGACAACATCAGAGATCAGACTTTAAATAACAGAAATCAGTTTTTTATGGATTTAACGGTTCCTTTCTACGGTTACAACAGAGAAGGTGCTGTAGTGAAGCAAGGTGTACAGACCAACTGGTGGAGACAGGGAATGATGGGAGGAATTGTAGCTCATTATGACGGAATCAAAGCTTTTTCTGAGACAGATTTTACAGAAGACTTGAAAGCTGTAGATATTCCGGTATTATTGCTGCACGGTGAAGACGACCAGATTGTGCCCATTGAAAATTCAGCGATAAAATCTGCTAAATTATTGAAAAACGGTAAGCTGATTACTTATCCGGGATTCCCTCACGGAATGCCTACGACTGAACATCAGACGATTAATAAGGATCTTCTGGAGTTTATTGAGGCTTAATTTTTTCGACATATAAGTAAAGCAGCAATCAGAGTATTTTGGTTGCTGTTTTTTATTTCAAGCAATTTTGCCGGAACTTTTCAGTAATTTATTCAAAAATATTTACAAAGTTTGTCATCCTAAAAAGGATTTCAACGATGCATTGAATACTTTGTTTAGATGCTTTCAGCATGACAAATAGTATGGATATTCGTTTACTATTTAACCTCATTTCAGGATAAGAAATAAATTTAATTAATTGATTTATCGCAAAGAAAAACAAGAGATTTTTTTACTTATTGAAAGTTTGTAAGCTAAACAAAGGCACTTCGTTTATGTAAAAAAGACAAAAATGGTATTACTTTGATAAGTCTTACGCCTTTGTATATCTTAAAAGCTGAATTCTTAATAATTAAATCTCCTTGTTTAACGTTGCGTTTAACAAGACTTATTTATTCCCGAATCCGGTTATTTATATTGGGAACTTCCATTCTAGCCCTGATTGGAACGACATCCTTTTTGGTTGCGGGCGGAGTATAAACTGGAGGTTTACGAACGTAGTTCAGGAGTCCACAACCAAAAAGATACAGTGGAAAGCAGGAAACAGCTTCAAAAAAAATTTATCTCACAAAAACGGTAATGCCTAAAGCTTCATCCACTTCCCTATTCTATTCAAAAAATCTTTTTCAAATCTCGAAATTTTTCTGTAATTTTGCAGACTATTATTCCGGGCAATCGGAAATAGCCAAAACAGATATTGATAACAAAACAATAAAAAGCAAAACAATGCCAAAATTAAAAACGAAATCAGGTGCTAAGAAACGTTTTGCTCTTACCGGATCTGGTAAGATCAAAAGAAAGAACGCTTACAAAAGCCACATCTTAACGAAGAAAGAAACGAAGCAGAAGAGAAATCTTACTACGACTTCTTACGTTGCTGCTGTGGACGAGAAAAGCGTATTGCGTCAATTAGCAATTAAGTAGTTTTTATAAATCTATAGTCGGTTTATAAGAATTCAAACAAATTCAACATTTTAACCCTGAAATGGAGCCACTAAGAGTAATGAAATAATTACCGCACATTTCAAAAAAACAATTTAAATTATGCCAAGATCAGTAAATTCGGTAGCTTCAAGAGCTAGAAGAAAGAAAATTTTTAAGCACGCTAAAGGTTATTTCGGAAGAAGAAAGAACGTTTGGACAGTAGCTAAAAACGCGGTAGAAAAAGCAATGCAATATGCTTACCGTGGTAGAAAAGAGAAGAAAAGAAATTTCAGAGCACTTTGGATCACTCGTATCAACGCGGGAACCAGAGAGCACGGAATGTCTTACTCTCAGTTTATGGGAGCTCTTAAAAAGAACAACATTGAGCTTAACAGAAAAGTTTTAGCAGATTTAGCAATGAATCACCCTGAAGCTTTCAAAGCAGTTGTAGATCAAGTAAAATAATGTAAAATTTTTGTTATCAATATAAGTCCCAGGTTTTTTGCTTGGGATTTTTTTATTATTTACATTTGCGTAATATTATTAAATTTATAAAATTTTCCTTTAAAGTGAAAAAAATAACTACTCTTCTGCTGTTTTCATTAGGAACATATGCATTTCAGGCTCAAAGTTTTATTCAGGCTTATCAGAACAGAGCCAATTTGGTTACCCAGACCAATATAACTACATTACTTCAGGAATTTGGGAATCTTGGCGTAAAAACAACGGGTTCTGCAGCCAACACCAATGCATTAAACTGGCTTAAAGCAAAATATCAGTCTTACGGTTATACAGCACAAGTCAGATGGTAGAAGATCCTTTCACATTTGGCTCTACAAGTTCTAAAAATTTAATCATTACCAAGACAGGAACCGTTTATCCGAATACGTACGTTATTATCTGCGGACATTACGACACCATTACAGGTCCCGGAGTAAGCGATAACGGAAGCGGAACTTCTATTATTCTGGAAGCGGCAAGAATTTTAAAAGATGTTCCGACAGAATATTCTATTAAATTCATCCACTTTTCCGGCGAAGAACAGGGATTACAGGGAAGTGCACATTATGTAAATAGTGTGGTTTTCCAGAACAGTGTCCGTCAGTTGGATATAAAACTGGTCTTTAATTTAGATCAGGTGGGTGGAAAAATAAGCAATTCTAATGTTGCCATCAACTGCGAAAGTGACCAAAGCGGGCAAACCGGAAACAATGCAGCCTCTCTTTCCGTTACACAGCAGCTTGCAGCATGTACAACGCTGTATTCACCATTACAGACAGTTATGTCGAATGCCTACTCTTCCGATTATATGCCTTTTGAAGCAAAAGGAGACATTATTACAGGATTTTACGAAACGGCAAGAAGTTATAATGAACACACCGTAAATGATACTTTTGCAAATGTAGATCCTACTTATGTTTTCAACGTAGGAAAGGCGGCTGTAGGAGCTTTACAGCATTTTGCAACAGCCTCTACAAGTTTATTGGCAACGGATGAAAAGACAGTAAATAATCTGGAAACCGTAAAGATTTATCCCAATCCGGCGAAAGATCTTTTAAATGTTGATCTTCCAAAAGACGTTAAAAACTTCAGTCTTGAAATTTCGGATATGAACGGCAGACTTGTTTTAAATAAACAAAATGAAGCTAAAGTTAATATTTCAGGACTAGCAAACGGTGTTTATATGGCAACTGTTAAAACAAAAGACCAAAAAGCGGTAAGAAAAATAATTATCGGTAAATAATTTTTATTTTACTGTAAAATTAAAATCCTGAACTTTTGTTTAGGATTTTTTTATTATTACATTTGTATACCAATCAAATTACAAAAATTAATATCAAAATGAAAAAGACTTCTACAATTCTGCTCTTTTCTTTATCGGCTTTAAGCTTCAATGCACAATCTTTTATTCAGGCTTATCAGGACAGAGCTAATATGGTGACACAGACCAATATTACAACAAACTTACAGAACTTTGCCAATTTAGGGATTAAAACCACCGGCTCAACTTCGAATAATAATACTTTCAACTGGCTTAAAAATAAATATCTGGCTTTCGGATATTCTTCAAACCAGATTTCGGAAGATGCCTTCACTTACAACGGCAAAAGTTCAAAAAATTTAATCATCACTAAAACAGGAACCGTTTATCCTAATAAATACGTTATCATTTGCGGACATTTCGACACTATAAACGGTCCTGGAGTAAATGATAACGGCAGCGGAACATCCATCATTCTGGAAGCGGCAAGAATTTTAAAAGACGTTCCTACAGAATATTCGATTAAATTCATCCATTTTTCTGGTGAAGAACAGGGACTTATTGGAAGTTCACATTACGTAAATAACGTTGTTTACCAAAATAATATTAAGAAATTAGACATTAAATTAGTCTTCAATCTGGATCAGGTTGGCGGAAAAATGGGCAATAATAACAATACGATCTATTGTGATGAAGATCAGGGAGGTCTGTCTAGCAATAATGCAGCTTCAGCAGACGTTACACAGCAATTGCGCAACTGTACCGCTTTGTATTCTCCTCTTTTAACGGCGGTAGATCCGGCTGAAGCTACAGATTATATTCCTTTTGAAAGAAAAGGCGAAATTATTACAGGTTTTTTTGAAAAAATCAGAAGTAATTATCCTCATTCTTCAAATGATACATTTGCTAATACAGATCCTGTTTATATTTACAATGTAGCAAAAGCTTCTTTGGGAGCTTTACAGCACTTTGCAGTAGCAGCAAATTCTTTACAGAAAAAAGAAGCATTACTTTCCGGAAATTCTATAGAATCTATAAAGATCTATCCCAATCCTGCGAAAGATTATTTAAATGTCGAACTTCCGGAAGATATTAAAGATTTCAGTCTTGAAATTTCAGATATAAACGGCAGGCTTATTTTAAATAAGGAAAATGAAACGAAAGTAAATGTTTCAGAATTACCAAACGGAACGTATATCGCAACGATTAAAACAAAAGACCAAAAAGCGGTAAGAAAAATAATTATCGGAAAATAATCAACGGTCAAGCAAAATCCTGAGTTTCTTTCTCAGGATTTTTTATTTCTATATTTGTAAAATAGTAAACTAATTACCAATATGAATTTCAAAAAATTAACAGCCATTTTTCTTTTTTCTGTAACAGCCGTTGGATTTCAGGCACAAACATTTATTCAGGCTTATCAGGACAAAGTTAACTTATTAAAAAAAGAAGACATTATATCCAATTTAAAGGAATTTGAGAAATTGGGTGTTAAAACTACAGGTTCTGTAGAAAATGACAACGCCCTGATCTGGATCAAAAATAAATATTTGTCTTACGGTTATTCTGAAAACCAGATGGAAGAAGATCCTTTTTCCATAGGAAAATTAAAATCTAAAAACCTTATTATTACTAAGAAAGGAACTTCATATCCGGATAAATATATTATTATTTGTGGGCATTTCGACAGTATTAACGGTCCCGGAGTAAACGATAACGGCAGCGGAACATCCATCATTCTGGAAGCCGCAAAAATCCTGAAAGACATTCCCACTGAATATTCTGTAAAATTCATTCATTTTTCGGGCGAGGAACAGGGATTATACGGAAGCAGACATTACGTTAACGATGTTGTTTATCAGAATAAAACAAGGCAGATTGATATAAAAATGGTGTTTAATCTGGATCAGGTCGGCGGGAAAAAGGGAATGTTCAATGATACCGTATTTTGTGATGAAGATCAGGGAGGAAGCTCAAAAAATAATGAAGCTTCTAAACAGGTTACCAAAGAATTGATGACCTGCACAACTTTATATTCTCCATTACAGGTAAAAATCGATCCCGCAGAAGATACCGACTACATCTCTTTTGAAAAAAAGGGTGAAGTAATCACCGGATTTTTCGAATACCAAAGAAGCGATCTTCCTCATACCGGAGATGATACTTTTGCTAATACTGATGTTCAGTATGTTTTTAATATCGGTAAAGCAGCAATCGGAGCATTGCAGCATTTCGCTGTGGCTTCGAAAAAATAGAGATAATCAAATTGTTCTAAAAAAGCCAGCCGAAAAATCCGACTGGCTTCTAATTTATCCGGCTCTTGTACCGCCTTTTGCAGTATCAGAATTGGGAGGTTTTACTTCTTTTACTTTTCCCTTTTCAGGATTAATTTTTCCTTTACTTTCCGGTTCGGTTTTGGATTGCTGATTTTCTTTGTTGTCTTCTTTCATGGGATAATTTTTTAATGAATTGTATTTAAAACACATAAGTGACAAAAATAAGCTGAAATTTCATTTAAAACAGTTTAAAAAATCTTCGATTTTATTCTTCTGATAGCTTTGAATATTCTAATTCTTGCAACATAATGGTCTTTTGCCTCTTTTGCGGTTGATTCTTAACGAGTTTAGAGATAAAAATACAACTTTACCGGTTTCTGGAAAGCAAAATTTCTTCAATATCTTTCAGTGTAAAATTCTTGGCTTTCAGTAAAATTAAAAGGTGATACAGCAGATCTGCCGCTTCATTTTTAAATAAATCATCATTGCTGTCTTTGGCTTCAATAACCACTTCTACGGCTTCCTCTCCCACTTTCTGAGCCATTTTATTAATTCCTCTCTGAAATAATGAATACGTGTAAGAACCTTCGGTTTTTTCATCAATTCTTTGGCTTATTTTTTCTTCCAGCTCATACAGAAAACCTTTAGAATCTTTATTGCCAAAACAACTGAAACTTCCGGTGTGGCAAACAACATTCGTAGGAATTGCCTTAATTAAAATCGTATCCTGATCGCAGTCTATCGCAATATTTTTAACCTTTAAAAAATTTCCGGACTCCTCTCCTTTTGTCCAGAGACGGTTTTTGGAACGGCTGAAAAACGTTACAACTCCTTCTTTTTTGGTTTTTTCAAAAGCTTCTTCGTTCATGTAACCCAACATTAAAACCTGCAACGTTCTGTCGTCCTGAATAATCACCGGAACCAAACCTTCACTTTTATTAAAATCGATATTCATCGTACTGCAACTTTTTTAATTTTCAAATTATTTTTAAGATCCTGAATCTGTACTTCTCCAAAATGGAAAATACTTGCCGCCAAAGCTCCTGTTGCTTTTGTCTGATTAAAAACTTCCTCAAAATCTTCCATTTTTCCGGCGCCTCCAGAAGCAATAACAGGAATATTTACATTTTCGGAAATTAACTTCGTTATTCTGAGGTCAAAACCGTTTTTTGTACCATCGCCATCCATTGAAGTAAGAAGAATTTCTCCCGCTCCCAGTTCTTCCGCTTTCTTTGCCCAGTCCAATGTCTTCAGATCCGTTATTTCCCTTCCTCCTTTCACATGAACCCAATCGGATCCGTCTACCAATCTTGTATCAATTGCAACCACAACACACTGACTTCCAAACTCTTTTGATAAATCCGAAATTAGTGCCGGATTTTTAACCGCCGAAGAATTGATACTGATCTTGTCTGCTCCGGCTTCCAAGAGTCTTCTTACATCTTCCACGGTAGAAATTCCGCCGCCGACTGTGAATGGAATGCTCAATTCCCTGGCAATTTTTTGTACAAGTTCCGCAAAAGTTTTCCGTTCTTCTATCGTTGCGGTTATATCCAGAAAAACCAATTCGTCTGCGCCTTCTTTTTCATATCTTTTGGCAAGTTCTACAGGATCTCCCGCATTTCTTAATCCTTCAAAATTAATTCCTTTTACCGTAGTTCCGTCTTTGATATCCAGACACGGAATGATTCTTTTTTTAAGCATTTTCAATAAAATTTTGGAGTTGCTGCAAACTGATTCTGCGTTCATAAATTGCCTTTCCGATAATTGTTCCGGAACACCCGATCTTTTTCATCTGTTCAACATCTTCAATACACGAAATTCCGCCGCTTGCAATTAACTGAACCTCTGTCTTTTCTACAATTTCTCTGTACAGTTCATTCGATGCGCCCTGAAGCATTCCGTCTTTGGAAATATCCGTACAGATCACGTTTTTAATTCCTTTATTTTTATATTGGAGAATAAAATCAATCACATCCAGTTCGCTTTCTTCCAGCCAGCCCGAAGTTTTTATCTTGCGGTTTTCGCAGTCGGCTCCGAGAATAATTTTATCGGAACCGTATTTTTCAATCAGATCAAAACAGAAATCAGGATCCTGAACAGCAATACTTCCAATCGTAATCTGCTTTGCTCCGGAACTGAAAGCTATCTCAATGTCTTCAAGAGTTTTCAGTCCGCCCCCGAAATCAATTTCCAGAGAAGTTTCTTTCGCAATGGTTTCCAAAACCTTTTGGTTAACAATATGCTTTGATTTTGCACCGTCAAGATCTACAAAATGAAGATATTGTATGCCAAAACTTTCAAATTCTTTGGCAACTTCAAGCGGATTTTCATTATATATTTTTTGGGTATCGTAATCTCCTTTCGACAGCCGGACGCATTTTCCGTCGATGATGTCTATAGCGGGAATAATTTTCATATTCAGTTTTATTGTTTTAAAAAGTTTTCCAGTAAACGGCTTCCAACATCTCCGGATTTTTCGGGGTGAAACTGCATCGCATAGAAATTATCCTTTTGCAGAGATGCACTGAACGGCAGAATATAATCGCAGACTGATGTAGTATTTTCTGATAATTCGCAATAGAAACTGTGAACGAAATACACATCGCTGTTTTCTTCAATCCCTGAAAATATTCCGGATTTAAAATCTGAAATCGTATTCCATCCCATGTGCGGAACAATATTCTTTGCAGGAAACTTTTTTACATCGATATCAAAAATTCCCATCCCGACTGTATTTCCTTCTTCATTATTTTTACACATGAGCTGCATGCCCAGACAAACGCCTAAAACCGGCTGTTTTAAAGTCGGAATTAACTGATCCAGACCTTTTTCCTTTAATAATTTCATGGTGGAAGATGCTTCACCCACTCCCGGGAAAATTACTTTGTCGGCTTTTCTTATCAGGTCAAAATCATCGGTTACCACAGATTCTACATTTAATCTGTTCAATGAATTCTGCACGGAACTGACATTTCCGCCGTTGTATTTGATGATAGCAATCATTATAAACTTCCTTTGGTTGATGGTAAATTAAAATTCTTATCCGTCTGTTTTACTGCCATTTTTACCGCTTTAGCAAATGCTTTAAACACAGATTCGATCTTGTGGTGTTCATTATCTCCTTCCACTTTAATGTTGAGATTGCATTTTGAAGAATCGGTGAACGATTTGAAGAAATGATAAAACATTTCGGTCGGAACATCGCCAATTTTTTCACGCTGAAAATCCGCTTCCCACATTAACCACGGTCTTCCTCCGAAATCGATGGCGACCTGTGCTAAGCAATCATCCATCGGAAGCAGGAAACCGTAACGTTCAATTCCTTTTTTCTTTCCCAAAGCTTTTAAAACAGCTTCTCCAAGAACAATTCCCGTGTCTTCAATAGTGTGATGCTCATCAACCTGCAAATCTCCTTTCACGTTAATTTTCAAATCTAAATTGCCGTGTTTGGAAATCTGTTCGAGCATGTGATCAAAAAAGTGTAATCCGGTTGAAATTTCAGAGGCTCCGCTTCCATCAAGATTAACTTCAATTTCAACATCAGTTTCATTGGTTTTTCTTGAAACTTTTGCTTTTCTCGGAATTTTCGTCAAAAACTGTGCAATTTCGCTCCAGCTTTCCGTCGTTAAATCGGCTTCATCATTCCGAACTTTACTGATTAATATAGATTTTGAGCCTAAGTTTTTTGCCAACTGGATATCTGTAAGCCGGTCTCCAATCACAACTGAATTTTTAAGATCGTAATCTCCGTAAATATATTTCCCCAACATTCCGGTTCCCGGTTTTCTTGTGGGCAGATTTTCGCTTTCAAAACTTCTGTCGATCAGAATATCATTAAAAACAATTCCTTCATTTTCAAAAGCTTTTAGCATTTTTTCCTGTGGTTTAATAAAAGTTTCATACGGAAAACTTTCGGTTCCCAAACCATCCTGATTGGTTACCATTACCAGTTCAAAATCAAGTTCTCTGGCAATTCGGGAAAGATTCTGGAAAACTCCGGGATAAAATTCCAGCTTTTCAAGAGAATCAACCTGAAAATCAATGGGCGGTTCTAAGATTAAAGTTCCGTCACGGTCTATAAATAATACTTTTTTCATTTTACTTTTCTTTTACTTTTTCTACACCTCACAGGTTTTAAAAATCTGTGAGGTTTCAGATTTAATTAAATACTTTTTAAGACGTTAATCAGCTTATTGTTTTCTTCTCTTTTACCCACATTAATTCTAATGCAATCCGGAATCTGCGGACTTCTTTTGCTCGTCAGAATTTCATTTTCCAGCAATTTCCGGTACACCTTATCTACGTTTTCAAACTGAATCAGGAAGAAATTTGCGTCGCTTGGAAATACTTTTTTGATGCAGTTTATTGTCTCCAATTCATCTCTTAACCAGAAAATTTCATTTAAAGTATTTTCTATATTACATTTTATAAATTCTTTATTACTAATAAGTTCCGATATTTTATCTAAACTTAAAGAATTAACATTGTACGGAGATTTCACCGTATTGATCAGTTGAATAATCTCTTCTGAAGCATATGCTATTCCGACTCTTGCTCCTGCCATTCCCCAAGCTTTGGAAAACGTCTGCAGAACGATAAGATTGGGAAACTTCTCCAACAGTTCAACACACGATTTTTTTCCTGAAAATTCAATATAAGCCTCATCCACCACAACAATTCCGTCAAAATTCTCAATGTAAAATTCAATGTCTTCAATAGAATTTCCGGTAGGATTATTAGGCGAACATAAAAAGAAAACTTTTGGTTTTTCTTCGTTTGAGATTTTTAAAAATTCTTCTCTATCAATTCCAAAATTTTCATTCAGATTCAGTTTAGCCACTTTATTTTCATTCACCGAAGCATAAAATCCGTACATCGCAAAAGAAGGATTCATCATCAGAATAGCATCTTTTTTCGGTTCACAAAAAACTTTCACGATAAGATCAATCAGTTCATCACTTCCGTTTCCGACTGCAATCTGCTTAGCCGAAACATCTTTCAAAACTGCCAATTTCTCTTTCAATTCTTTTTGAGTAGAGTCCGGATAACGGTTCATCTCTCCGAATGCGCTTTCATTTGCATCCAGAAAAACAGGATTTTCAAATGTATTGTTGTCCCTGAAACTCACATAAGGCTGCAGTTCAAGAATATTTTTTCGTACTAAATCTTTGATATTAAATTCTTTCATTCTGTTCTTTTAATCTGATACTTACTGCATTTTTGTGTGCGAATAATCCTTCTGCTTCAGCCATTATTTCAATGGTTTTTCCTAAATTTTTCAATCCCTGTTCCGACAGATTCTGGAAAGTAATTTTCTTCACAAAACTGTCAAGAGAAACCCCGCTGTAATTTTTCGCAAAACCGTTCGTAGGAAGTGTGTGATTGGTTCCGCTTGCGTAATCTCCCGCACTCTCGCATGAATAATTTCCTAAGAACACAGAACCTGCATTCTGAATTTTCGGAATAGAGTTTTCAAAATCATTGACTGCTAAAATCAAGTGTTCCGGAGCGTACAAATTGCTGAATTTCAAAGCTTCATCTATTGAATTCAGTAAAATAAAGTGGCTGTTTTTTAAAGATTCTGCCGCCATTTCATTTCTTGGAAGTGCTTCAAGCTGTTTTTGGATTTCCAGAATGGTTTCATTAAGAATTTTCTCGTCTGTGGAAAGGAAAATCACCTGACTGTCACTCCCATGTTCTGCCTGAGAAAGTAGATCTGCTGCACAAAATTCAGGAACCGCCTTTTCGTCGGCAATCACAAGAACTTCACTCGGTCCGGCAGGCATATCGATGGCAATATTATAGTTTTGCGCATATTCTTTAGCGGCAACAACATACTGATTTCCCGGCCCGAAAATTTTGTAGACATTCGGAATAATTTCGGTTCCGAAAGTCATTGCTGCAATTGCCTGAGCGCCTCCTGTCTTGAAAATCTGCGTTACTCCGCACAATTTTGCCGTATATAAAATCGCAGGATTTATATTGCCGTTTTTATCGGGCGGCGTACAGAGAATAATTTCTTTACAACCCGCTAACTGAGCCGGAATGGCAAGCATTAAAACGGTAGAAAACAACGGTGCTGTTCCTCCCGGAATATAAATTCCTACTTTTTCAATGGCTCGGTTTTCTCTCCAGCAAACCACTCCTTTTGTCGTTTCTATTTTTTCGATTGTAGGAATTTGTGAAGCGTGAAACTTGGTAATATTTGATTTTGCTTCCTGAATGGCTGTTTTCAGTTCTTCACTGATCAGATTCTCAGCGGCTTCAACTTCTTCTTCAGAAACTTTAATGCTGTTTATTTTTGCGGAATCAAATTTTTTAGCAAAATCAATCAACGCCTGATCTCCTTTGTTCTTCACTTCATCGAAAATTCCGGCAACGATTTCTGTTAATCTTTCTCTTTTTATAACCGGTCTTTTTGTTAATTCAGACCATTGTTCCCTTTCAGGATATCTTTCTATTTGCATATTAAATCACCATTTTATCGATTGGAATTATTAAAATATCCTGCGCTCCTTTTTCTTTCAGTTCATCAATCACTTCCCAGAAACGCGTTTCGTCTATCACAGAATGGATGCTGCTCCATCCTTCTTCCGCCAACGGAATCACCGTAGGACTTTTCAGCACAGGAAGCGCTTTTGAAACTTCTCCGATCTTGTCGTTCGGAACATTCATGAGAATATATTTTGAATTTTTTGCTTTAAGAACGGCTTTAATTCTGAAGAGAAATTTTTCAAGAATTCTGGTTTTTTCTTCATCCAGTCTGAATGTTTTTGCCAGAACGGCTTCAGAAGTAAGAATGGTAACGGTTTCTCTTAATCCGTTTTTGAAGAGGGTGCTTCCTGAGCTTACAATATCGCAGATTCCGTCGGCAAGACCGATGTTCGGTGCAATTTCTACAGAGCCTGAAATGATGTGAATGTCTGCGGAAATATTGTTGTTATCCAAAAAGTTTTTCAGGGTATTCGGATAAGAAGTGGCTATTTTTTTCCCCTGAAAATAAGTGATCTCATCGGTTTCAATTTCTTTCGGAACTGCCAGAGAAACTCTGCATTTCGAGAATCCTAAAGGCTGAACGATTTCAATTTTTTTCTGTTTTTCTACCAGAAGATTTTCTCCTACAATGGCAATATCCACCACTCCGTCTTCAAGATACTGAGGAATATCCGAGTTTCTGAGATACATGATTTCCATCGGGAAATTTTCTACGGAAACCTTTAACTGGTCTTTTCCGTTGTTAACAAAAATACCGCAGTCTTTTAAAAGCTGAAGAGATTCTTCGTAAAGACGACCGCTTTTCTGTATGGCTATTTTTAATTTACTCATTTTACTTTTTGTTGTGTCTGAGTAAAAAGATGGTTTGGAAATAAATTGCCCGGGATGAATTTAGAAACAAAAAACCGCCTGTTTACTCAGACGGTTTTAATTATTTTGATTTTTAACATATGTACATATCAATCAATTCCGTCTTAGCAGAGATGATGATGATAATGATGTACTGTTAAAAAATTAGGTTTCATTTTTGAAAATTGTGGTACAAATGTAGGGCTTATTTTTAAACTGCCAAAAAATTTACTAAATAATTTTTCGGTAAAGATTCATGAGGTTATTGGCAATCGGTTCGTCATTGAACTGCTGAACAAAGTGAAAACCTTTATCAGCACGGCGTTTACGTTCGGATTCATTGTCCCATAAAAATTTAATTTTAGACTGAATATCGAGATGATTTTCCGGATCTACATAGACGGAATCGGGACCGCCTGCTTCGGGAAGACAGCTTGTATTGCTTGTAATAACTACTGTTTTTGAAAATAATGCTTCAATGACAGGAATTCCGAAACCTTCGAAAAAGCTTGGATAAACGAAGATATCGGCAAGTTTGTAGATTGCAGCGAGTTCATCCATGGAAACTCCTTCGAGAAACTGCACGCTGATTTTATGCTGCTGAACAAACTGTTCTACTTTCCTGAAGTATTTTGTTTTTTTTCCGACAACGACCAACGGAATGTTGGTGTCTTTCAATGCTTTTACTATATTGAGAAGATTTTTACGTTCTTCGATGGTTCCGACATTAAGAATGAATTTTTCCGGAAGACTGTATTTTTCTTTGGTTTTTTGAATAAATTCTTCTGACTGCTGTTCTTTAAAAGCTTTGTGGCATCCCTGATAAATGACTTCGATCTTTGATTCGGGAACTTTTAAAAACTGGATAATATCGCGCTTGGTCTGTTCTGAAATGGCAATGATTTTATCGGCAGAATTGGCGGCTTTCCTGAATTTCCAGAAGTGAATTTTACGGTCGAAAAAGGAATAATATTGCGGATATCTTTCAAAAATAAGATCATGAATGGTGACAATTTTTTTGATTGATTTTTTATCCCATTTCAAAGGTAATTCGCCGGATAATCCGTGGAAAATATCGGCGTTCTGTTTCTGCGCATCCTTCCCCATTTTAAACTGTCGGGACATTTTTCCTTTGGAAGTTTCCACAAAATGAACGTTGGAATTTTCTAAAATATCCGAACCTCTTTCCGATTTGTTTTTGTTGAGCAGAATGTATTCGTTTTCAGGGAAATACTGTGCTAAAATTCTAACGAGATCACGGGAATAATTTCCTAAACCGGAAGTATTGTGAAAAAATCTTTTGGCATCAAATGCTATCTTCATGGCTGTATTTGTTTTTGAAATTCCTGAAATGTTCCGAATGAATGATTTTTACTTTTTAACCACGAAACAAATTCATCAAATCTTTCTATCATATCATTTCCGGAATTTTTTACGGTAAAACCGGGTAATTTAAAAGCTTCGTCTTTTATTTCGGCGAATTCCCACGGATGAAAGTAGATGTTGAGATATTTGTCTTTTTTCAAAACGTCTGAAGCCAGTTTTTTGTAGAAAAACAATGGAAAATTGTGAAAACTCAGCCAAAATAACGGGATTCTGAAATTGGGCGAAACGGAAGCCGGAATCTGCACTACTTTTCCTTCGTTAAAGTAGGTTCTCGATACTTTTAAATTGTTATATCTTCCGGGAAGATAGGTCGGATTGATGGAGGAATTGTAAGAATATCCTGCGTTTTCCACGGCATTTTTGCTTACAGGCATCATTCTGGGCATTCGAAGTCCTGTAACCTGTGTTGAAAACAGTTCTTCGAGTCTTTCTTTGGATTCTTTAAGGTGTTTTTCTTCAAAATCTGAATGAAACCATGTGTGAGAAGCCAATTCGTGACCTTCATTTAACAGTCTTCTGATGAGTTCTTTGCTGTTTTCCGCAAAAACTACGGTTGAAAAGAACGTTGCTTTTGCATGATGTTTTTTGAGAATATCTAAAATTCTTTCGACGCCTTTCTGTGAAATTGAGATTTGCTGTTCAAAGGAAATTTTTCCTTTGTATTCGAATGGCATATCAAATTCCTCGATGTCAAAACTTAACAAAACCATTTAAAAATTTTTATTTTTGATGATATAATTGGGTCTTTCTTTTACCTGTTTGAAAATTTTGCCTAAATAAATTCCCATAATTCCTAAAATAATCAGTTGCAGACCGCCAAAAAATACGATGGTCATAATTAATGAAGCCCAACCTGAAATTTCTGTTTCTGCCACAAAGGAATAAATCACGTACAAACCATATCCGACAATTGAAAATGCGGAAAAAAGAAATCCTAAATAGGCTGCAATATACAATGGTTTTACACTGAATGCCGTAATTCCCGTAAATGCAAAAGTGATCATTTTCTTGAGGTTATAGCTGCTTTCGCCTGAAAGTCTTTCATTGGCTGTAAATTCAATTCCGGTCTGTTTAAAGCCCATCCAGCTTGTTAAACCCCGCAAAAAGAGATCATCCTCGTTGAAAGTTCTCATGACTTCTACCGCATTCGCATCCATCAGTCGGAAATCTGAACCGCCTCCTTTTGTTAAATTAACATCGGACAAACTCGACAGGATTTTATAAAAAAAGTCGGACGTTTTTCTTTTAAAGTAGGAAATCTGCTTCGGATAGGTTCGAATTGTGAAAACAATATCGTAGCCTTCTTCCCACTTTTTAATCATTTCCGGAATCATTTCGGGAGGATGCTGAAGATCGCCGTCCATGGAAATGACCGCATTTCCGAAGGCATTATCCATTCCTGCTTTTACGGCGGGTTGATGTCCGAAATTACGTGAAAATTCAATGAATTTTACTTCGTCATATTTTGCGGAAAGTTCTTCAAGTTTCTGCTGTGTTTTGTCGCGGCTTCCGTCGTTCACGAAAATAATTTCAAATCCGTAATCATCCAGTCCATCAAAAACTTCTTTAATTTTCTGATGTACCAAAGCCACGTTTCCTTCTTCGTTATGCGCAGGAATTACAATTGAAATTTTTTTCATAATCAGTTCAGGCTATAGTCTTTTTCGAAGTCTTTTGTTACCAGTTCATAAATGATCCTGAACCAGACAACGATGCAAGGTAAAGCTTTTAGAGAATATTTAACGATATAATTCTGTTTAATAAATTTCGGAAATAAATCTGATGGCGAAAAACAGGTGAGAATAATTACGAAGATCAACATGGCATAGACAAGCGGTGTTCTTTTTTTCTGAAGGAAAAACCAGATCATCACTCCCGCAACTGCAATAATGTAGGTGGGAGATTCTGATCCTGAACTGAACAATACTAAAAAAAGAAGTGTTGAAGCGAGAATCATCAATTGATATGCATAATTCTTATATTGATTAATCCTCACATACGGCAAAAAGAACAAGGGCGCTCCGAAAGCCATAAAAGTAAGGTTGGAAATTGAAGCATCCTGCAAAATTCTTCTTACAAATCCCATTAAAGAAATATCCTGCATATTTCCAAGAACCTGATTGTCATTATTTTTAGAAATAAGAGAGTGCATCCAATCTGAATAACACTGTATTACAAATTGAGGAGTAGAATATAGCATAGGGACTATCAAACATATTATAAAAGCAGCAATCGACGCAATTAGAAATTTTGTTTTATTTTTTATGAAAAAGAACTGAGACAAGCCTACAACTCCATAAAGTTTTACAAATATCCCAATTACAATAAATATTGCAGATTTAGCTTCCTTTTTTTCATAAATAAATATTGCGGATAAAATCAAAAGTCCAACCAAAGCTATATTAAACTGTAGACTTACTGCTGCTGTAATATATTCTTGCAAACATAATAGACCGAATAATGCTTTTTTAGCATCAGAAAAAGGAAGTTTATAGATAGCATAAAGAAAAACAGCAGTGTTAGCAATATTCCACAGAGAAATTCCTAGCCAGTCGGGCATTATTGCAAACGGAGCAATAATAAGGCTAAAAAATACACCATAATGATTCATGTCGAAATACCGCTCAGGATACTGCAGGTAGAGATTTTTCTGCTCAATGGTATTCACGAAAACATTTTTGAAGATCAGATAATTGTTAATCGCCTGTGGTCCTCTGAAATATTTAGATAACGCCGTTGCAACAGCTATAATAAGATAAACCCCAAATATGTATTTAGGGTTTAAAATAATTGATAAGAATTTATTTTTGAAGCTTTCATTCATAGCATCTAAAAAATATTTATATATGAAAGTTTGATATTATTTTCCATATCCTTTCGAAATAAATGTTGTGTTATCCAAAAATATTTATGAATACTTTCTTTATTACTTTTAAAGATCGAATCATAAAATTTATCATCTTTAGAATAATCTATATTACTTATAATTTCAAAACAGATTCCGTCAACAAGATCACCATTACTTAAAGACTGTATTTTTACTGTCATACTATATGTATTACCGTCACTATGTTGAAGAACCGCTTCTGTATTGTCGTTTTCTTTCAGATTTTTAAAATTAATTTTTTTTAAAAGCTTTCTAAAAACATCAGAAAATATTTTATCCTTATTTAATTCATAATCTTTTTCTAAAAGACCCGAATCAGATGAATCAGAATAAATATCACGGCTGTAACTCCAAATATCAACACGATTTGTTTCAATTGGAAATTCTAGGAAGTTCTGAATATCATTATCATTGAGTAAAGCTTCTCTGAATTTTTCCAGATTGTTAATTATGATTTCATTTTCAGTCGCTGTAGAATGTAGAGGACTTTTACTATCTACTATTTTGCTCTTTTCATTTTTCTTACTATTATATTCCAAAAAATACAGTTTAAATGAAAAAAATATTAGTCCAAAAATGAAAATTAACAAAATAATTTTCCTAAACCTTTTCTGCATTAAACAGCAACATTATTCTCTCTCAACGCATCATTCAAAGACGTTTTTTTGTCTGTAGATTCCTTTCTTTTTCCGATAATCAATGCACATGGAACCTGATATTCTCCTGCAGGAAAAGTTTTGGTATAACTTCCCGGAATAACTACTGATCTCGCAGGAACTCTTCCTTTGATCTCAACCGGAGTTTCACCCGTTACATCAATAATTTTTGTAGATGCCGTTAAAACAACATTAGCTCCCAAAACAGCTTCTTTTTCAACATGCACTCCTTCTACAACGATGCATCTTGATCCTACGAAACAATCGTCCTCAATAATTACCGGAGCAGCCTGAAGCGGTTCTAAAACACCACCGATACCAACACCACCACTCAGGTGAACGTTTTTACCGATCTGTGCACAGCTTCCAACTGTTGCCCAAGTATCTACCATGGTTCCGGAATCTACATAAGCACCAATGTTTACGTAAGACGGCATCATAATAACTCCCGGCGCAATATAAGCTCCTTCTCTTGCGATTGCATGCGGAACAACTCTTACTCCTTTTTCAGCGTAGTTTCTCTTCAAAGGCATTTTATCATGAAATTCGAACGGACCGACTTCAATCGTTTCCATTTTCTGAATCGGGAAGTACATTACTACTGCTTTCTTCACCCACTCGTTTACCTGCCATCCGTTTTCTGTAGGTTCTGCGGTACGAAGTTCTCCTTTATCCACCAAAGAAATCACCTCTCTAATCGCCTTCTGACTGTCTTCATTCTGCAATAGTTCTCTGTTTTCCCAGATATTTTCAATAGTTTGTTGTAACGACATGTTTATTATTTAATTTAAATTGAAAAATTATACGCTGCCAAAGATACAAAAAAGATCAGCAAAACCTTTTGAAAGTATTTTGTTTAGAATGATTTTAATATTCTGGATTCTTTAAACAATGTTTTAATTTAATTGCATAAGCCACATGCGATTTAAGCAAATCAAAACCGGCTAAAGCAGAAATGTATGATATGTTTTGGCTAAAGCCAATTGTATTTTTAATTATTTTAAAATGGGCTAAAGCCCATTCCTATTGATATATTAGATAGCATGAAACGCTATCTTTAGAACATTGCCGCATTACAGATATCAATCCTACGGATTGATCGTTGGTTTCTTTATTACTATTTCTACATAGATTCTGCTCCTAAAGGAGCAAAACTCTTTTACTTTAAAAATCTTATGTTTTTAAGTTATACAATACCTTTTTGTTTATTAAGGCAACACAAAAAAAGTTGTAATATTTTGATTATCAGAAGATATTGAAATTCCTTTATTTGCAAAACAGCTAAGCAACTTAAATTATAGAACTCTCTGCGCGTGAAGATAGGCTTTGTTCCAGTAGGTTTCATTTAAGGAAGAAATGATAACGCCTTTTGATGTGGAAGCGTGAATAAATTTGACTTCTCCGTCACTTCCGATATCATGAACAATTCCGACGTGTGAAACTCTGCTTCCTCCTGCTGTCGCAAAAAACAGAAGATCTCCCGGTTTTACATCTTTGATGTCAATCTGAGATCCTGCTTCTGCCTGATCTGCGGATCTTCTCGGAAGTTTGAAATCATTTTCCTCAAAAACTTTTACGGTAAATCCAGAGCAATCGAAACCTGAAGAAGTGTTTCCGCCAAATTTATACGGCGCACCTAAATATTTTTCTGCGTCTTTCAGGAGTTCGTTGATGGATTTTGAAATTTTTCCGTCAAATCTGGAATCAAGTTTTCTGAGATTTTCAGATTTTGCAACGGTTTTTGTAACCGGAGGTCTTTTTACAACGTTTTTTGAACTTCCGCAGGAAATGATAAATACGGAAAAAAGCGATACAATAAATATGTTTTTAACAAACTTTTTTTTGCCTAAAAATCTATCCATCATATTTCCCTGAATTTTACAATCTATACAAATATAATAAAATTATGCTTTCAAAGAGCTGAAGTAAGAAATACCACAAAAATTTTAAGACTGTTCATTTGAATGATATTATTTTTTTAAACTCAAAGAATGCGAAGTTTTCTTTTTAAAATTGTCTGTTGATTTTTAGCCTAACAAAGACATTAGATGTTTAAACTTTTTACCACAAAAGATGGAAAATATTTAAACACTTTAGTTTTTTAAGTTTAATACTTAATTGAAAAAAAAGAGCACATAAGTTAAAAAAATCAAAGATTTTTTCTCTTTGCAGACTTTTAAAATACTTTAAATAAATTCAATAAAGTCTTTTTCATATAACCGCTGCTTAAAAACTTAATAAAAAAAGCCATCCTAGAAGGATAGCTTTATTATATTGTATGTAAAAATCTTTTTATTTTGAAGTTTTAGCACCTTTCCAGGTTCCGGATCTTGTAGGCGTAGGAACGGCATTAGACCATGTTCCTGTAGCTTTTTTGTCTTCTCTTGTGAAAGTTCCTCTGAATTCGCCATCTTCAGGAAAACCGATCGTTGCAACAAGATCTCCTGATTCGCTAAGATGTCCTGAAATATAATAGTTTTCTGTTGTCTGATCAGAATGTAATGTTCCGGTTACTTTTCCGTCGGTAGCTACCACTACATTCCAGTCGCCTTTTTCGGTTCCTTCGTACGTTCCCGCCCAGGTTCCGATGAAATCATAAATCGTATCTTCATCTTTGCCACAACCAACGAATAAGAAAGCTGTTAATAAAAGTAAAAATATTTTCTTCATAGTTTACAAGTAGTTAAACAATTTTTGTGGAGGATATGGGACTCGAACCCACCACCTTTAGACTGCCAGTCTAACGCTCTAGCCAGATGAGCTAATCCCCCTCTCGTTTTCTTCAAAATTCCGAAGCCGTACAAAAGTAAGTATTTAAACCACATATACAAACATTTTATTACATTTTCTTTAAAAACTGATGGAAATATCTGTAAATATTTTAGCAGAAATGAATTTTTTAAGACCAAATAAAAAACGCATACTGAAATAAATCCGTATGCGCTTTCTTTTTACTTTTATAGTCAGAGTTTATTTCCAACCGCCGCCGAGAGCCTGATAAAGTTCTACTCCGGCTTTCATTTTACTGTACTGTGCATTGGCAATATTCAATTCTGCATTTAAAGAATTGACACTGGCATTGAGTACTTCAAGATAATTCGCCATTCCGTAGTTTACTAATTCCTGAGAATAGTTTACAGAATTTTTATAATTCACCAGTTCTTTCTGTTTTAAATCGATGTACTGATCCTGAACGGAATAGACTCTTATGGCATCAGAAACTTCTTTTCCTGCGTTAAGAATGGCTTTTCTGAAATTCAGATAGGCTGTTTCCTGATTGGCAAGGCTTACTTCGTAATTGGTTCTGATGGTTCTTTTATTCAGAACCGGCTGCGCCAAACCGCCTACAACACTTGCAAACAGTGAATTTACACTGAATAAATGGTCGATATCCAAAGACTGAATTCCTCCGTTTCCTGTAATTTTTAATGTAGGATAAAACTGGGCTTTTGCAGAATTTGTAAGTTCAAAAGCATTCATTAAATTATATTCTGCTCTCATAACATCGGGTCTGTTTGCGAGTAATTGAGCGGGATATCCCAGTTTTACATCAATCGGAACAGTCTGGGCTGTTAGCGTAGACCTTTCAATTGCATGGGAAGGTTCTCCCAATAAAAGGCTCATGGTATTTTCCAGCAACTGAATCTGTGTATCAATATCAATCAACATGGATTTTGCATTATACACCAACGCTTCACTCTGCTGAACAGCCACTTCCGTTAAAGTTCCTGCCGTTTTCAGGGCTTTTGTAGTTTCCAAATTCTGCTCACGGACTTTGATGGTTTCTGTAATGATTCTTTTCTGCTCGTCAAAAGTCAGTAGCTGATAATATGCAGATGCAACTGAAGCCACAAGGTCACTTTTTACTGCTTTATGTGCTGCAACCGTTCCTAAATATGACGCCAGCTGAGCTTTTTCCTGCGCCTTTAATTTTCCCCAAAGATCAGCTTCAAAACCGATGCTTGCGGTAATATCGAGCTGATTGATGTATCTTCTGTCACCAAACAAACGTCCTGTCTGTGTATTCAGCGACTGGGTCTGGAAAGTGTAACCGGGACCTACAGTTACCGTTGGTTCATATGCCGCTTTGCTTTGTTTTAAATAAGATTCTGCTGAATTTATGCTTTGCAAAGCAATTCTTATATCCAGATTATTTCCCAGAGCTTTCGCAATATGTCCCTGAAGTACAGGATCTGTGAAAATCTCTTTCCAGGAAACATTCGCGATATTGGTGCTGTCTGCAGGAAGCATATCTGTACGGTAGAGTTTTTCGTCCACCACATTATCCGGTCTGTGGTATTCTTTTCTCGCCATACAGGATGATACTGTGGCAAGAACAGCGACTGAAAATATTATTCCTTTTATGATGTTTAAAATACTCTTCATTATTTGAAGTTTAAGGTTTAAAGATCAGGGCTTTAAGTTTGTAGTAATTTAACTTTAAATCAAAAACCCTGAACTCACTTAATTTTATTCTGCTAAATTGATTTCTTTCGGTTTGATCGGTTTTACTTTCTCCTGTAAATATTCAAAAATGACATATAAAACAGGGATCACGAAAAGTCCTAAAATAGTTCCTATCAACAAACCTATTGCTGCTCCTGTTGCGATGGATCTGTTTCCTACTGCTCCGATTCCGCTTGCCAGAACCAATGGCAGTAAACCGAAGATAAAGGCAAATGAGGTCATCAGAATAGGTCTTAACCTTGCTTTAGCGGCGTTAATTGCCGACATAACGATGGTTTCACCGTGATGTCTTCTCTGAACGGCAAACTCTACAATCAAAATGGCATTTTTTGCTAATAATCCCACCAACATAATCAGGGCAATCTGGAAATAAATATTGTTTTCCAAGCCCATGATTTTCTGTCCGAAATATGCTCCCATTACTCCGAGAGGAAGAGAAATCACAACGATTAAAGGAAGAATATAGCTTTCGTACTGTGCAGAAAGGATAAAGTACACAAAGATCAAACTCAATCCAAAAATTAATATCGTCTGAGATCCTGAACTTAATTCTTCTCTTGACAGTCCTGTAAATTCTACATCATAATTCTGGTTCAGGGTTTCTTTTGCCACCTGCTGTACCGCTGAAATAGCATCTCCAGAACTGAATCCTGCGGAGTTGGCTCCTGTAATTTTTACCGAAGTAAAGAGGTTATAACGGCTTACTGACTGTGGTCCGTACGCTTTAGTGAGTGTTACAAACTGTGAAATCGGTGACATTGCTCCAGAACCTGTTTTTACATACAGTTCATTGAGATTTTCAATATTCTGTCTGTTTTCAGGAAGCGCCTGAACCATTACCCTGAACTGCTTTCCGTATTTGGTAAAATCTGCAGTATAAATTCCTCCGATATATCCCTGCATTGTTGCCAGAATATCACTTACGGAAACACCCAGCTTTTTAGCTAAAGGAACATTGATCTTCATTTCATACTGAGGATATTTTGTATTGAACGATGTCTGGGCAAAGTCAATTTCCGGTCTTTCAATCAGTTTTCCGATAAATTCATTGGTTTTTGCGTCTAAATCTGCATATTCTCCTCCGGATTTATCCAAAAGAACCATCTCGAAACCGGCACTGTTACCAAAACCGGGTACACTTGGCGGCTGGAAGAAAACCACTTTTGCATCCGGAACTTTTCCTGAGATTCCAAATAATTTTTTCGTAATATCTTCAGAAGTCTGTCCGTCTTTTTTACGCTCTTCAAAAGGTTTTAGTTTAATGAAAGCCAAACCGTTGTTGCTTCCGTTTCCGGATAAAAATCCTCTACCCGTAGAAATCGTAACATTCTGTACTCCCGGAACTTTTAAAGCATTTGCCTGAAGGGTTTTCAGAACATTGTACGTTCTTTCCATAGACGCTCCCGGAGGAAGCTGAACATCGGTAAAGATAATTCCGCGGTCTTCCGTAGGTACAAAACCTTTTTTCATCGTTGAACTTGCCCAATATAAGATCCCTCCAGTTACGGCAAAAATAATCAGCGTAACCCATTTATGTCTCAGCAGGAATACAAATCCTCTTCCGTAACGTTCTGTTGTTGTTTTAAAAGCGATATTGAATTTATAGAAAAACTTCTGAATGAAATTTAAATTCTTATATTCTTTATGGTGCGCATCGTGAGGTTTTAAGAATAATGAACATAAAACCGGACTTAATGTTAATGCATTGATCGCAGAAATAATGATCGCTACAATAAGAGTGATCCCGAACTGCTGATAAAAAACTCCGGTAGGACCTGTAATAAACGTTACCGGAATAAATACAGATGCCATTACCAAAGTAATTGAAATAATTGCTCCTGTAATTTCGTCCATTGCTTCCACGGTTGCTTTTTTCGCATCCGAAATACCGTGTTCCATCTTCGCGTGAACGGCTTCGACGACGACAATCGCATCATCCACAACAATACCGATGGCAAGAACTAAAGCGAACAACGTTAACAGGTTTAATGAATATCCGAATAAATTCAGGAAGAAAAAGGCTCCCACAATAGAAACCGGAACTGCAATTGCCGGAATTAAGGTAGATCTAAAATCCTGCAGGAAAATATATACCACGATGAAAACTAAAATAAACGCTTCAATTAAGGTATGCACTACCTTTTCAATAGATGCATCAAGGAATTCGTTCGTATCAAAATTGAAAGTATATTTAATTCCCTGCGGAAAACTTCCTTCTGCCGATTTCAGGTAAGACTTGATGTTTTTAATAATCTCCTGCGCATTGGAACCCGGTGTCTGGAAAATCCCCATACTGATGGAAGGATTGTTTCCGTTTTCCCCGATTCCCGTGTAAGACTGTCCTGCCAGTTCTACCTTAGCAACATCTTTTAGCATTAAATTCTGTCCGTCCGGTAAAGATTTAATGATGATATTATCGTACTGTTCCTTATCGTTGAATTTCCCTACATATTTAATGATATATTCGAAAGAACTTCCGCTGTTTTGTCCGATAGAACCTGCGGCAGCTTCTCTACTCTGCTCATTGATGGCATTGGTAACATCGGTAGGAGTTAATCCGTAAGCTGCCATTTTGGAAGGATCCAGCCAGATTCTCATAGAGTAGTTTTTACCTCCGAAAACATTGGCATCTCCTACTCCGTTAATCCTTTTTAAGTTTGGAATAACATTGATGTTCAAAAAGTTCTGAAGATATACGTCATCCAGATCTTTATTCTCAGAGTAGAAAGACATATACATCAGGGCACTGGTCTGCTGTTTTTGGGTAACAACCCCGGAACGTGTCACTTCACTCGGCAGTAAAGGGGTGGCTCTCGTTACACGGTTTTGTACGTTTACCGCAGCAATATCCGGATTGATTCCCTGCTTAAAAAACACCTGAATCTGTGCAGAACCGTCATTTCCGGCAGATGAAGTAATATAATCCATTCCTTCCACCCCGTTGATCTGTTCTTCCAGAGGAACAACCACACTTTTCATTACGGTTTCTGCGTTGGCTCCGGTGTAGTTTGCCGAGACACTTACCGTCGGCGGCGCAATATCAGGATACTGCGTTACGGGTAACGAGATCAGTCCTAAAACACCGAGAATCACAATTAAAATTGAAATTACGGTGGATAAAACCGGTCTGTTGATAAAATTTTTAATCATTAGAATTTCGGTTTTATAGATTGAACAAGACTATCCATTTTTACAGGTTTCTTTATCACGGCTGTTCCCGGTTTCAGACCTCCGATTCCTGCTGCAACTACAATTTCACCTTTGTTCACTCCTGATTTTATCAACGCCATGTTGTCGATTCTGTCAATAACATTAACCACTACATTTTTTGCAGTGTCTTTATCTACTTTATATACGTAAACAATTCCCTGTTGTTCGTAAGTTGCACTTTCCGGAACTACCAGAACATTATCGTAACGTTGAGGGAATCTGATGGTTCCGCTGTTTCCGTTACTTAAAAGTTTCTGTGCATTGGTAAATCCTACTCTGAACTGGATTGTTCCGGTTGTAGGATCAATCTGTCCTGTAATGGCTTCAATTCTGCCCTTTTCAGGATAAAGACTTCCGTTCGCAAGCTGTAATTCCACCATCGGAAGATTTTTTATTTTTTCGGGCATGGATGGACCCGGAGATTTTTCAAGGAAATCAAAGTATTCTTTTTCATTCATTGAAAAGTAGGCGTAAATCTGAGAAGTATCTGAAATGGTGGTTAAAGGAGTCTGGTCTGAAGGGCCTACCAAACTTCCCACTTTTAAAGGAAGCTTTCCGATTACTCCGGAAATCGGGGCACGAATAACAGAATATTCGATATTGGCTTCTACTCCTTTATAATTGGCAACTGCCTGACTTTTTGCAGCCTGAGCCTGTTTTAGCTGTGCCTGAGCCTGCGCTAAATTTGCCTGTGCGGTCTGTAACTGCACATTGCTGATGATATTTTTCTGAACCAGCGGTTTAAGTTTATTTACTTCAACATTTGCTGCCGCTACAGAAGCCTGCGCCGCAGCGATATTGGATTCCGCAGCACTGATTCCTGCTTTTGAAGCCGCTGCATTTTCGTTCAGAATATTGGTTTCCAGACGGAAAAGCGGCTGTCCTTTGGTTACGTATTGTCCTTCATCTACCAAAACCTGAGTAATATACCCCTGAATTTTAGCGCGGACATCGTTATTAACTTTCCCCTGAATGGTAGCCGGAAAGGTTTGATAGCCTACTATATTTTTTGCCTCCACATTCACCACAGGATAGGGTTTCGGGCCGTCCTGCTTCGGGGCTTCTTTTTTGCAGGCTGTTAAAGAAAGAGCCGCAACAGAAAGTATAACTAGCTTATTATTCATTTCTATAGTTTATTAAGTGATTCCTGAATATTTTTAATGTTCCTGTTTAAAAGAGCTTTATAAGCTTCCATCTTTTCATTGTAATCGTCATGATTTTTTTTAAAATTGTCTAAATCATCCAGTAGTTGTAATTCGTCTTGCATTTTTTGAACTATTTTTTCAAATCTTATCTTCTTATAACCATCATTGATGAAAAAATACCGTTTTCTCTCGTCCATCTTGTTGTGATCTACGATGAGTTCTGCGTTCAGCAGTAAAGAAATACTTGTAGAAACCGAACTTTTGCTCGCGGAAAGCACTTCCACAAACTCATCAAAAGTAATGCCCACTTTATCATAATCGAATAAAAGATAGGCGTAAATCTTTGAAGCTAACGGCGGAAGGCTGAAAACGGTACCGTAGAACTTTACGGCATTCTGAAAAATTTTTTCATCAATTTCTATACTCTTATGCATTGTATATAAATTTGAAGCAAATGTAAAAATTAGTTCAGAACTAAACGAACAAACCTGATAGAGTTTATAAATATCAGGCTTTTTAAAATTTCAATGAAAACGGATTTAACTTTCAGACTAAAAAATAATCTTTTCAAAGGCTTTTCTTACACCTCCTGCAAGAAATACTTCCCCACAATAGCTGTAACCTTTGCTTTCGAGGATTTTCAGCATCGGGATATTATCAAAATTGGTATCCACTTTTATGCTTTGAATTCCGTGTGATCTGGTGAATTCTTCAATATGGTCGAAAAGAATTTTTACCATTCCCTGTCCTGCAAATTTTTCATCAACAGCCACTCTGTGAACGACAACGAATTCTCCATTACTGAGCCAGGCTCCTTCAATGGTACTGTAAGCAGGTTCATCATTCAGGATTAAAGCAACGTAAACAGCAATTTCTCCATCTGCCGTCATTACATACCCGAAACCTTTTGCAATATCGCTTACTACGGTTCCCAAATTCGGGTAACCTTCCTGCCATTGCGTACTTCCGTCTTTTCTCCTTCTTTCGATTGCCTGCTGCAAAATGTTCCAGATTATATCTCTGTCTTCAATTTCTGCTTTTCTCAGCTTAATTTCCTGTGCCACGTTGTTATATTGATTTTAAGTTTGTTTGTCCTTTTATTTAATTATTAAGAACTTCTTCAGTTTTTTCTGTATTTTATTTTAAGGAATATCATGACAATCAGCATGATTAACATTAAAACATTAGTAATCCAGAGAGGTTCTGCATCTTTCATTACTCCGTAAACTGCCCAAAGCAGAGCATTCAGGGTAAGAAATGATAAAGTAACCATGGAAAGATCTTTTCCGGATTTTGTCTTCCATAATTTTATGACCTACGGTAAAAAAGATATGGATGAAATTAATGCGCCCGAATAACCAATTATCTGTTCTATCATACTGCTTTTTTTTGAATTATAATCTAATATACTAAAAACAAAATAAAGCTTAAACGTTAAACCTTGTATCTTATTTATAAAAACTAGACTATTATTTCAAAAAAATACATTTTTTTCTGATAGATCTTCAAAGAAAAAAACCGAAAACTAATTTAAATTAATTTTCGGTTCGAAGTAGTAAAATTTAAAATTATGAAATTGTTTTTTATTAATTTTCACTTTGCTGAAGATAAGCATCGATAATTTCAAATGCTTTTTTTTCATCTTCAAGTTTAACCATTACTTTCAGCGATGTCGCCGTGGGCGTGGTTGTAAAAGTAAGGTAATTGTTTTCTACTGAATTTTTAATCTGCGCATCGTCCAGTTTAGACTTTATCAATTGGATTTCTGCAGGTTTGTCACTTTCAAAAACTGATACTCTTGTACTTCTTTCCATATTCTGTCTCGTTTGAGTATCTAAATATATAACGTTTTTTTGAAAATTACAAATTTCAGCTTTTAAATTTTATTAATATTATTTTCGATTTTATCTAAAGCGATCTGAATTTCTTCTTTAGTAACGTTCAGATGCGGTCTGAAGCGAAGTGACTGATCTCCACATGAAAGGATGATCATTCCGTCGTTCCAAAGCTCGTCTCTTAATGCATTTCTCTGCTCAGAAGTCGGAAGATCAATGGCACACATCAATCCTCTTCCTCTTGCATTGGATAACTTTTCAGGATATTTTTCAGCAAGACCGATTAATCCGTTCAGCAAATATTCTCCTACAACTCTCGCATTTTCTACAAGATTTTCTTTTTCAATAACTTCCATTACCAACTGGAAACGAAGCATATCAATAAAATTTCCTCCGAAAGTGGAATTGATTCTTGAGCTTTCTCTGAAAACATTGTTCGGAACTTCATCAAATTTTTCTTTATTGGCTAAAACTCCGCAAACCTGCGCTTTTTTACCGAAAGAAATCATATCCGGTTTCGCTGTAAAATGTTCAAATGCCCACATTTTACCTGTAATTCCGATACCGGTCTGAACTTCATCAAAAATTAATAAAATATCATGCTGATCGCAGATTTTTCTCAGTCCCAATAAAAATTCGTCTCTGAAATGGTTGTCTCCTCCTTCAGCCTGAATCGGCTCGATGATGATACATGCCACTTTATCCGGATTCATTAAAATTGCTTCTTCGATATTTAATAAAGCCAGTCTTTCGTTTTTAATGGTTTCTTCCAAATTCTCTTCCGTGATCGGGAAAGTAAGTTTAGGATTTAGGATTCTTGGCCAGTCGAACATCGGGAAATACTGATATTTTCTCGGATCTGAAGTGTTGGTTAAACTTAAAGTATACCCGCTTCTTCCGTGGAACGCCTGTCTGAAATGGATGCAGATTCCCGCTTCCAGATCAAGACCTTTTTCGAAATTTTTACGCGTTTTCCAGTCGAAACACGCTTTCAGGGCATTTTCTACTCCTAAAGTTCCGCCTTCGATAAAGAAAGCATACTGCAATTCTTCAGGAATTACCACTCTTTCAAAAACTTCTAAGAAATGTGCATATTCCTCAGAATACACATCTGCCAAAGTGGGTTTGTTGACTGCCATTTTTCCCAGCCATGCCGATTTTTCAACAATATAGGGATGATTGTAACCGATGGATGCCGAAGCAAACATAGAAAACATATCTAAATATTCTCTGTCTGTAAGTTTATCATACAGCCATGAACCGTGGGATTTTTCAATATCCATCACGAAATCGAAACCATCTGCCAAAACGTGTCTGCCAACGGTTTCTTTTACTTTATTTGCTTTTATTTCAATTGTCTGTTCCATTTTTTAAATAAAAATCTTAGGGGTGATTTAAAATTTAATAATAATTTGAGACTTAAAAATCTGTTTCCAAATTTTTAAACTCATGATGTTAGTTTTTAAAGGTCAAACTTAATTCCTTGTGCTAGAGGTAAGTTTGTAGTATAATTAATCGTGTTGGTCTGTCTTCTCATATAGTACTTCCAAACATCCGATCCGGACTCTCTTCCGCCTCCGGTTTCTTTTTCTCCACCGAAAGCTCCGCCGATTTCTGCACCTGAAGTTCCGATGTTTACGTTGGCAATTCCACAGTCTGAACCTGCATGAGAAAGGAATAATTCTGCTTCTCTTAAATTCTGCGTCATGATTGCAGATGACAATCCTTGAGGAACATCATTCTGAATAGCAATTGCTTCTTCTAAAGTTTTGTATTTAATTAAATATAAAATAGGTGCAAAAGTTTCGTGCTGAACGATTTCGTAAGAATTCTTTACTTCAGCGATACATGGTTTTACGTAGCAACCCGATTCGTATCCTTTTCCTTTAAGGACTTCACCTTCCACGATGAATTTTGCGCCTTCTTTTTTACCTTTTTTGATGGCTTCCTGATACATATTTACCGCATCGGTATCGATAAGCGGTCCCACATGATTCGTTTCATCCAGAGGATTTCCGATTTTCAATTGTCCGTACGCTTTTACCAGTCTGTTTTTCACTTCATCATACACACTTTCATGAATAATCAGTCTTCTTGTGGAAGTACATCTCTGTCCTGCTGTTCCTACAGCTCCGAAAACTGCTCCGATAATCGACATATCAATATCTGCATCTTTAGAAATAATGATGGCGTTGTTTCCGCCTAATTCAAGGATTGATTTTCCGAATCTTTGCGCAACATTCGCTGAAACTATTCGTCCCACTCTTGTAGAACCGGTGAAAGAAACTAAGGCGACTCTCTTGTCATCTACTAATTTCTGTCCGATTTCATGATCTGCAACCAATACGCTGGAAATACCTTCGGAAAGATTATTTTCCTTTAACACTTCGTTCATGATGTTTTGGCAGGCAATCGCGCAAAGCGGTGTTTTTTCTGACGGTTTCCAGATCGTAACGTTACCGCAGATCCATGCCAAAGCTGTGTTCCATGCCCAAACCGCTACCGGAAAGTTGAATGCGGTGATGATTCCCACGATTCCCAATGGATGATACTGCTCGTACATTCTGTGCCCCGGTCTTTCCGAGTGCATTGTGTACCCGTGAAGCTGTCTTGAAACTCCTACTGCAAAATCGCAGATATCAATCATTTCCTGAACTTCTCCAAGACCTTCCTGCAGGGATTTTCCCATTTCATAGGAAACCAGTTTCCCCAAATCGTCTTTGTACTGTCTTAATTTCTGACCTAACTGTCTTACAATTTCCCCTCTTTTAGGAGCCGGAATCAGTCTGAATTCTTTAAAAGCTTTTTCAGCCGTCTCAATTACCTTGTCATAATCAGATTCTCCGGAAGTCTTCACTTTAGCAATCAGATTTCCGTCCACAGGAGAGTAACTTTCGATGGTTTTCCCTGATGCAAAGTATTTTCCGCCTACTGAAGTTCCCTTATTTTCATCCTTAATTCCTAGATTTTTGAGTGTTTTTTCGATCCCAAAATCCTTTACTTTTTTAGACATAAAAATTTTACTTTTCGTTTCCTCTAAAGATAGAAATATTATGCGAATCCCAAAATTTTAATTTTTTAACAATTTTTTATTTGGACTAATTATAAACATAGTTATCTTTGTATAGGAATCATTTTATTTCAGGAATGGAAAATAATAAGATTAATAACGAACCTGCCACAGAGGAAAAAAAATCCTCCAGATGGAAAAGTCTGGTAAAGAAATTCGGGATCGGCGGAATTATATTTTTTACCGTCAAAGGAATCATTACCTCTACGCTGATCTATTTTCTGGGAAAGAATTTCTGGACGGTGATCTCCGATTATATTACCGGAATTTTTGATTAATTGATTGATATATAGATACAAAAAGCTGAGAAATTTCTCAGCTTTTGTTTTGGATTCAAGGTCATTCGGAATGACCATATTTTATTCTTTCTTTTTCCTTCCTGAATTAATCAGGCTCTGATGCAGCAAATACTCAATCTGTCCGTTTACACTCCGGAATTCATCATTTGCCCATTTTTCCAGAAGCTTGAAAGTAGACTCATCAATCCTTAAAACAAAAGATTTTTTGCCTTTATTTTCGGAAGGATTCTGAGCTTTTTCTGATTTCATTTTTTCTATTTTTCTTTTGCTTAATTTGTATTTAACGCAAAGTGCACAAAGATTTTTCTGAACTACTTTATGTTTTTATGTTCGCCAAGGCGTTTCACTCAGCAAAGATGTAAGGTTATATAGCCATTCAGAACAGAGCACAGTAGAGTGAAAATCTTTTAAATATAAATCTTCCATTTTGCTCAAATTGACGTTTCTAATGCTATTCTTCTAAATACACAACTTAGATTCCTACGGAATGACAAATATTGCGAAAATTTTAATTATCAATTATACAAAGTTCCGGCATTTAAAATGGGTTGTGCCGCTTTTTCACCGCAAAGAACCACCATTAAATTGCTTACCATGGCTGCTTTTCTTTCGTCATCCAGTTCTACAATATTTTCTTCCGAAAGCTTTTTGAGGGCTAAATCTACCATTCCTACGGCTCCTTCCACGATCTTTGTTCTCGCTGCTACAATTGCTGTTGCCTGCTGTCTCTGCAGCATTGCTCCTGCGATTTCTGACGCGTAAGCCAAATGTGAAATTCTTGCTTCCTGAATGGTAATTCCGGCTTTTGAAAGTCTTTCGGTAAGCTCCTGCTCTAAGATTGCATTGATCTTTTCACCGCCTTCTCTTAAAGTAATCGGCGCATGATCGTCTTCTAAATTGTCGTAAGGAAAACTCATCGCCAAATGACGTACCGCGGCTTCACTCTGCATTTTCACAAAATCTGAATACCTTTCCACATCAAAAGCGGCTTTGTAGGTATCTCCCACTTTCCAGACAATTACTACCGCAATTTCTATAGGGTTTCCCATCTTGTCATTTACTTTCAGAGTTTGTCCCTGAAGATTTTCAGAACGGAGACTGATTTTCTGTGAGGAATATAAAGGATTGATAAAAAACAGGCCGTTGTCTTTTACGGTTCCAACATATTTTCCGAAAAAGTTCAGCACTCTGGAATGATTCGGCTGAATAATCATTAATCCTTTCATAAAAAAGCAAAACAGAATAAATGACAATAATGATAAAACGACAAGCGTAACACTGTTATCGACACCGATTGCAAATAAATAAACGGAAACGGCAAACAATCCAAGACAAATGACCAAAGTAAGGTATCCCGACATTGGTTTTAAGATTTTTTCCATGATATTAAATTTTAATTTGATATTATTTTGATATCATAAAGGTATAACTTTTTTCACATGAAAAATCTTTTATTTTAAAATTTATTTTGACTTGTCGGTTCAATTCTAAGCAAAAAAAATCCCTGAAAAATTAATTTCAGGGATTGTATGTATGATATTTTATTGATTATCCGTTATTAGTAATACTGCTTTTTAACGCAAAGGATCGCCAAGATTCTTTTTATATACTAACTGTTTTTAAGTTCACAACGCTACTTCGACAAGCTCAGCATAAACTATTCACTTAGCAAAGAACTCAAAGGTTTTTTAGTTATGTCAAATTACGGATAATCATTATCTTAAATTTATTTTTTATTTAAAATTCTGAACTTGTAATAAGATGCGGCTGATAAAAGTGCCATTGTTGCGAGTCCGATGTAAACCCAAGCCGGAACCGGAACCGGATCTCCCGCTGCGTAAGAGTGAAGTCCGCTCAGGTAGTAATTTACTCCGAAATACGTCATGACCATCGAGCAGAATGCAAACATCGTCGCAACGTGGAATGCCCATCTGCTTCTTAATCCCGGAACCAGTCTCATGTGAAGAACAAATGCATATACCATAATGGAAATGAATGCCCATGTTTCCTTCGGATCCCAGCTCCAGTATCTTCCCCAGGATTCGTTTGCCCAGATTCCTCCTAAGAAGTTTCCTACGGTTAATGCAAACAGACCTATGGTTAAAGACATTTCAGAAACGATTACCAGTTCTTTCAACGTTGTATCGTGATGTAATTTATAGGTTTCTTTATTGGAAATGATATAAAATACCAAACTGATTACTGCAATGATCATCGACAGTGCAAAGAACCCGTAACTTGACGTAATAATCGCAACGTGAACAATCAGCCAATAGGATTTCAATACAGGAACCAACGGCGTAATCTGCGGATCAAGCGCCGAACCTCCGTGAGCAAATCCCATCATAATAACAGCTACCATAAATCCGGCTGCAGGAATTAAGGCATTGGAATTTCTGTAAAGTAATAAACCTGCTGTAATTCCTACCCAAGAAATGAAAATAATGGCTTCATACCCGTTACTCCACGGAGCGTGACCGGAAATATACCATCTTGCCACTAAACCAAGGAAATGGAAAAGATATCCTACAATTCCTAAAACAATGATAACTTTAATTGCTTTGTTTAAAACTTTTTTAGACTTAAATAATTCAACAAAACCTAAGATTAATAGCAATCCTCCGATTAATGTGTAGAAGATCAATAATTTGAAGTTGATGTTCACTTTATTCATAAACACCTCAAGATCAACTTTAGATTTTGCAGGAACAACAGCTTTCCCCCATTTTTGCTGATATTCTGAAAGTTTCGCCAGTTGCGCATCTGCTTTTGCCCAATTTCCTGATTGCTGAGCCTGCAAAACTTCTGCAAAGTATGGCCCCATAACCTGCTGAGATTCCATATCCGGTTCCATTTTCTGATCCAGCCATGAATGCCATGTGTGATTGGCGTCATTCTTTACCGGAACAATTCTCATAAACTGACCACTGAAAAATTCGTTGAAGATCTGAACTCTTTCGTTTACCGCAATCACTTCTTTATCATAATTGGTTTGTTCAGCCGGTTTTTTACGGAACGCAGTGTTGTAATCGCTTTCAAGGATATATCTTAAATTTCCGTTCGCATCGGCAGGGAAAAGGTTCATTAAAGAAGTATATCCGTCTTCGTCTGCTTTGGTTTTATTTTTCAATTCGTCTCCGCCTTTTGTTCCCACTTTAATCATCGGAACCATCGTCCAGCTTGGCGTATCGATATTCACTGATAAAAACCACTGGTTTGCTGTTAAAGATTTTCCGTCTGTTCCTTTAAACTCGTCTTTTTTATAGAGCTTTCTCAACACGTCAAGAGCTTCCGTATTGATCGGAACGATTCTTCCTTCAAAATTCTGCACCAAAAGATATCCGAATTTATCGGCATGTTCTGCACTGATTTTATTTCTTGCAATAATTTCATCGGCAGAAACCACTTTCATTTTTGTAAACGGCTGCGCTCCCTGTGGTTTTAGAGTTTCTGAACCCTGAGCGTGACTGTGATTATCACCTTCCACATGGATGTGTTCCCTGCTTCCGTCGGTTGTGCCATGTGTCTCAATTTTCTGAGCATTTAAGCCGAAACTCAACAATAATAAAATTACGGCTGCTGCTTTCTTTTTGTTAACATCTTTCAGCATTTTGTTTAATTTCCAGAAGTGGGTTCCTTTCCAGAAGAACATAAAGAACATTCCCCCGAATAAGAATGTATACCCGATATAGGAAATCAAAGTTCCCCAATAATCGTGGTTTACGGAAAGAACGGTTCCCATTCTGTCCGGATCGAAACTCGACTGGAAGAAACGGTAGCCTTTATGATTCAGAACGTGGTTCATATAGATTTTAAAAGGAGTCTGTTTTCCTTCATCAACAATTTTAATGTGACTTTCGTACGCACTCGGAGAAGAACTTCCCGGATAAGTTTCCATGATGAAATCATCCAGTTTCAGCGAGAAAGGCGTATTGTAAATTTTAGGACCAAAACCAATCATGATGTTCAGTCCGTCCATTGTTACCTGTTTGTAAGCATTCGGATTTCCTTTTTCAACCGAAAGATCTACCAGTTGCTTTGTTTTAGGACCCTGAAGTTCTACCGTTAACATATCCGGAACATTCTGATCTTTCTTTCTGTCGCCTTCAATCGCCAACAGTTTTCCTTTTTTAAGACCTTCCGGAACAACTAATTTTAATTCGTTGATAGAATATAGACTTCTCAAAGCCAAAGGCTGGAATTCATCTTTCACCGTTGTTCCCGTTGCCTGAGTTGCCATCGTCATATAACTTGCATCCACAGGAGTTTTGATGAACAGTTTTCCCCCTTCGTTTTTAAATTCAACGGCTCCTTCAATAGCTCTGTTGAACGTTACCAAAGTTCCGTTGATTGATTTTGTTTCGCCCGGCTTGATGAAAATATTCTGTCTTCCGGTTTGTCCTGTGGAAACCAAATGAAGATATTCTGCCCCATTCTGATCAGCCAGAAGACTGTCTTTTTTTCGCTGAACATATTCTTTGGCAACTACTTTCACCTGCTTTCCGTGGAAATCGTAGGTTGCTTCCAGATCTTTGTGTAAAGGAGACATTAAGTAAGGAATGTCTTTATAGTTAAGAACATCGCCTTTCTCTTCAATCTGCACTTTCAGGAAGTTTTTATCCGTTACGATTTCATTGGATGTTTCCCCTTCACGAATGTTCATTGTTCCTTCAAAACTGATGTATCTTGTGATTGCACCACCGATGAAGATCAGTACAAAAGCAAGGTGAAACACCAGAACCGGCCATTTTTCTCTCTTCCACAGTCTGTATCTTCCGATATTTCCGATGAAGTTGAGAATGAGCAGGAACATGATAAGTTCGAACCATTTCGCTTCGTAAATTAACGCTTTTGCTGTAGGAGTACCGTAGTCGTTTTCCAAGAACGTTGCATAAGCCATCGCAAATGCATACACCAGTAACAATACAGCCATTGTCCTGGTCGAGATAAGAATATCTTGCAGCTTCTTCATGATTTATATACTTGACATGCAAAAATAAGGATGATAAACCACAAAGACTCCAAAAAAAACTGTCATTTATCAGTTGAGACCGCTTTTAATCTTATTTTTATTGATTCTTAATAAGCAAATTTCCTTTGAGGAAAATTCAAAATGGTAAAAACGTCAGAATTGAATTTATAAAAGCTATACTATTGATTGACAAGCTCTATTTATTCAGCATTCATAATTTTTATTTGATTCAAATTTTCAAAACAACAAAAAATGATGAATTATTTTTTTCCAGTTCATTTTATTTTAAATATTTTTAATCATTAAAACCAAATCAATCTAAATTTCTTTTAAAATAAGGGAAAAATTAGTTATTTTTTTAAGCTTATGCGCATCCGTTTAATGTAAGAAAAACATTAAATTTGCCAATTGACATTATGAATAAAAACACACAAAACAAACCGACTGAATCGCCTGATAAAGGCAAATTTTTATCTAAGCCAAGAGTATTTTTCGGGCTTACTTTCATCCTTTTTTCTGTAGTGCTTACTTTTTCGTTCATTTCTTACCTTATGAACTGGAAGGCAGATCAGAGCCAGGCTGGAACGATGCTCGATAAAACAATAAAATCTTCCAATCTTTTCGGAAAGCTGGGCGACTGGCTCGGAAATATTTTTATTTTCGAAAGTATTGGGGTAGCTTCATTCATCATTGCCTTTTTATTTATGGTTTTCGGAACCGTTATTCTGAAAAAGAAAATGTTCAAACCTTGGAAAACGGTAGGTCATTCCCTGTTTTTCATTTGCTGGCTTCCGATTCTGTTTGGAGCAATTACTAAAGGACAGGGTGTTTTAAGCGGAGTTTACGGATATCAGATCATGGAATCTCTGAATACAATTATTGGTTCTTATGGTCTTTGGCTGGTTTTAATTGCAAGCATTGCTTTGTATTTTATTTTAGAGTTTAATCTTCGTCCCAGTTCAATTAAGTCTAAATTAAATGACATCAACGAAAACACCATCGGAAAAGTAAGATCGATGATGCCGAATTCTGATGAAAATTTTGAAGCCGATGAAGAACTTATTGAGGAAATTGAAACGGCAGAACAGGAAGAAGAGCAACCCAAAATAAAAGTAACGGAAGTTGTAGAAAAACCGGCTCCCAAAATAATGGAGCCAGAACCTGTAAAAGTTCCGAAAGGTTTTCCGGAAGTTCCGGTATCCAGCAATCTGGATCCGATTGTAACGCCGAATAAAACTTCTTTTGATGAGGAGCCTAAAAATGATTTTTCAAATTCCATTAATTTAAATCTTGACTCCAGACCTAAAGTTCCGACTTCGAGTCCGGAACAGGCTTTTGATATGACGCCTTCTATTCCGGTAAGCACAGTTACTGCGGCTGCACCTCAGGAAAATATCAAATTTAATGTAGAAGTAGCTCCGGTTATCGATATTCTTGATGATTCCGAAAGACAGTCTCAGGAATTGGTAGATAAACATGGATTGTACGATCATAAACTGGATCTTGCCAAATTCCAGATGCCGCCTGTTGAATTGCTGAAAGATTACGGAAACGAAGAAATTTCGATCAACAAAGACGAATTAGAAGAAAACAAAAATAAAATTGTCGGATTACTGAAAAACTTTAACGTAGGAATTGCCGAAATTAAAGCAACGATAGGACCGACTGTAACCTTGTATGAAATTGTACCGGAAGCGGGAATTCGTGTAGCAGCGATTAAAAAACTTCAGGATGATATCGCCCTGAATCTTTCTGCTTTAGGAATCCGTATCATTGCACCGATGCCCGGAAAAGGAACCATCGGGATTGAAGTTCCGAGAAAAAATCCAACGATGGTTTCCATGCGTTCAGTGATTGCTTCGCAGAAATTCCAGAATACAGACATGGATCTTCCTGTGGTTTTCGGAAAGACTATTTCAAACGAAATTTTCATGGCAGATTTATCCAAAATGCCTCACTTATTGATGGCGGGAGCAACAGGACAGGGTAAATCGGTCGGGATTAACGCGATTCTTACTTCCCTCCTGTATAAAAAACATCCGAGCGAACTGAAATTTGTAATGGTAGATCCTAAAAAAGTGGAACTTTCATTGTATTCAAAAATCGAAAGACATTATCTTGCTAAACTTCCGGATGCAGAAGAAGCGATCATTACAGACACGAATAAAGTAATCAACACGCTAAATTCTCTCTGTATTGAAATGGATACGAGATATGATCTGCTTAAAAATGCGTTCTGCAAAAATTTAAAGGAATACAATAAAAAATTTGCGGAAAGAAAACTGAATCCGGAAAACGGTCACCGTTACTTACCGTACATTGTTTTGGTGGTTGACGAATTTGCAGATTTAATTATGACTGCCGGAAAAGAAGTTGAATTACCGATTGCCAGATTGGCTCAGTTGGCAAGAGCGGTGGGAATCCACTTAATTGTTGCTACACAAAGACCTTCCGTAAATGTAATTACAGGTATGATTAAAGCGAACTTCCCTGCAAGAGCAGCGTTCAGGGTAATTTCCAGTGTGGATTCCAGAACGATTCTGGATTCTCCGGGAGCAGATCAGTTAATTGGGAAAGGAGATATGCTTTATTTTAACGGAAATGAAATTTTAAGGCTTCAGTGTGCTTTTGTAGATACTCCGGAAGTGGAAAGACTTGCAGAATTTATCGGGGAACAAAAAGGATACGCTTCCGCATTTATCCTTCCGGAATACGTTTCTGAAGATTCTACCAGTACAGTGGGAGCTTTCGATCCGAATGAAAAAGATGCTTTGTTCGAAGATGCAGCGAGAATTATTGTTTCTACTCAGCAAGGTTCTACTTCCATGCTTCAGAGACAACTGAAACTGGGCTACAACAGAGCGGGAAGAATTATGGATCAGCTGGAAGCCAGCGGAATTGTCGGCGGATTTAACGGGGCAAAAGCAAGAGAGGTTCTCATCAGTGACCTTCATTCTTTGGAACAGTTTTTGGAAGATCTGCGCAGTTAAAGAGAAATTTCAGTTTAACTTTTAACATTAAAGAAAGTCTAAAGATTAAAGAATTTAATAAAAATGAAAAATATTATTTCAAAAGTTATAGTAAGCAGTTTGGTAGTTGGAGCGGTCGGATTTACGAATGCACAGAAGATTGATGCAAAGGCAAAAAAAATCCTTGATGATATTACAGCTAATTATAACTCTAAGAAAAATTCGTACTTCAAATTTTCGTTCGGAAGCGGAACCAACGGAAAAGTAGATAAATCGGAACCCGGAATTTATTACGCTGCGGGAGATAAATACAAACTGAAGATCATGGAAACGGAGCAGATCTTCGACGGAAGCAAAATCTATAACATCAATACAGAAGATATGGAGGTTACGGTAGCGAAACCCAACGGAAGCAGCTCTATGTTCTCCCCTATCAACTATCTTTCTACTTACAGAAAAGATTATAATGTAACGTACGGAGGAAAGAAAAATGTAGATGGCGTAAATGCGGATTTCATTAAATTAACTCCGGTAAAATCCAACGGAATTAAATATGTGTATCTTTTTGTAGATTCTGCTAAAAAACAGATGGTAAAACTGGAACAGCACGGAAACAATAAAGACCTTGCCGTAATTGCGATTAAAGAATACAAGGAAAACCAAACACTGGATCCGGGAATGTTTACGTTTGATAAAAACAAATACAAAAATTACCTGATCACAGAACTTTAAAAATAATCAGCAGATAAGCGGATTTGCTTTTAATTAAACTTGTCTAAACTTTTTTACCGCAAAAGATGCAAAAGATTATAATACTTTAGTTATTAAGTTTAATACTTAAATGTAAAAAGAGCACATAAGTTAAAAAAATCAAAGATTTTTCTCTTTGCAGACTTTTGAAATACTTTAAATAAACTCAACAAAGTCTTTTGTCTCTTTTGCGGTTACATTTAAAATTAGTTTAAACAAACTTATTATAAAAATTTCATAAAATATAAGAGCTGCAAAGAAAACTTTGTGGCTTTTTGTTTAATTTTGGCGAATGTTAAAAATACTAGACCGATATATTATAAAAACCTTCTTCGGACCGTTTTTCTTTATATTCAGCGTATTGTTTTTCATCTTTATTGTGAACATTATCTGGATTCAGCTAGGTCAGTTTATGGGAAAAGGACTGAGCTACTGGCAAATCATGAAACTTCTTTTTTACCTCGGGGTAAGTGTAATCAGTATGGTTTTACCACTCACGATTCTTCTTGCGAGCATTATGTCTTTCGGGGAATTCGGGGAACGGTATGAACTTGCCGCCATGAAAGCGGCGGGAATTTCGCTCACCAGAGTAATGATGCCACTTTTGGGAGTAACGGTTGTACTTTCCATTATGCTGTATTTTTTCTCCAACAATATCATTCCGGATTTTCAGAGGAAGGCGAAAAATATGCTTTTTAATATTGCACAGACCAAACCTGCCCTGAATTTCACACCGGGACAGTTTATCGATCAGATTCCGGGAAACATGGTGAAATTCGATAAAATTTATGGTAAAAATGATGAAAATATAGAAGGTGTTTTTGTTCATAAGAAAGCAAGTTCCTATGAAAATCAGCAGACCGTAATTGCCCAGAAAGGCGTTTTTGCTCCGGCAGAAAATACAAATTATTTAAAACTTAAATTGTTCAACGGATTTGTTTATGAAGATAATTTTGCCGGAAAAGGAGAAAATGTCCGTTTAAAACAGCCCGATCAGGTAATTAAATTTGATACGTTAACGCTCCACTTCGACGTAAGTGAGATTATTAACAAAGCCATTGAAGAGGAAAAAATTACAGACGATTACCGTTTTCAGACCTTCAATGAACTGAATACAACGATTGATAAAACGAAGAAAGACAATCAGAGATTCTTCACTAACGTAAGCAACGACGTTTTGGGACAGACCAATTCTGTGGTAAGTTATATGGACACCAAACAGAACAGTGCAAAGGCAAAACCGAAACAGAGCATTAAGCTTGATACGGTGAAAGGAAATAAAAAACTGGAGATCATCGATAATGCTTATAACCGTCTCGATAATCTTAAAAGTACGCTTGAAGGAAAAAATAACGAGATTGATCCCGGAGTAAAATACTACAGCAAAGTCGTGATTTATCAGCAGAGAATTGTAACCTATTCTTTTACCTGCATCATTTTCTTTCTGATCGGCGCAAGTTTAGGTTCTATCATCAGAAAAGGAGGAATGGGACTTCCTGTAGTGATTGCGATTGTTATTTTCATTATTTTCTACGTGATTAATGTAGGCTTTGAAAACATGGCGTGGTCCGGAAAGATCAATCCTTATCTTGCAGCATGGGTTCCAAATCTGGTTCTGTTTCCTTTTGGAGTATGGATGACGTACAAAGCTCTTACGGATTCTCAACTGTTTGATGCAGAGAAATACAAAGCAGCTTTCAAACCTGTTCTTAAACTTTTTGTAAAGAATACAGAACACAAAAGGTATCAATAATAGATTAAAACCTGTAAATATAAAAGATCCGGAATTTCTCCGGATTTTTTTTGTGGTATGTTAAAAAACGAATTTCAATTTCATTTTAGCTGTAAAAAATTATCTTTGTCAAAAATTATAACAATTCTATATGAGAAAATTATTATTGATTGGCTTATTCAGTATTGTTTCTTTCAATGCGTATGCGCAGGAAGACAATACGGAATATGAAATGAGAATCGGGGAAAAGCCGGGTTACATTATTGATAAAAGCGGAAAAAAGATCGAAGGTATCGTAAGACTTGCCGGAGATGAAATGAATCCGTGGACAAATCAGAAAAAAGTGAAATTCATTGCGACTTCGGACGTTGACAATTCAAAGAAAAAGCAAAAATTCAAAACGTATGATGTAGATGATCTTAAAGGTTATATGGCGATCGATAACAATACGGAAAGAGTTTTCGAGACCATAAAATACACCAACACGAAAGAAGCGTACAATACGCAAAATGGAGGTTTAAGCGGTGGTCTGAAAGCTTTCAACAACCTGACAAAAAGCAATCAGTTTGCAGAAGTTGTGGCAGACGGAAAAATTAAAGTATACAAAGTGTATGGTTTCCCAACTACTTTCTCAGCAGGCGGACAAATCGCTGTTGCAGACGAGGAAAACAAAAGAATGAGAGAAAATCCGGCTTATGTTTATTCTAAAAAAGGCGGAAAACCGGAGGAACTGAATGTTGCAAAAGCAAAGATTATTACCGCAGACTGTCCTGTTGTAAAAGCTAAAATAACAAAAGGAGAATACGGTTCTTTGAAAAATGATACCAAAAAGAGATCAGGTTTAGGAAAATTCATCCGAAATGAAATCGACAATGCAATGGCTGATAATCTTTCGATCGTGAATGAAGTGATCTACGATTATAACGAAAATTGTAAATAATCAATTAAAATATTTTTTAAACAGCAGTTTCAGTTTGGAGCTGCTGTTTTTATTTGTGAGTTTTTTAATAAAAATATTCCTGTCGGAAAACGAAGACGTAAATCTTTATTAGTTTCAAATCTATAAACTGCAAGAAAATCAAAAATTTTCAATAAGGATGATGCTTAATTTTATTTTAGATAAAATCTTTGCGCTTTTAAAACAGGACAGTATTTAACGAATATTTTCCACCTTTGCGATGGTAACAGTGATTAAGTTTTGCGCATATTTTTTGCAGTACGAGTAAACAAAATCATTTTTATGAAAATACTTCTTTTGACTTTAAGTTTTCTTGCCATTGTTTCCTGTAAGAAAGAAAATGCAGAAACCATTCAAAATAATTCAGGCACTGATAATATAACGATAAATAAATCTTCGGAAAAATCAAATGATTCCATTACTTCCGTTGAAGATATAAAAAAAGAATATGCAGCCGTAAATAATCTTTTGTCTGCAAAACAGCTGGACTCAACGAAATTCACTTATAACTGCAACGAAAAGGAAGGTGAAGTAATTTTATATTATGAGAATAAAGATCTCAGAATGGTTAAAGATTTTTATGCAGAACACAGTCACTTCTCTTCATCCACAAAATATTATGTAAAAAACAACAAAGTATTTTTCATCTTTAAAGAGGAAACAGCATGGAATTTTGATGAAGGAGGAACGCCGGAAAAACCAGAAACAAAAGATGATATCAATGAAAAAAGAATCTACGTTTTAAACGATAAAGCCATTCAGTGTCTCGAAAAAAATTATACGATCCGTTCAAAAGGCAATAATAAAAATTCTGATTCGGTTTGGAATAAAGAGACAAAATGCAATATTGCTGAGCTGATGAAAAATTATAATTTAATCCTTAAAAATAAAGACAGAAAAGGAGAAATCAATTGTTTTTAAACTGTACCCAAAACAAAAGCGGCTTCAAAAATGAAACCGCTTTTTATATTTTCAGGAGCCGAAAATTATACTTTCATAATTTCAGCTTCTTTTACTTTAAGATGCTCATCGCAAGCTTTTACATATTTGTCGGTAAGCGTCTGAATATCTGCTTCAATACCTTTAATGATGTCTTCAGAAACTCCTTCCAGTCTTTTAAGCTCTTTCAGACCGTTTTGTCTTGCGTTTCTTACAACTACTTTCGTGTCTTCTGTTTCAGACTTAGCCTGTTTTGCCAGTTCACGTCTTCTTTCTTCCGTTAAAGGCGGTACATTAAGGATAATGTTGATCCCGTTATTAGAAGGGGCAAAACCTAAATTGGAATTGATGATTGCTTTTTCAATATCATTAATGGCTTTTGCGTCCCAAGGTTGAATAGAAATCGTCATTGCATCGGGAATAGAAACATTGGCAACCTGATTAATTGGAGTTAATGCTCCGTAATATTCCACCATAACATCCTGAACCATTGTTGTAGACGCACGTCCCGCTCTGATTCTCTGAAATGCATGATCCAGGTGCTTAATAGCTGCTTCCATGTCCTGCTGTACAGACTCTACTATAAGATCTAATTCTTCCATTATATAATAAAAATTTGATAAGTTACACATATGTTAATGATAAGTAATAAATAATTGGTAATGAGTAATCTTTAAAACTTTAAACTCAAAACCCTGAACTTACTATTACAAATCAACTAAAGTACCCACATTTTCGCCGTCAACAATTTTCTCCAGATTTCCGTCTTTGTTCATATCAAAAACAATAATCGGCAGTTTGTTTTCGTGGCTTAAAGTAAATGCCGTCATATCCATTACCTTCAGATTCTTCGCATAAACTTCGTCGAAAGATAGTGAATTATATTTTACCGCGTCTGCATTTTTTTCAGGATCGCTGTCGTAGATTCCGTCTACTCTTGTTCCTTTCAGAATAACATCTGCACCAATTTCGATCGCTCTTAACGTTGCAGCAGTATCTGTTGTAAAATACGGGTTTCCGGTTCCGGCTCCGAAGATCACTACTCTCCCCTTTTCAAGATGTCTTACCGCTCTTCTTTTGATGAATGGTTCTGCCACTTTATCCATTTCGATGGCAGATTGCAGTCTTGTTTTAATTCCCGCATCTTCCAGAGCACCCTGCAAAGCCATCCCGTTGATTACCGTAGCAAGCATTCCCATATAATCTCCCTGTACTCTGTCCATTCCTTTTGCAGCTCCTGCTACACCGCGGAAAATATTTCCTCCTCCGATTACGATGGCAACTTCACAGCCTTTTTCTACCACTTTCTTAATTTCTGCAGCATATTCCTGTAGCCTTTCATTATCAATACCATATTGTCTGTTTCCCATTAAGGCTTCACCACTCAGTTTCAGAAGGATTCTTTTATATTTCATTGTATGTAAATAACTTTTTTTCGTTAGATTTATATGTCTAAAAATTTGACTTTGCAAATATAATCATTAATGGGGTTGATTTTTACTTCTGCATTAAATTTTTAAATCTTATCCCGGAAGCGGTTTGTAATACCTTGGAACTTACCTGATCCCTTCAATAAGTCTTCAATTTTCACAAAACTTAAATATTTAAATATAAATAATGTGAGAAATATTTTGAAAAGTACGAAAAAGGATTATTTTTGCATTACTAATAAACTGAGTTGAAGAAAATTGTTATTTTTTCATTATTTCTGTCAGGAATTGTTTCTTATGCACAAACAGGAACAAACGTTTATCCATTCTTAAATATTCCTGTTTCAGCGAGACAGGCTGCTTTGGGAGGAGATGCAATTTCTGTGAGAGATCGTGATGTTTCCTTTGCTATTGCAAACCCCTCATTACTGAATAAAGATTCCGACAACCAACTGTCTGTAAACGCAACGGCTTACCTTGCAGATTCCAAATACGGAACAATAGCTTATGCAAAAGACTTTGATAACGGCCACATGGCGACCATCAATGCGAGATATATGAGCTATGGGGATATTCCACGAACAGACGACAGCGGTTTCGAGAACGGAACTTTCAATGCTTCGGATGTTGCCATCGGAGCAGGATATGCCTATCAGTTTGAAGAAGACTGGACGATTGGAGGTGGATTGAATTTCATTACTTCTAAAATTGACACCTATACTTCTTCTGCCATTTCAGGAAATGCAGGAATTACCTACCACAACAAAAAAAATAAGGAAACAGCATCTGTTGTTTTCAGAAATTTCGGTTATCAGTTCAATTCTTTCAACGGAACAAGGGAAAACCTGCCATTCCGTGTAGATTTGGGATATACAAGAATTTTAAAAGTAATTCCTTTGGCGGTTACCATTACGGCGCATGATTTACAGGAATTTAATATTTCTTCCCAGTATAACGTTAACGGACAGGAAGTAAATACAGGCAGAAAAATCGCCGATCACTTCTCTATCGGGGCAGAATTGTTTCCGGAAAAAGGATTCAACATCAGACTAGGATATAATGTAAAGAGAGGGAATGAACTAGCCGTTGCAGATCAGAGAAATTTCTCAGGACTTTCGGCAGGATTCGGGATTAAAATTGCCAGATTCCGTGTAGATTACGCACATGTAAGGTATCATAATTCTGCGAATGTCAACCAGATAGGAGTTTCTATCGATCTTACAAGTCACGCAGGATACTAATTGTTAATCATTTTCAAAACAAAATAAATATCAGAAACCTCAAGAAAAACTCTGAGGTTTCTTGATTTTTAAGAAAAAATCTTGAAATTTGCAGAATGAAAAAACCTGTAATAGCTATCGACGGCTACTCATCTACCGGAAAAAGTTCAATTTCTAAAGTCATTGCTGCAAAGCTGGGACTTATTCATCTCGATACAGGTGCGCTTTACAGAGGAGTAACATGGTTTGCTCTTCAGAATTGTTTAAATGACAGCGGAACCATTGATCTTGAGAAATTATTCTCTTCTCTGGATCAGGTGGAACTAGAATTTAAAAATATTGATGGAGAACTGGTTCTTTTCCTTAATCATATTGATATTTCAAAAGCGATACGGACTACCGAAGTTTCGGAGAATGTAAGTTTCGTTGCCAAACAGAAAGAAGTGAGAGATTTTCTCCTGCAGTCTCAGCGCAATCTGGCAGAAAAAGGAGGCATTATTATGGACGGACGTGACATCGGGACAGTAGTTCTGCCAAATGCAGACTATAAATTTTTTCTTACCGCAAGTATTGATGAAAGAACCAGAAGGCGTTATCTGGAACTGCTTTCTTTAGGAATCGAGGCGAATGAACAACAGGTGAAAGAAAATCTTATAGAACGCGACAGAATAGACAGCGAGCGGGAAATTGCCCCACTAAAGCAGGCAGAAGATGCTATTATTATTGACAATACAACGATTTCTAAGAAAGAAACCATTGATGAGATTTTATCTCACATCAGAAAGATTTAACATTTTTTAATAGAAGTCTTTCTCCTTTGGTATGTTAATTGTACATTTCAATATAAGTAAAAAGCTAATATTATTAACTATTAAAAAAAACGAAAATGTCTAAAAAAAACAATACAGCGGGTATTTTGGCAGGACTTCTTGCAGGTGCTGCGGCGGGTGTTATCTTAGGAATGCTTTATGCTCCGGAAGAAGGTAAAGAAACCAGAAAGAAGATTAAAACTAAAGCAGAAGATCTTAAAGATCAGGCTAAAAATAAATACGGTGAAGTTTCCGAAAAAGTAAAAGACCAGTACAGCAATATTTCTTCTACTTTTAAAGAAACAGCAAACAGCGTTGCCAATACTGTGAAAGACGGATATGATAAATACAAAGATCAGATCGTTTCTAAAACTGCAGACGTAGTAAAAAATGTAGAATCTGAACTGAATGATCTAAAACAATAATATAGTTTATTTTTTAGGTAAATTATGAGAAGGAACTTTATAAACGAAAGTTCCTTTTTTTGTAACTTTAAAGAAAAACAATGATTGAAACTATTAAAGAATACGCTTCCAAAAGGATCGATCTCCTGAAAATTGAAGCCACCGAAAAATCCTCTCTTTCGGCAGGAATGATCACTTATTTTGTGGTTTTACTGGTCGCTTTTGGTTTTTTCATCATTCTGTTCAACTTCGGAATTGCCTTTCTTATCGGTAAAGCATTGGGCGATCAGTCTTACGGATTCCTTATTGTTGCCGCTTTTTATCTTTTAACCATGATCCTTATTGTGATGTTTAAAAAGAAAATCGTAAATTATGTGGCAGATCAGGTAATTAAATTTTTAAATCATTAAACTATGAGCAGAAAGTATGAAAGCTTAGAGGAACTGAGAAGAAAGAAAAAGCTGCTGAAGCAGGAAATAGACGGTCTGGAAGATCTCTTAACCTTCAAAAATACAAAGGAAAGTCTGAGTGCTTTTACCAATGGTTTAACAGATCAGTATCTGCAGGAAAAAGTAGATGAGGATGGTGACGAAAAAGTAGTTCTTAGAAAAGATGTTATCGCCAAACAGATTACTTCGGAAATTAAAGGAGCCTTAATCAATAAAAATACAGCAATGGGAATTGCAAATTCCGCATTTAAAGGAGATGCTGCTGATATTATGATTAATCTTGCGGTAACCACACTTGTCGGAAATTATGCCAGAAAAAACTTTAAAAGTTCAAACTGGAAAAAGAAATTAATCGGCGCAGCCATGATTTATCTTGCTCCCGCCGCTTTAAGATTTGTACGAAAGAAACTTGAAACCTATCAGAAAAATAAAAGTGTTTCCAGCATGGAACAGCTTATCTAAAGTTTGCGGGTTTTAGAGTTTTAGAGTCAGAGATTTTTAAAGGGTTATAAAAAACTCAAACACTCCCACTCTAAAACTCTATTACTCAAACTTACTCTCCCATTCTAAAAAGCTGCCCCAGAATAATACCTGCAGCCATTGAAACATTAAGACTTTCTGTAGACTGCGATTTTCCGAATCTCGGGATCATGACACTTTTATGAAGCAGTTTTTCCGTTTCCGGACGCATTCCGTTGCCTTCATTTCCTAAAATTAAATTCATTTTTTCAGGTCTTTCGAAAGCATAGATATTTTCACCGTCCATATCGGTTCCGATATTGATATTTCCTGTTTCGGATAAATATTCAGGCAGGTTAGTATAAACTATATTTACTCTGGTAAAAGAACCCATACTTGCCATAATAACTTTAGGATTGTAAAAATCTACGGTATCTTCACTGCAGATAATCTGCTCGATACCGAACCAGTCTGCAAGACGGATAATCGTTCCCATATTTCCGGGATCTTGAATTCCATCCAAAACTAACTGGAGATTTTTGTCCTCCGTTTTTTGTTCCGGATTAAGATAACAGACCGCCACAGAATCTTTTGGATTCTGCAGAAAACTGATTTTTTTCAACTCATTTTCAGAGATATGAGTTACCGGAGCTTCCATACGGTCTAATTTTTGCGGATCCGTAGAAAATATTTCTTTAATTTTAAATCTGGAATCAGGAAGTTCACGGATGATTTTATTACCTTCAACCAAAAACAAATTGTATTTTTGCCTGAACTTCTTTTTATCTAAAGACTGTAAAATTTTTATTGTATGAGCTGTAAGCATTATAAGAATTCTCCTCAAAAGTATTATAAAATTATATCATTTGCAACATTTGTAGGTCTCCTTTATGCTTGTAGTACCACCAAAAAAGTTCCGAATGGTGAATATCTGCTGGTAAAGAATAATTTTCAGTTTGAAGATAAAAAAGAATCTTTCGATGGTGAGCTTAAAGATTATGTTCAGCAGAAGCCTAATAAAAGGCAGCTTCTTTTCATGCCATTAAGCCTGTGGCTTTACAATGCCGCCAATCCCAAATACGACACGCTTCTTAACGAGTACATGACGTATCCTAATGAATTGAGAAATCAAAAACTCAGAGATTCTCTTTTCATCAAATACAATATGAAAAACAGCGTCGGCAAAAGTCTTTTCTTCGACAGACTTTATCACAACTGGGGTTCTGCTCCTGTAATTCTCGACCAGACAAAAACTTCAAAGAGTGCCGAGTCTATTAAAAAAAGAATGACGTACCGGGGTTATTGGGATGCAGATGTAAAATTTAAACATGAGCTTGATTCTTCAGCCAAAAAAGCTGCGGTTAATTATTTTATCACGCATAATCAGCCAACTTATATTAAGGATTATTATTACAATATATCCGATCCTAATATTAAAAGTATCTATCAGCAGAAAATCCGTGAAACTCTTGTAAAAAAAGGTCAGATTCTGGATCAGACGATTTTAGAGAAGGAAGTAAGCAGGATTAATGATGTAATGCGGGAATACGGATATTACCGTTTTAACAGTCTTGGCGATGAGGTAGGTTTTGTGGCAGATTCTCTTAAAAGTACAAAGCAGGTTCCGCTGGTTTTGGAAATCCGAAAAGATTCTCTGGACAGTCCATACAAACAGGCAACCATCGGAAATATTGATGTTGCTATTGTAGATGAAGCAAAAGATTTCCCGAATAATACAAGAAAAGACAGCTTAAGAGGAATCCGTTTTCATAAAACAGATAACAGCTACGATTCCCGTTCTATCTGGAGAGCTATTATCATAGGAAATAAGCAGGTTTACGACCAGAAAAAATTGGATCTTACCAAAAGAAATATTCTGGCGATGAATAATTTCAGTATTCTGAAAGCCAGAGATTCATTAAGAAGAGGTGGTACTTCCAGCCCTAATGACAGTATTGTAGATGTAACCTACATCTTAAAACCGCTTCCGAAATATGATCTGAAAGTGGGAACAGATTTAAATTACTCTGAAGTATTGAATTTTGGAATTTCTCCTTCTGTTGACCTTACGACAAGAAATGTTTTTGGCGGAGCGGAAAACCTTACCACAAGTCTTTCCGGAACTTTCGGACGTATTGTAAACCCGAAAAATATAGACAACAGAATCTGGGCATACGAAATCTCAGCACAGGCTTCGTTAAATTTCCCGAGATTATTGCTGCCCTTCAATTATTATAAACTGATACCCAAAAGATACAGCCCAACTTCTTCCATTACTCTGGGAGTTTCAGATCAGAGCAATATTGGTTTGGGAAGACTTAACTTTAATACCGGTCTTAATTATCTGGCAACGGTAAATGATAAAGTAACACACAGACTTACGCTGTTTAATACACAGCTGAGTTTAACGAAAAATAAAGACGCTTATTATGATTATTTTGTAAATGACAATGCCATCCGCGAAGAGTTCTTTGCCGATTATTTTGCTTACAAACCTTCTGTAGCAAACGATTTTAAAGCAGGACTGCTTACCATTGATCAGGTTTCCCAGAAAATCATAGCAGATACAGATTACCTTAATGGACTGGATCAGCAGGGAGTTGACCGATTCGTAGCGTTTGTGGGAACTTTGGTAAATAAAGACCGACAGACTCAGGATGTATTAATTTCTTCTTTCATCTATAATTTTATTTATAACGAGATAGGAAAAAAAGATTATCCAAATGCTTTTTATTTTAACGGAAAAATAGAATTAGCGGGAAACATCTTTAGTATTTTTAATCAGAAAAGAAGTGACGGAGGTGTTGTTACCAGTCCGGAAAGAACCATTTTCAATATTCCGTATGCTCAGTTTGTTAAATTTGATTTTGATTTCAGAAAGTATTTTAAATTCGGAAACAATACTTTAGCACTTCGTCAGTTTGTCGGAATTGGAATTCCTTATGGAAACTCTTCAAATATGCCTGTTATCCGTTCTTATTTCAACGGTGGTCCGAATGACATCAGAGCTTGGGTTCCTTTCGGAGGATTGGGTCCTGCCGATTCGCAGGTGGATGAAAGAGTGCGTACTTATATGACTGATAATTTAAAACTGACCACAAATATCGAATTCAGGATGCCTTTTAATGATATGTATGAAGGTGCTATTTTCACAGACATCGGTAACATCTGGAGTCTTAAAAATTATAACAACGGATACGGAGATGAGTTTAAATTTAACAAATTCATCAGACAGGTAGGTGTAGGAAGCGGTTTTGGTTTAAGAGTAAATATTGCTTACATAAAACTCAGACTGGATCTCGCTTATAAAATATATGAACCGAACAAGCCTGAAGGCGACCGATGGAGACTAAAACATCTGCAGCCGTTTAAACCAACTTTAAATATCGCTTTCGGATATCCATTCTAAAACGTATAACAGGTAGTATCTCTAAATGATATTGCCTGTTTTTTTTTATTTAATCCGGCGAAATTCCTAAAGCAAAATATACCACTGCAACCGTTCTCGCAAGAATTTCTCTGAACTGATTTCTGTAATAACTTTCAGGTTTGGTAACGTCCTGTGCATCAAAACCCAGTGCGTTCATATTGTTATTTCTGGCAAATAACAGAGCCCGGAGATTATGAAATCCCTGAGAAACAATAATTACATTGTCTTTTTTGTAAACATCTTTACAGCGGAGAATACTTTGATAGGTGTTAAAACCTTTCGGATCTTCCATAATAATTTCCTCCGGAACACCTTCCTGATAAATAAGATATTTTTTCATTGCTGCAGGTTCGTCATATCCTTTACTCTTCTCACCACTTACAAGAATTCTGCGGATTTTACCGTGATGATAAAGCAGTGCAGCCGCATCCATTCTCTTTGTAAAATAAGGATTGGATAAACCCGATCTCATTTTAGGAGAAGTTCCCAGTACTAAAGCAACTTCCCTTGGAGGAATTTTTGAAATTTTAGTGTAGGTTCTTCCGTCAGTAAGGGCAAAAACCCATGCATTGGCAAGACATATCAACAGAATTCCAATTTCTATTGATATGAATATCAGGTTAAATATGTTTTTTATTATTCTCAAGTAAGATCAAAGTTAAGCTTTATTTTCTTGCTTTTTGCAATCGACATACAAGCTAAGATATGTCCTCTCTCCTCTTCATTTTCCGTTAAATATTCATTTTCAAGCAATTCCACTTCTCCTTCTTCTAAAATACACTCACAACTTCCGCAAATTCCCGATTTACAGGAATACGGAACCTGAAATTTCTGTATAAGAAGCTGCTGCAGAATTCTTTCTTCATTAGTGGGAAGTATGGCAGAATATTCATTTCCGAGCATTTTAAATTCCAGTTCCACATTTTCTATTAACGGAAATTCTTTTTCTACAGGATAAATATCGTCATTAAATTCTTCAAAAAGTTCAAAATGAATATTTTTTTTCGGAATTCCGTGATGATAGCATGCGTTGGCAAGTGTTTTAATCATCTCTCCCTTTCCGCAGATCAGCACTTCATCTACAGCATCCCAAATGGTAGATTCTTCATCCGTATCATCCAGATGAAGGATCTGGTTGATGATGAGACTTAATTTTTTATCATCCAGCCTTCCATGAAAAAAACTGTTGGCGGTTTTCTCTCGGGAGAAAAAATAAAAAATCTGCAACCGTTCTCCGTGCATTTTAGCGAGGCGATCCAGTTCATTTCTGTAAATGAGATCTTCAGAGCTTTTATTTCCAAAAAATAAAAACAACCTGGTTCTCGGTTCGTTATGCAGGATATTTTTAAAATGACTTAAAATTGGGGTAATTCCTATTCCTGCCGCAAATCCTACAATGGTTCTGAATTCGCTGGGCTTTGAAATAAGTGTAAATCTTCCACCCGGTTCACTTACCAATAATTCATCGCCTTCTTGATAATTTTGAAACAGTTGTGAAGCAGCTCCTTCCGGAGAATTCATCTTTATGCCCAAAGCAATTTTATGTTCGTACGGAGCGGAAGTCATCGAATAGTCATTAATAATTTCTTTACCGTGAGCCTGAAATCTGACACTGACAAACTGACCGGCATCAAACCTGAAATTTTCTTTCAGATTCTCCGGAATCCCGAATTCCAGAGAAAAAGTATTTTTGGTCAGTTCTTCCTTTTTCGCTATTTTTAACCAATGAAACTGTGTAAGTTTCCCTTTATAGATTTGTTGTTCCATAACTTCAACTCAAAAATAGATAAAAAATAATTTATGAAGAAGATAATTTTATCCACGCTTGTAGTTTTTTCATTAGCAAGCTGTAAAAAGGAAAACCAGAAAAATGAAGAAAATGTAGCAACAACAGATTCTACAGCAGTTTTACAGAAAGAAGAAACTCCAACAGCTCAATTCAAAGAAATTTCTCAACAAAATCTGGTTGAGAATTTATCTAAAAAGAATGACACTTTATATGTTACCAATTTCTTTGCAACCTGGTGCGGACCCTGCATGATGGAAATTCCTCATTTCAAGAAAAAAATAGAGGAATTAAAGGGTAAACCTGTAAAATTTACTTTTGTAGATATTCTTGATAAACCGGCATGGAAAGATAAAGTACCTGCTTTTGCCAAAGAAAATAATCTGGAAAATTATATTGTTTTAGTAGACGAATCTAAATTTGATGATACCTTTTTCGGTAATTTCAAAACGTGGAAAGGAAACGGAATTCCATTTACTCATTTCAGAAAAGGCGATAAAACAGAAGAAGTTGAAGGATCAATGTCTGAGGAAATGCTTAGCGAAAAAATCAATTCTTTATTAAAATAAACTTCAGACTTTATGTCAGACAAGTTTAAAATCCTGTGTTTGGTGCTATTGATTGCCATTATTTTGGCAACGGTTATTAATCTGAATACAGGATTTTTAAGTTTACATTTTCAGGACTTTTGGGGAGAATCTTCCAACAGCCAGATTGCGGAAATTCGTGTCAATCGGGTTTTGGTAATGCTTTTGGCAGGAATTTCTGTCCCTACTTCAGGTTTTCTGATGCAGGAATATTTTCAGAATCCTCTTGCGGGACCCGATATTTTAGGAATTACTTCCATTGCAAGTTTGTCGGTGGCATTTTACATTTTTTTTTCGCACGATTTAATTATCCCTGAATTTCTTCAGAACAGTTTTTTAAGCTTTGCAGCCATTGGCGGAAGTCTTTTACTGATGGTGATTCTTCTTTCCATTTCCAAAAGATTTCAGGATAAATCTTATCTTATTATCTTTGGATTTCTGGTTTCGGCTTTTGCAGGAGCCATTGTTTCTCTTTTGCAGTTCTATGGAGAAGATCAGAGTCTGAAAAACTATATTTTATGGTCTTTCGGAGCCAATAATATGGTTTCAAGAAATCAGATTTATGTTTTATCGGTTTTAGTAATAATCGGCTTGTTTGTCTGTTTTAAAACCATAAAACCATTGATAGGAAATTCGTTGGGAACTTCATACGCACAAAGTCTGGGCGTTAATCTGAATCAGCTTAAACTGTTTATTATCGCTGCTTCTTCCCTTCTTTCGGCTTCAGTAACCGCTTTTTTAGGTCCCATTTTATTTATCGGAATTATTGTCCCCCATTTCAGCAGACTGATCTATAATCCGGCAAAGCTTTGGCAGCAATGGATTTTAAATATGATGCTGGGAATGCTGATGATGCTTTTTTTCTCCATCATCGCAGAAAAAACACAGATTCCTTTAAATGTTATAAGCTCCGTTTTCGGAATTCCTGTAATTTTGATGATGCTTTTGAAACAGAATAAAGTGTAAATAGTGAATAAAGTAAATAAGAAAATTGTCAATTTTTAAGGAGCAAATAACAATGCATTATAATTTTTATCTATAACAAATCTAAACTAACTTTGTAGAGATGCTTTGACTCCGTCGAACAGACCTATAAATAAAATATGAATATAAGAATAACACAAAAACAATTAATAATTGCGAACATAATCTTGTTTGCATTAAGTTATTTATTCTTGGAGTATTCGAAAATGTTTAGAATGAGTAAGGAAAAGCATTGGATATATTCATCCGGACACAGCTGGTGGATAACAATCGCAGTACCATTAACGTTTTTTGGATCGTTAATCTTAGGAGTTTATAGTTTATGGAAAACTAAAGAGCATAAATTTTTATATTTTATTTCCAGTTTAATTCCTCTTATCTTATTTATTATATTTATTTCTGTTTAAAAATGCACCTACAAATCAAAAAAGCAAACATTGGCTATCATAAAACCTTAATTTCAAATGCAACAGCTCATCTGAAATTAGGAGAAGTATGCCTTTTGATTGGTAACAACGGTGTAGGAAAGACAACCTTAATCAAATCTATTTTACATCAGATTCCTCTTTTAAGCGGAGAAATATCAATCCATAATAAAAATGTAAAAAATCTTTCTGTTAAAGAGATTGCAGAACAGATTGCGGTTGTCTTTTCAAGTTCGGTTATTCCGCCGAATTATACAGTGGAAGATCTAATTTCTCTCGGAAAATATATTTACTATCCTTTTTATTTTGAACTGAAAAAAGAAGACAGAGAAGAAGTTTCGCATATTATTGAGGAACTCGATCTTGTACAGTACAAAAATACTTTGCTTAAAAATCTGTCAGACGGAAATCTTCAGAAAGCATTTATCGGAAGAGCCATCACACAAAACGCGCCCATCATTATACTGGATGAACCGACTACACATCTGGATGAAAAAAACAAAATTATCATTCTCAAAACCCTTAGGAAATTAGCCAAGGAGCACAATAAACTAATTCTCTTTTCGTCTCACGACTGGCGGCTTGCCAAGGAATTTGCGGACAAAATCTGGTATGTAAAAGAAGGCAGTCTGTTTTCCGGAATTGTGGAAGATCTTTTACTTCAGCACGATGAATTAATCAATCCTTCGCTGTTTCAGATTAATGAAAATTTTGTTGCTCCGAAAATTATTGCCTCGGATGCGTATAAAGAAATGCTGTATTCTTTGCTGCAAAAAAACTTTCAAAAAGATCTTTCTTCTTTAAAATTTGAATTTCAGGATAACTTTTGGAACATTACTTGTCATTCAGAATCTTTTCAATGCGAATCCTTTGAAGAAATCATTAAATTATTGAAAACCATTCATTAATAGCCGTATTTTTTTGAATATATTATATACTATGCATGCATAGTATTATGCTTGTCATATAATTTAATTATCTGATTATCATTTATTTAACAAAATTTAACGTAAATAAATATTATGCATGCATAATATTTACTAAATTTGGATTATAACCATTCGGCAAAAATGATGGATAACAATAAAGAAAAAATAGAAAACGTAGATCTTATTTTAAAACAGACATGGTTAGCTGTTTCTAAAATGTATACCGAATTAGCTCAGGAGCACGATTCGACGGCGGTTCAGGCGCTTACTCTTTTAAAAATTGATCCTAAAGAAGGTACAAGAAGTACAAATCTGGGTCCGAAAATGGCAATTGAACCTACTTCCCTTACAAGAATTATTAAACTACTGGAAGATAACGGATATATCTATAAGGAAAAAACAACAACTGATAAAAGAGAAGTCATTATAAAGCTTACAGATAAAGGTCTGAACTCCAGAAATCTTTCTAAGGAAGTTGTGGTAAATTTCAACAAAAGGGTAATGGAAAAAATCTCTCCTGAAAAGCTGGACACTTTCAAAGAAGTGATGAGTGAAATCATGAAAATAGCAACCGACTTAAACAATAAAAAGTAAATTCTGATGAAGAATAATTTGTTTGAAAGTTGAAGCCTTCATGAAAAATAATGAATTAAACAGTACAAATAATAAATTAAAAAGTACAAATAATAAATTAAATAAACCGTCAGGTTACAACTGACCAATAATAAAATAAATATAATCAAATGAAAAGAAGAATCAAACACGTTACAGTTCTTGGTTCAGGAATTATGGGAAGCGGTATTGCAGCACACTTTGCCAATATTGGTGTAGAAGTTTCGTTGCTGGATATTGTTCCTTTTGAACTTTCTGAAGCAGAACAGAAAAAAGGTTTGACCAAAGATGACAAAGCGGTAAGAAACAGAATCGCTTCAGAAAACTTTGAAAAACTTAAGAAAGCAAGTCCGGCTCTACTCTACTCTCCGAAATTCGCAGACAGGATAAAGGTTGGAAACTTTGATGATGATTTGCCAAAAATAAAAAATACAGACTGGATTATTGAAGTTGTGGTTGAAAGACTGGATATCAAAAAATCGGTTTACGAAAAAATCGAGCAGTTCAGGAAACCGGGAACATTGATTTCTTCCAATACTTCCGGAATCCCTATTCACCTTTTAACAGAAGGAAGAAGCGAGGATTTCAAACATTACTTTGCAGGAACACACTTCTTTAATCCTGTAAGATATCTCCCTCTTTTAGAGATCATTCCTACAAACGATACCGCTCCTGAAGTTATTGACTTCTACATGAATTACGGAGCAAAATTCTTAGGAAAAACAACCGTTTTAGCAAAAGATACTCCTGCATTTATCGCCAACAGAATCGGCGTTTTCTCTATGATGGATCTGCTTCACAACGTTCAGAAATTAGGGCTAACCGTTTCCGAGGTTGATAAATTAACAGGTCCTGTGATTGGCCGTCCGAAATCTGCGACCTTCAGAACAGCGGATGTTGTAGGTCTTGATACATTGGTAATGGTAGCAAACGGTGTTCGCCAAAGCGGATCTGAAGCCAATGACTTCAACAATGTTTTTGCCCTTCCGGATTACATCCAGAAAATGGTTGATAATAAATGGTTAGGATCCAAAACAGATGGAGGTTTCTATAAAAAAGTTAAAAATGAAGAAGGAAAATCTGAAATTCATGGATTAAATCTTGATACGTTAGAATACGAACTTCAGGGCAAATCTTCTTTTGCGACTTTAGAATTAACTAAAAATATCGATAAACCGATTGACAGATTCAAAGTATTAATCGGTGGAAAAGATAAAGCGGGAGAATTGTACAGAAAATCTTTGGGAGCATTATTCGCCTACGTTTCTCATAAAGTTCCTGAAATTTCCGATGAGGTTTACAAAATCGACGATGCGATGAGAGCAGGTTTTGGTTGGGAAAACGGTCCTTTTGAAATCTGGGATGCTGTAGGCGTTCAAAAAGGTATTGAACTGGCTAAAGAAGCAGGTTACGAAGTTTCAGACTGGGTGAAAAACGTTGAGTCTTTCTATAAAGTAAATGATGAAGGTCAGAGTATTTATGTAGATAAAAACTCAGGTGCTTACGACGCCATTCCGGGACAGGATTCTTTCATTATTTTAGATAATATCAGAAAAAATAAAACGCTGTGGAGCAATTCCGGTTCTGCAATACAGGATTTAGGCGACGGAATTATCAACTTTGAAATCCGTTCCAAAATGAATTCTTTAGGAGGTGAAGTTCTGGATGGATTAAACAGAGCAATTGATTTAGCTGAAAAAGAATATGACGGATTGGTTGTAGGAAATCAGGGTACCAATTTCTCTGTTGGGGCTAATTTAGCTATGATTTTAATGATGGCTATCGAGCAGGATTGGGATGATCTGAATATGGCGATTGCTTACTTCCAGAAATCAATGATGAGAGTTCGTTACTCTTCTATTCCTGTTGTTGTTGCTCCTCACGGAATGACGCTTGGTGGAGGTTGCGAAATGACGCTGCACGCCGACAGAGTGGTTGCAGCAGCAGAAACATACATCGGATTGGTAGAAACCGGAGTGGGTGTAATTCCCGGCGGTGGAGGGACCAAAGAACTAACGTTAAGAACTTCGAGAGAATTCCACAGCGATGACGTTAAAAATAACAGACTTCGAGAAGCTTTTATGAATATTGCGATGGGTAAAGTAGCAACTTCAGCTTACGAAGCCTACGATATGGGAATTTTAGAACATGGAAAAGATATTGTTTCCGTAGATAAGAGAACCCAGATTAAAACTGCGAAAATGCTGGCTAAAAGTTTAGCAGAACATGGTTATACGCAGCCTATCGAACAAAAAGTGAAAGTTTTAGGTAAAGACGCTTTAGGAATGTTCTACGTAGGAACAGACCAGATGTTAACCGGAAATTATATTTCTGAGCATGACAAAAAAATTGCAGATAAGTTAGCCAACGTAATGGTGGGTGGAAATCTTTCTGAACCAACGGTTGTAACGGAGCAGTATCTATTGAATCTCGAAAGAGAAACATTTTTGCAGCTTTGCGGGGAAAGAAAAACACTGGAGAGAATTCAGTATATGTTACAGAATGGTAAACCGTTGAGAAATTAGATTTATCTGTAAAATGTAGAGAGTATTAACGTAAAAAGTATTTTAATATGCATGATTTTCGGCAACTTGAAGTTTGGAAAAAATCAATTCAACTTTGCAAAACATATTATTTTTTTTCAAAAGAATTTCCAAAAGACGAATTATTTGGTCTTATATCTCAATCCAGAAGATCGTTATATTCTATTCCTTCAAACATAGCTGAAGGTGCTGGAAGAGATACTAAAGCTCAGTTTTCACATTTTTTAAATATTGCTTTGGGTTCTTCTTTTGAATTTGAGACTCAAATCATAATCGCCAAAGAATGTGAATTTTTTCCGGAGGATAAATTTCAAAAGACTCTTACTGAAATACAGTATATCCAAAATATGATTATTAAACTGAAAAAAGTTTATTCAAGTTAAAACTTAAATACATTGTACATCATACAATAATACATTATACAATTTATGAAAACAGCATATATAGTAAAAGGGTTCAGAACTGCCGTTGGAAAAGCGCCAAAAGGAAGTTTAAGATTCACCAGACCCGATGTAATGGCGGCAACCGTAATTGAAAAATTAATGGCTGAACTTCCGCAATTAGACAAAAACAGAATCGATGACCTTATCGTAGGAAATGCGATGCCGGAAGCTGAACAGGGCTTGAATGTGGCACGTCTGATTTCTTTAATGGGTCTTAACACTGACAAAGTTCCCGGAGTTACCGTAAACAGATATTGCGCTTCCGGAAGTGAGGCGATTGCGATTGCTTCTGCAAAAATTCAGGCAGGAATGGCAGACTGCATTATTGCAGGAGGTACAGAATCCATGTCTTACATTCCGATGGGTGGTTACAAACCGGTTCCTGAAACTCAGATTGCCAAAACAAACCCTGATTATTATTGGGGAATGGGTTACACGGCGGAAGAAGTTGCCAAACAATATAAAATTACAAGAGAAGAACAGGATCAGTTTGCGTTTGAATCTCACATGAAAGCTTTAAAAGCAAATCAGGAAGGGAAATTTAAAAATCAGATCGTTCCGATTCCTGTTGAATATAATTTCTTAGACGAAAACCAGAAAATGCAGACTAAAAAGTTTGATTTCTCTGTTGATGAAGGTCCGAGAGCGGATACGTCACTTGAAGGTCTTGCGAAATTGAGACCAGTTTTTGCCAACGGAGGAAGTGTAACTGCCGGAAACTCATCTCAGATGAGCGATGGAGCGGCTTTTGTAATGGTCATGAGCGAAGAAATGGTAAAAGAATTAGGACTTGAACCTGAAGCAAGACTTGTTGCTTATGCAGCAGCAGGATTGGAACCAAGAATTATGGGAATGGGGCCAATTTATGCAATCCCGAAAGCTTTAAAACAGGCAGGTCTGGAATTAAAAGATATTGAGCTTATCGAACTGAACGAAGCATTTGCCTCACAATCGGTTGCAATCAAAAAAGAACTGGGTTTAAACCCGGATATTTTAAATGTAAACGGTGGAGCCATAGCTTTAGGTCACCCTCTTGGATGTACCGGAACAAAATTAACGGTTCAGCTTCTTGACGAAATGAGAAAACGCGGAAATAAATATGGTTTGGTTTCCATGTGCGTTGGAACAGGACAGGGAGCAGCGAGTATTTTTGAACTTCTTTAATTAATTATAGATTTTAAATTATAAATTTTAGATGAAATGAGTTTTAAGGAAGACAATTTGATTCAGATTAAGACATTTGAATTTGCATTGAAAATTATTAAATTTTATATCCAGTGCAAATCTCAGAATGAATTTATTCTATCAAAACAAATTCTTCGTTGCGGAACTTCAATTGGAGCCAATGTTGAAGAAGGAGTTGCAGCTCAATCTAAAAAAGACTTTATTTCCAAACTTTCAATTGCAAACAAAGAAGCACGGGAAACCAGATATTGGCTGAGACTTTATCAGTCTTCAAATTTAGTTCAAATCGAAATTGATTCCTATTTAAAAGAAATTGAAAGTATCATTAATATTTTAACAAGATCATTAAAACTTCATCTGAAAATTTATAACTGAAATCTAATTTAAAATTTATAATCTAAAATTTAAAATAAACAATAATGAGCAATATAGTAAAAGGTGGAGAATTCTTAATTAAAGAAATTCCTGCAAACGAAATTTTCAGTCTTGAAGAACTGAATGAAGAACAAAAAATGCTTCGCGATTCTGCGAAAGAATTTATAGACAGAGAAGTAGTTCCGCAAAAAGAACGTTTCGAGAAAAAAGATTATGCATTTACCGAAGAAGTAATGCGTAAGCTTGGAGAAATGGGATTATTGGGAATTGCCGTTCCTGAAAATTACGGAGGTCTTGGAATGGGATTCGTAACAACCATGCTTGCCTGCGATTACATTTCAGGAGTTACAGGTTCATTGGCAACAGCTTATGGAGCGCATACAGGAATCGGTACCCTTCCCATCGTTCTTTACGGAACAGAAGCTCAGAAACAAAAATATCTTCCGGATTTAGCAGCGGGAACAAAATTCGGTGCTTATTGTTTGACTGAACCGGATGCAGGTTCTGATGCCAATTCAGGGAAAACAAGAGCAAAATTGTCTGAAGACGGAAAACATTACATCATCAACGGACAGAAAATGTGGATTTCCAATGCAGGATTCGCCGATACTTTTACTTTGTTTGCCAAAATTGATGATGATAAAAACATCACAGGTTTCGTGATCAACCGTTCAGAACTGGAAAATCCTGAAAGCCTTACTTTTGGTGAAGAAGAACACAAATTGGGTATTCGTGCCTCTTCTACGCGTCAGGTTTTCTTTAATGATATGAAAATTCCTGTTGAAAACCTTTTAGGAGAAAGAAACAACGGATTTAAAATCGCTTTAAATGCGCTGAATGTCGGCCGTATCAAACTAGCGGCAGCTTGTCTTGATGCACAAAGAAGAATTTTAAATCATTCTATTCAATATTCCAATGAAAGAAAACAGTTCGGGGTTTCTATTTCAACTTTCGGGGCGATCAGAAAGAAAATTGCTGAAATGGCAACCGGAGTTTTCGTGAGTGAAGCAGGATCTTACAGAGCTGCAAAAAATATTCAGGATAAAATTGATGAACTGGTTGCTGGAGGAATGGATCATCAGGCTGCTGAACTGAAAGGAGTTGAGGAATTCGCGGTTGAATGTTCAATTCTTAAAGTTTTCGTTTCAGATCTTGCGCAGCATACTGCCGATGAAGGAATTCAGGTATACGGAGGAATGGGATTCTCTGAAGATACTCCGATGGAAGCAGCATGGAGAGATTCAAGAATTTCAAGAATTTATGAAGGTACCAACGAAATCAACAGATTATTAGCGGTTGGAATGCTCATCAAGAAAGCGATGAAAGGAGAATTAGACTTATTATCTCCGGCAATGGCAATCAGCAAAGAACTGATGGGAATTCCTTCATTCGAAGTTCCGGATTATTCAGCTTTCATGAGCGAAGAAAAAGCAATTATTGCGAATCTTAAAAAAGTATTCTTAATGGTTTCCGGAGCTGCACTTCAGAAATACATGATGGATATAGAGAAACAGCAGCATTTATTGTTAAACGCTTCCGAAATTCTTAATCAGATCTATATGGCAGAATCTGCAGTTTTAAGAGCAGAAAAACACTTCTCTCCTGATTCTGTGGAAGCTGCAATGGCTCAGCTAAACCTTTACAAAGCAGTTGAAAAAATCATCGTGGCAGCAAAAGAAGGAATTGTTTCTTTTGCAGAAGGTGACGAGCAGAGAATGATGCTTTCAGGATTAAGAAGATTCACGAAGTATACCAACCATCCTAATGTGGTTGCACTAACGGAAAAAGTAGCCGCTCATTTTATTGAAAAAGGAAACTATTAAAAATAGTTTGATGCAATAGAAAATCCCGAAAATAATTTCGGGATTTTTTTTATTAAAAATATTATGGAAGTAATAAAAAATAATATTCAATTGTCTTTTCAATATTATTTTTAACCATTTTAAAATTCAATTATTTTTTATACTTTTAACAAAAATACAAAAAAATGAAAATAACATTATTAGCAATTCTATTGTTTTCAGCATCACTTACGGCTCAACAAAAGATTAGAAAACAATTAATTCCAAGAACAGATTCTGCCGGAATTTATAAAATTGATTCTAAAGAGATCCAGCCCCCGCAAAAAGCAGATAAAAAAAATCTGTATAAAATGCCTTCTGCAAAACCTAAAGAAGGTACAGAATATTCCAGCCTAAAAGATCAAAGACAGGATAAAAATGATTACAGAATGCTGAATTCTATCTCTCCGGAAATTCCGGAAAAAGAAGAGATCACAAAACAGGCTCCGTCATCATCAAAATAAACAAATCTTAAAATTATACACATGGGAAAATTTATTATTTCTACAAGAAAAAACGGTGAATTTCAATTTAATTTAAAAGCCGCAAACGGACAGGTTATCCTTTCCAGCGAAGGCTACAGTTCTAAAGCTGGTTGCCAGAATGGTATTGAGTCGGTAAGAAAAAACGCTCAGGACGATTCTAAATTTGAAAGGCTTACCGCAAAAGACGGACGTTCTTATTTTAATCTTAAAGCAACAAACGGGCAGATTATCGGAAGCAGCCAGATGTATGAATCTGATAACGGCATGGAAAAAGGCATCGAATCCGTAAAAAACAATGCGCCAAACGCATCTGTGGAAGAAGAGCTTGATTAAAAAAGATATCATAAAATAATTTTTGTAAAATGTCTCAGAATGTTGAGGCATTTTTTATTTTTGTACTCTACTTTACATAAGATGACAAAAGAAGAAATGCTCCACAGAGCAATAAAAATAGCCGATAAGGCACATAAAGGACAAACCGATAAATATCATGCACCTTATATTGCACACGTAATGCGGGTAATGGAATACGGAAAAACACTGGACGAAAAAATTGTAGGGGTTTTGCACGATGTGGTGGAGGATCATCCTCAGGAATTCAGCCTTGATTATCTGAGAGATCAGGGATTTCCCGAATATATTATTTTTGCGATAAGCTGTCTCACCAAATTCGATCCCAATGAAGAATATGATGATTTTGTACGAAGAACAGAACGTTCTCCTCTTGCGGTTGCCGTAAAACTGAATGATCTGCGTGATAATATGGATCTTAGAAGGGTAAACAGAGAACTTACTTCCAAAGACATTAAGAGATTTAATAAATACCTGAAAGCCTATCATTATCTGATCGAGAAATACTAGAAAATTATAAAAAAACACACAATGACTAATAACCTGCCTCCTATTTCATCGGCTTACCGTTCTAAGCTGATTTCTGCTGTTATATCAATATCCGTATTCTTTATTGTTTATTTTATCCTGATTCTCATATCGCTGCTGCTGATTTTCCTGCTGGGGTATGGAGCGATAAATCTTGTAACATTTCATCCCAGCTATTTTACTGCTATTATTGCTTTGGGGATGATAAGTATCGGGCTTATTGTTTTTTATTTTTTAATAAAATTTATCTTCATCAGGAAAAATTACAGTACAAAACATTTAATAGAAGTAGACAGAAAAACTCAGCCGGAACTGTTTGCCATTATTGATGAAATTATTCTGGAAACAAAAGTAAGCAGACCGGGAAAAGTTTTTCTGTCGCCGGAAGTAAATGCAAGTGTAAGCTACAATTCTCTTTTCTGGAGCATGTTTTTGCCTGTTAAAAAGAATCTTACCATTGGAATCGGGCTGGTAAATTCCTTAACTGTAGGTGAACTTAAAAGCGTTTTAGCGCATGAATTCGGACATTTCTCACAGCGAAGTATGAAAATCGGAGGATATGTAAATCAGGCAGAAAAAATTATTTTTGATACGGTTTACAACAATAAAGATTTTGAAAATTCGATCAGACAAGGATCAGGACAATGGGCATTTCAGCTTGCCGGATTAATTTCTGTAGCTTTCATTAATGTCTTTCAGTTTATTTTAAAGATCTTTTCAGATTTTCTTTTTAAAAACAATGCTTCATTGCGAAGAGAAATGGAGTTTCATGCGGATGCAGTGGCGACTTACGTTACTAATCCGAAAGAGCAGACTTCATCTTTATTAAGGCTGGATTTAAGCAATGCGGCGTTCAACAGTTCTTTTATGTTTTATGCAGAGAGCGGGAATAAATATCTGCCTGAAAATTTATTTGAAAACCAAAGTTTGCTGATGAAGATTTTCGGTGAAAGAAACAATCATTTATTTGAGCATGATCTTCCGAAAATAGATCTTGAAGATATTACCCGATATAATAAGACAAAAGTAAAAATTGAAGATCAATGGTCTTTTCATCCCGAAACGGATAAAAGAATTGAAATGATCTGGAAAAATCAGACAAAAAACAATCCTGAAAATAGCGACCTCGCAAAAAATATAATCCGCGGATATACGGAAATATGCAGGATTCTGACAAGCAAATATTTAACGCTGTACAATATTAAAAATGTGGGTGAAGTTATTGGTAATAATGATCAGTTCCTTCAGCTTTACAATGAAAAATATCCTTACAGACTGATAAATTCAGCATTCAACGGATATTATGAAAGTCACAATCCTGTTTTGGAAAACATTGATGAACTTATAAAAGATACTGGATTGGTAGAAAAAGAAGACTTCTTCAGCGATCAGTATGTTTCTCTGGTTTATGAAAAAGCAGGAACAGAAAGCGATTTGTATACTTTGAATTATCTTGCTGAAAATCCTAAAGCTGTTAAAACCTTTACCTACATTGGAAAGCTGTACAAATCCAGAGAAGCAAGACTTTTGGTTCCTAAGATTAAAGAAGAATCCGGAAATCTGAATAAGCAGCTGTTAGAAAATGACATTCGTATTTTCAGATACTTTTACAGCATTGCTGATGATCATGAAAAGGAAATTTTAGCAGCTAAATACAGAAAATTTGCTTTGCTGGATAAAGAGTTTGATATTTTCCAGAATTCCATTAACAATTTTACGCCTCATCTGGAATTTATGATGGTTACTTTGCCGTTGGAGGAAATCCGTAAGCACAGAGCAGTCTTACTAAAGAACGAAAAACCGTTTAAAGATGTTTTGAAACATTTCATGGAAGAATCTGCCTACAAAGACTTTTTAACGACTGAAAATAAGCAGCTTCTTAAAGATTTCATCAGTTCCGAATATATTTATTTCAATCATGACAAATACATTCAGAAAGAAGTGGATGTTTTATTTTCTTTAATTAACGAATATCAGGCAATAATCAATAAAATTTACATTGATTTTAAAGAAGAGCTTATTGAATATCAGAAAAGACTGGAAAAAGTACATTAATCCGCTCCGGGATAATCAAATGTTTTAACTGGATGTTTGGTTCCGTCGATATTAATGTTTAAAGCAACATACAGGAAATGAAAATTCTGGTTTGAGGAAGCATTGAATTCTCTCTGCCAAAGATATCCTGCAGCAACTCCCACACTATTATCGATCTGATAACCACCGCCGACATACACTCTGTTTCTTGCGAAAGTAGGTTTCGCAGGGCTCACAAAGAAAACCTCATCGTATGCATTGGCAAAAACAGTTCCTTTCTTTACTTCTTTTGCATTAAGGGGAACACTTACATTCAGACGGTAACGGTAACGCATTCTTTCGGAATTTTTGTCAGACTGAGGTTCGTGAAACCATGATTTTTCTGCACGGAATCTGTTTTCGAACTTTACAATTCCTTTTTTAACATCGATTACGTCCTGTAACCACACACGGAACTCTTCTTTGTTGATAGAATGGTCTTTATAGGTTGCATATCTTCCCATTCCGATGAAAGGCTTATGATTTTTGGTAAGATTATACCCCAATCCTCCTTTTATTTCGTAGTAATCGGGGTATGTAAATTCTTGAATTCCTCTTGACTGACCTTCCAGATAAAGAAAAAATTTAGGATGAAATTTGTAAGTGATGGTGACTGCATTGAAGCTGGAAATATGTTCCTGTGCTTTAAGAAATGTAACACCTAAAAGTAAACTCAAACTCACAAACAGTTTCATCTAGTAAAATTTTTGCAAATGTAAATGAATTAACAATTTCGTAATATTAACTTTCATTCATTATTAATTAACATTTACTTAATATTAATATTGTAAGAAAAACCAATGTGGAACCATCTTTGCGGCATTTGTACACCGAAAGTTTCTGTATATGAAGTATTTGTTAAATTATTAATTAAAACATACACGGAAAAATCTTTTTTGGCAAAACTCAGTTTTTCGTCAAGAAGATTATAGCTTCCATTGTTCAGTCTTTCATTATAACGGTAAACCACTTCATTGGTAAAGTTTTTCAGGAATTTTGTTTCCAGCTTTGTAATAAACTGATGTTTTAAATTATCCAGAACATATCTTGCCACAAAATTACCAGACTGATTCGCTTTGTTGTCCAGATACGTGTAACCGACTGTATATTTCAGCCATTCATTTAATCTGTGATTCAATTCCGCTTCAATTCCTTTTAAGGTGGTATCTCCTATGTTCTGTGCATACCAGACCGCGTCATTCGGCTTAATTTTAGTCCAGTCGATTGCATTTCCGGAATCCCGAAGGAATCCGCTCACTTTTGCCAGAATATTTTTTGTCTGATACTGATATCCCAATTCTGCATAAACCGCACTTTCAGGTTTCAGATTCGGATTTCCAACCTCTGTTTTGCTTACATAATACAAATCTGTGAAGGTAGGAACCCTGTGAACTTTTGCAATATTTCCGTAAATTTTATTGTTTGGGTTAAAGCTAAATCCTACATCCAAACCGGGATAAAAAAAGTTTCCTTCATTGGAATAATTTGCCCAGGAAATTCCGGGACTGATGTTTAATTTTTTGTCGAGTAAAGAAAAATGATGTTCAAAGAAAACCTGCGATACAAAACGGTTTCTTTCTCCCAGATTGTTGCTTACCAGAAATTCTTTCCTTAGTTCTACTCCTATTCCTGTTGTTCCTAATCCCCAGTCATAAGTAGAATTTACTTCTCCTCCTACATTATTTCCGATGTGCATATTACGGTAAATTTCAGGCTTCTGCCTGTTGAAAAGATACATATCCTGTCCTCTTCTCCAGTACACATTTGAGCTGAGTTTTAATTTCCCGAATCTTTGCTGATGGGCTAAACTTACAATTGAAGCCTGCGTTTCTTCATACTGTTCCGTAGCCGCTTTTGAGGCATAAAAACCATTTGCTCCGAATTTCTTCTCAGAAAAACCAGCCTGAAGTCTGATATCACCTTCTTTTATATTCAGTTTACTTTGATAAAATACATTTCTGATCTCATAATCTGTATTATACATATAGCCTTCTGAACCTGCAGAATTAGCCTGTAAAGAATTGGAAAATTTTTCATTTCCAAGCTGTGCGTTCAGACCAAAACCGTAAGTTTTATAATCTCCTCCTTCTGCGCTTATCTTTACTCTTTTTCCCGGATTTGTTTTTGTAATCACATTAATTACTCCGGCATAGGCATTCTGCCCGAATCGTCTTGCTGCAGGACCTTTGATTACTTCAATTCTTTCGACATCATCAAGATCAACAGGAAGATTCATGGAGTTATGTCCGGTCTGCGAATCATTCATTTTGATTCCGTTAAGAAGCAACAGAACCTGTTCAAAAGAGCTTCCTCTAAAGCCGATATCACTCTGCACACCATTCGCTCCTCTCCTTCTGATATCCATTCCCGGAACCTGCTGAAGAATTTCATCGATGCTTTTTGCAGGAGAATTCATGATGTCTTCTCTTGTAATGATCGTGATATTCTGGTTGGCTGTTTTGTAAGGTGTTGAAATAAGTTTTCCCTGAACCTCAATGGTCTCAATATCGGTTGATTTTTCCTGTGCGTGCGTAAAGCAGAATGTTCCTACAAGAAAAACAGGAAGTATTTTTTTAATCATAATCAGTTTTATTCTCAGTTAGTTTCGTCAGCGCAAAAGTACTGGAGATCATGAAGAATGACAAATGATAGTTGTCATAAAAAAAGATGCGACAGTAATATCGCATCCTGGGAAGTAATTTCGTTATCTTTTTCTCATTAAATGTGTAATAAGATCTCTGAATAATTTTCTCATTTCTATATTACATATTTATGACTGCAATTTTAACAAATTTTAAAATAAAAAGCAATACCACAAACTTAAAAAAACTTATCTTTCAGAAATATAATCTCTTATTTTTTATTTTTAAAAATATTTTTTATCGTATTATCAAAGTCTGATACTAAAGATACGTCTTCAGCTTTTATAAACTGTAACTTTTTAACAAGGATAATACGGCTGACATCAATTTTCAAATCGGGATGATTCTTTTTAATATCTGCTACATCAAAGTATTCTTCCTCCTTAAAAAAAATACTTTTTATTTTTTTTTGTTTTAATAGTTCAGGTAACATATTTCAAGTGTTAAAATAGTCATTATTTATGTTTTTCTGAAAGAAAACTTATTTTTTTATCAGCATTTTTTTACATCTAAAAAAAGAAACCAATCCCCATCAGAACATATATAAATCACAAATTTATGATTTAAATATAAGACTTAATATGGCATTCCGTAAAATTACCCGAAAACAATGATTCGTATACAAAATAATTAATAATAATTGTTTTTTATTTAATAAGATCTTCGTATTTGGTTCTAACCGTGCATTTTTTGAGCAGATATGTAAATTTTTCGTTGCTGGATATATATCTCAAGTTGAACTTATAAATAAATTCATTTACATATTTTTGAAGATGCTTCTTAGATACAAAGTTATAAATTCCAGAGACAGAATTTTTAAGAATTTTCCAGCAACCTTCAATCGTATTGGTATGTATAGATTTATCTTCAGAATTAACATATTCTTTTTTGGAATGATCAACAACCAAATGAAAATACGATGTACCCAACCCTTTATATCCGCACCATTCATCACTTATCAATCGGGTATTTTCAGAAATTACATATTGATAGATAAACGGCTGAATACTGGCTTTTTTGGTGTCATTTACAACGTATGCATTCATTTTACCACCTCTCTGCAGCATCCCTACAACAGGAACTTTATCCGGAAAATTACGGTTTTTAGAATATTCTACTTTTTTATGACGGTGCCTGTTTCTGTTCTTGCCGCCAATAAATGTTTCGTCACATTCCACATCTCCTGTAAGTTCATTATTATTTTCAATGCCGAAACATTCACGTATACGGTGCGACAGAAACCATGCTGTTTTCTGCGTTACTCCGATATCCTTTGCAAGCTGAACAGAACTGATCCCTTTTTTTCCGGATGTAAGGAGCCATATCGCCAAAAACCATTTCTGCAGGCTGATTTTAGTATTTTCAAACATGGAACCTGTTTTAACATTAAAATATTTTCCGGTGTTCCTGCATTTGTAGCGATTTTTACTGCATTTATACACTTTAGAAGCGGAGTCGAACGGACTTTCAACAATTCCGCCCCATCTCATTTGTTCAAGATACTCAATGCAGACCTGCTCGGAAGAGAAAGTCTGTATTAACTCCAGTATAGAATTGAAATTTGTGTTAATCATGGTATTGCAATATTAGCAATTATTTAAACGAACAGTTTTCGAGCATATTATTAAATTTTAGTTAAAGTTTCTATATTTTTCTAAAAACAGGCAGCATATTCCTGAAAATAGCTGAGCATACATTCAAATACAAAAGGCTGTGGTGTAGGATTGTACATACTTACCTTTCTTCATCCGTTTTTCAAAGAAGTGAGAATTAAAATTAATTAAGAATTATAATACTCTTCAGAATATATAATATTAAAATTCACACTGTGTAGAATTGTAAATAGTCACCATAGAGTACATTCAATCCGATTAAAAATTCGTAATTTTGTTAGTCTTAATTTTACTATGGCTCATACAACAGATATAGATATTAAAAAACAGATTTTCGTTAAGAATGCACACCTTAACAATCTGAAACACATAGATGTTCTTATCCCGAAAAATAAACTGATCGTTATTACAGGAGTTTCCGGAAGCGGAAAATCTTCACTGGCTTTTGATACGATTTATGCGGAAGGACAGAGAAGGTATGTAGAGAGTTTAAGCTCTTATGCACGTCAGTTTTTAGGAAAACTCGAGAAACCTAAAGTTGACGATATTAAAGGATTGGCTCCTTCCATTGCCATCCAGCAAAAAGTAATTTCTTCCAATCCCCGATCTACAGTAGGAACTTCTACCGAGATTTATGATTATATGAAACTTCTTTTCGCGAGAATCGGGAAAACGTATTCGCCGGTTTCGGGTGAAGAAGTGAAAAAGGATTCAGTTTCTGATGTGGTGGATTTCATTAAATCTTCAAAAAAAGAAACTTCGTTTCTATTAACGGCTCCTTACGATTACGATGCCGGGAATTTTAGCGAAAATTTAAATGTTCTGAAATTAGCAGGTTTTACAAGACTTGAAATTAATGGGAATGTTGCAGGAATCGAAGATCTGGAAAGTTTTGGTTTTACCCCAGAAAAGGGAATGGAAATTAATCTTGTGATTGACCGTTTTACTTATGAGGAAGATGAAAGCTTTTTACAGCGTTTGGCAGACTCTATTCAGATGGCTTTCTATGAAGGTCGCGGATATTGTTCGTTAAAAAATGTAGATACCGGAAAAGTAAAAGAATTTTCAAACAAATTTGAACTGGACGGAATCGAGTTTTTAGAACCAAATGTTCATTTTTTCAGCTTTAATAATCCTTACGGAGCCTGTCCCACTTGTGAAGGATACGGAAAAGTGATCGGAATTGATGAAGATTTAGTTATTCCCAACAAAACACTATCTGTTTTTGAAGATGCGGTTGCTTCATGGAAAGGCGAAAGCATGAGCGAATGGAAAAAGGATTTCATTAAAAAAGCAAAAGATTTCCCGATTCATAAGCCATATCATCAGTTAACCAAAGACCAGAAAAAATACCTTTGGAAAGGAGACGGAAAAAGCACGTTTCCATCGATTGACAATTTCTTCAAAATGCTTGAGGAAAATCTGTATAAAATTCAGTACCGTGTCATGCTTTCACGTTATCGCGGAAAGACTCTTTGCCCGACTTGCGAAGGCTTGAGATTGCGTGAAGAAACGAGCTGGGTGAAAATCGACGGACATAACATCCAATCAATGATTGAACTTCCTCTGGATGAACTTTTTCCTTTAATTAAAAGCTTAAAATTATCTGATCACGATCAGGAAGTTGCCAAAAGATTATTGTACGAAATTACAACCCGACTGGAGTTTTTACTGAAAGTAGGTTTAGGATATTTAACCTTAAACAGAACATCCAACACGCTTTCCGGCGGAGAAAGTCAGAGAATAAATCTAGCAACAAGTCTGGGAAGTTCTTTGGTGGGTTCTATTTATATTCTGGATGAACCTTCCATCGGACTGCATTCAAGAGATACGGAAAACCTGATTGAAGTTTTGCAGAATCTCCGTGATCTTGGCAACACCGTAATTGTTGTGGAACATGATGAAGACGTGATGAAAGCGGCAGACTATATTATTGATATTGGTCCTGAAGCCGGCTATCTTGGCGGAGAATTGGTTTTCGCAGGAGATTACAAAGAATTGAAAGATGCAGATACATTAACTTCAAAATATCTTACCGGAAGACTGGAAATTGAAGTCCCAAAAAAGCGGAGAAAAGGAAAAGAATGGATTCATATAAAAGGAGCAAGGCAAAATAATCTTAAAAATATTGATGTAGATGTTCCTTTGGAAAATCTTGTTGTAATTTCGGGAGTTTCCGGAAGCGGAAAATCGACTTTAATGAAGGAAATCCTTACCAATGACATCCAGATTCAGCTTGGAATGGGAGGTAAAAAAGGAGATTATGATGCTGTGGATTTTCCGAAAAAACTGATACAGCATATTGAACTCATCGACCAGAATCCTATCGGAAAGTCTTCAAGATCCAATCCTGTAACGTATCTTAAAGCCTACGACGACATCCGAGATCTTTTTGCCAAGCAGAAAGTTGCCAAAATGATGGGGTATAAACCTAAACATTTTTCCTTTAACGTAGATGGCGGAAGATGCGATGAATGTAAAGGAGAAGGCGTTATCAACGTTTCCATGCAGTTTATGGCAGATATTGAACTGGAGTGTGAAGTTTGCAAAGGAACCCGTTTCAAAAGTGAAATTCTGGAAGTAAAGTACGACGAGAAAAATATTTCAGACATTCTTCACATGACTGTGGATGAAGCACTTGAATTTTTCATAGATAATAAAGAAGAAAAAATCGCTACCAAATTAAAACCATTACAGGACGTAGGTTTAGGATATTTGCAGTTGGGACAGAGCTCTTCTACCCTTTCCGGTGGTGAAGCACAGCGTGTAAAACTGGCTTCGTTCCTTGTAAAAGGAGTTACCACAGATAAGACCTTATTTATTTTTGACGAACCTTCAACAGGGCTGCATTTCCATGATATTCAGAAATTGCTAAAGTCTTTACAGGCATTAATTGATCTGGGGCATTCTGTGATTGTAATTGAACATCAACCTGATATCATTAAATCCGCAGATTACATTATTGATATCGGTCCGGAAGCAGGAAAACATGGCGGTGAAGTCGTTTTTACCGGAACACCGGAAGAACTGGCAAAAAATAAAAAATCTCATACAGCAAAGTATATTAAAGAAAAGCTGGAGAATTAAAATAAAACAGAGAGCTTTTTACTCTCTGTTTTTTTATTTGAAGATATTTAAGCTCTCACATTCAATTAAGAAAATTATCAGATCATAAACTGTGTTAAACCTTATACTCCTTAATTAAAATCTTATTGATCAGATTTATATATTATACAAAAACGGACTCTGCTTACAAAAAGTCTGATCATCCATCTGAGAAATTAAAAATTTTGCCAGATCTGTTGCGGAAATTGTTTCACCTTTACAATCCTGAAGACTTGTTTCTGTAACAAAACTTTCATCAGTCAGATTAATTAAAGGAAGCCTTACCAATGTCCAGTTCAGATTGCTTTCATTCAAAAGCTCATATTCTTTTTGCTTATCGGTAGTTGTTTCGGGATAATTTTGATACATCCAGTCGGTTGCCATTTTCACCTTTTCATTTTTGTGATCAAATGGTGTATTTACATTCAGTCCTGTTGTAACGATATAACGCTTGATTCCGTAGGAATTCATTGCTTTAATTATATTACCTGTTGCGTCGCTGAAAATTGATTTTTCGCCGACTGATTGTCCTAATGTACTTATCACTACATCACAATCTTTAATTAAATGATGAACAGCTTCAGAATTTCTGACGTCACCTTTCACAATATTAATCAAAGGATTTTTAAGAGTAAAATTCTCAGGATTCCTTAATAACATTCTGATGGGATATTGTTTATTTAAAAGACTTTGAACAAGAAATTTTCCCGATTTTCCTGTTCCGCCGATAACGGCTATTGTATTTGTATTCATGATATTCTCTTTATAATGCAAAAGCAAAATTGTTAATGTACAATTGCTTTTTAGGTTTAAAAAAACGATTTATGGGTTCAAGGATTTTGAACCATAGGATTTTCAGGCTTTAATATTATCCTGAAATATTGGGCGTTATTTATAAAGAGATTTTGATGAGATAAAGATAGGAATTTTTCAATGATGAGAAGATATTTAATGCAAAAAAGTAACAAAGATCTGATCTTCTGTATCAAAAAAATAAAATCTACAGGAAGGATATAAGAACAAAAAGAAGACCATAAATCAGCTTTTGGAGATTATTTAACAAAAAAATAATATCACAAATTTATCAATCAAAAAATATAAATTTTAACATTTAGTGTATTGTCTGGCAAACATTTTATTCCTACATTTACTATGAAATACAACTGAAGTGGAAACATATTTTGCTTTTTTCAATTCTGAAATCGCAATTAAATTTATAAAAATTTAAGCACAGCATCGTCGGCTGTGCTTTTTTATTGTTGTCTAATTAAAAAAATGAGATGTATTTATCTACTGGATCTGCTCCTAAAGAGCAGATTCTTTTACATTGATAATAAAGGCAAAAAATCCGGAAATTCAATAAACTTCCGGATGTTAAAAAAAACTTGCTAAATATTAATGAAATTAATTATGATTTAAGGGTCCACATAGAACCGTTTTTGGTGGTCAGCTTTTCTAGTTTTCCTTTCTCTGAAAGCTCGTTTAACAGTCTTTCACTTTCCTTTCTGGGAATTCCCGATAATTCTGAAAATTCCTTTGCAGAAAGCGAATTATACTTTTCAAAAAGATTCTCCCAGTTTTTAGAGTACTCAGATTTTTTGGTGTCCGAATTCACTCGCAGAACAGCCGTTTCATAGAATGCGTAAGGTTTAGAACCGTACACAATTTCTCTTTTTCCTGCATCATTGGTAAAAAACATCGTAGGAAAACCGCGAACTCCCATCTCTCTTGCCAGCTTCAGATCTTCCTGAAAAAGCTCTTTTGCTCTTCCTTCAAAGTCTTTTTTCAGCTGATCTGTATTTAATCCTGCTTTTTTTGCTGCGGTTACCATATGCTCCCATTTTGCAATATTTTTTTTCTTCAAAAATACCATTTCACGAAGCTCTCTCAGGAAATCCAGTGCTTTTTCTCTGTCCTGCATCTGCGCAGCTTTAAAAGCGATAGAAGGAGGATAAGAAGAGTCAAGCGGATCCTGCAGCCAGATATCGCCGTCGATAGGCATATCGTAATAAAGACTTACTTCATCCCAATGATGCGCAACATCAGAAGGTTTGCTGATTCCTCCGCTGTTATAGCTCCAGTCCGGAAGAAGCCCTCCCATTCTGTATTCTATATCTACGTTATCTCCGTATTCCAGTTTTAATTTTCTCAACTGAGGTTCAATTCCCCAGCATGAAGAGCAGATTGGGTCTGTAAAATAAATAACTTTTACAGGTTTTTCGTCAGTCATTACATCAATATTCCCAATTTCAAACTTTTCTCCGGGAACTTCACAAACTCCTGTCGCAGGATCGCATAATAGAGGATTTGTAGATCTGTTTTCCATTTTTTTACTTTTATCATTCTGTCCGTTACAACTGCTTAAAGCTGCGGTGAGGAACATAAATGTTAGTATTTTATTGTTTATCATTTTTTGCGATGATAAATATTTTACAATTTTTTAATGTTACCACAAATCTAATATATAATCATCATACTCTGGTAATGGATTTCCTTTTAGAAACTGGTTTCCTCGAGGAAACTACCTTTCTGTTTTTTTATTATCTTTACAGCATTATAATTTATTTTGAAATCATGAAAAAAGAAGCTAACCTGAATATTACTCCTATCTGTAAAAACCGTATGAACGCCATTAAAGATTCAATGGAAATTTTATCCGGAAAATGGAAATTTCATATTCTCGGAACTTTAATGCAGAGCGAAAAAATGCGTTTTATGGATCTTTTAAGAGAAATTGACGGTATTGCAGCCAAAATGCTTTCAAAAGAACTTCAGGATATGGAAATCAACCATCTCATCAAACGTACTGTTCTGGACACAAAACCTGTAACTGTAGAATATGAAATAACCGAATATGGGAAAACCATTGAGCCGATTATTGATGAAATTGCCAAATGGGGAATTGAGTACAGGAAATCTTTATATCAAAAAACCGACAAATAGTTTCTGCCGGTTGAAAAAACAAAAATTGATATGGATATGATTGATATGTGTTTTAGTGCTTTGATTTTTTATTAAACAAATTTATATTTATTTAGACTTAATAAAAATAATATTTGAATGACATTTGTCACTTTATAGAAAATCGTGCAAATTAAAGTTAAATAGGAACTTGCTTAAACTAATTTTAAATTTAACCGCAAAAGATATAAAAGACTTTATTGGATTTATTTAAAGTATTTCAAAAGCATGCAAAGTGAAAAATCTTTGATTTTTTTAACTTATGTACTCTTTTTCATTTAAGTATTAAACTTAGAAACTAAAGTGTTTAAATCTTTTGCCTCTTTTGTGGTAAAAAAGTTTAAACAAATTTTAGGTGTTTTAGCCGTTGGAAGTTACAATATTTTAACTTCGGGAAAGCTGATCTAATTTTTTAAGCAATGTCGGAATTCTGAAATTTCCGTGCATCTGTTCAACTTTTTGTTTTATTTGATCTACATCTGCTCCTTTTGCAGTCAGAAATAAGGGAGTATTACTTTCTCCACGATAAACCGCTCTTCTTCGTGAATCCGGACTGTTAAAACCGTTCTTTGCAATTCCGACCACCGGAAATTTTTGGTCTAAAGCTTCATAAAGATGTCCTCCAAGTCCTATTTTTCCTTCTTCATCTAAAGTTACGTAGCCATCTATAATGATAATATCACCTTCTTTAAGGTCTATTTGATGTAAAAGACTGAGAATACATGGTAATTCTCTTTTATAAAAGGCTCCGCTTTCGTACTCTGAGGTAATTGTTGTTTTCTCTGTGAAAATTGCTGTTCCATGTTCAGAATCCCAATCCTGAAAGGCTAAACAAACTGTATGGGCGTAGTCATCGTAATAATACGTATCGAAAGCGTAAATCATTCTTCGTCTTGTCGTTGATTATTGTTTTTAAATAATGGTAAAATTTTCTCTTAACTCCAATTGATTAGAAAAATTCTCCGAAATGCCACAGAATTCCACAAGGATCATGCACAAAACATTCTTTTCCCCAGTCCATCGTTCTCACGGGCAATATTCTTACTTTTTCATATTTTTCAGTAAGATGCAAACTGATAAGTTCCTGATAAAATTTGTCTGTATCTTCAACTTCCACAAAAAGCATGGTATTATCAATCCAGTCTTTTACATAGGCATCCTGGAGATAAAAAGCGGCTCCGTTCCATTTAAATAAAGACATTTTAGCGTCCAGAACCACTTCTTCAAAACCCAGATCACGGTAGAAACTCCTGCTGGTTTCAAAGTTTTCAGAACCTACGAAAGGTCGCATTGATTTTATATTCTGTTCCATATTATCTGTTTTTCCAGTCGTTATAAGCCATTTCAAATTTTATTTCATTCTTTCCGTGAGCTCCGTTTTCTGTCCATCCGGATTTTCTGTAGAATATCTCTGCTCTTGTGTCCGGAGAAGTACTCAGCCAGATTTTCTCGTCCGTCTGATCAAAATACCAGTTCAGCATGGTGTTATGAAGTTTTCTCCCGATTCCTTGATTCTCAAATTCCGGATGAACAAAAAGCGCCCAGATGCTTTTCTCTTTGATATCTACAATTCCGAATCCCAAAATTCTGTCATTATCTTCACAAACCCAGCCTTTTCCTCTGTTAAAGAGAAAATTCTCACAATCCTGATCTGTAACAAGACTCGGATCAGATAACGTGTTTTCTTTCACCGAATTTCTTACGATTTGGATCTGTGGAATATCTTTCAGCTCAGCTTCACGGATTTTCATGCAAATTTTAATTTAAATAAAAAGGCAAACTGCTGATCTGCTAATTTGCCTTTCATATTGTATTGTTTAATTCAATTATTTCTTATCAACAACGATTCTGTCTGGTCTGTTGGCGATTTCCCAAGCCGTTGTAAAAACCAACTGGGTTCTTTTCGCAAGCAGATTATAATCAATCTTCTCTACATCATCCGTTGGTTTATGATAGTCTTCGTGGATACCGTCAAAGAAAAATGCTACCGGAACATTATTTTTAGCAAAATTATAGTGATCTGATCTGTAATACAGTCTTTCGGTATCATTGGGATCGTCATATTTATAATTTAACTCAAGATTATTGGTCTTTTTGTTTGCCGCTTCATTGATAACCTTTAACTGAGAACTTAACATTTCAGATCCAATAACGTAAACATACTGTTTTCCTCTGTTTTCAGGATCATCACGCCCGATCATATCAATATTTAAATCTACAACCGTATTTAACAAAGGAAAAACAGGATTATCCGTGTAAAATTCAGAACCAAATAAACCATGTTCCTCTCCTGTTACATGAAGGAATAAAATGGATCTTTTCGGACCGTTTCCTGCTTTTTTAGCAGCCTGAAAAGCTTTCGCAATCTCCATTACCGCGACTGTTCCGCTTCCGTCGTCATCCGCTCCGTTATAAACCACTCCGTTTCTTGTTCCTACGTGATCATAATGACCGGAGATCACAACAATTTCTTCCGGCTTTTCAGATCCTTCGATAAAGGCTAAAATATTTTCGGAATCAGGAAGATTTCCACCGCCTCTTTTCTTCATAAAATCTGCCGGAACTTTTTGATAATATGATCCCAAAGCTTTAGGATAAGAAATTCCCAAACCTTTGTAGTAGTTCACCATATATTGTCCTGCCTTTTTTTGTCCCGGACTTCCCGTATCTCTGCCCTCCATTTCATCGGAAGCAATAACGTATAAGTTTTTTTTTAAATCTTCTGCCTTAATTTCCTTATAGGCAGACAGAAAAGCTTTATCACCTTTTGCGACAGACGAAGATTGGGCTCCTCCTGCATCGGCTGCGTTTTTTGCTGTTCCGCAGCTTACCACTACAGCAAGTGAAAATAGTGGAATGAATAATTTTCTCATTATGGAATAATTTGCCTAAAAATAACAAAAAATATTTAATCTTTTACGGATTGCTATTTTTCTTATATTTGAAATAAATGCAAAAAGCATGGAGAATATCTACGGATTCAATCATTATTCTTTTTTTACCGAAATGTCTGAACTGGCAGTTAGAAACAACAGCTTTGATCTGTCTTTGGGACTGCCGGATTTTGATATTGACCATCGCTTACGGGAATATCTGAAAGAAGCTGCAGATCTTAACAGCCATAATTATGAACCACTTGCAGGAAATCCGCTTCTGATAGAAAATGTAATCCGTTTTAATTCTAACAGAAAAAACAGCATCCGATTACAGCAAAATGAAGTTACGATTGTTCCCTGTGCAACTTTTGCTTTATATACCTCCCTTAAATCTATTCTTAATCAGGGAGATGAGGTTATCATTATACAGCCTTCTTATTATACCTATGGTCCATCCATTTTCCTTAATGGAGGTATTCCTGTCTATTATGATCTTGACAATGATTTTTCGATAAATTGGGAAAAACTGCAAAACTGCATTTCTGAAAAAACAAAAGCCATTATCGTAAATTCGCCACAAAATCCAACCGGAAAAATATGGTCTGAACAAGATTGGAATCAATTATACAGCATTATTAAACATCAGGAAATTTATTTGATTTCCGAAGAAATTTATGATACCTATTGTTTTGACGGAAAGGAACATTACAGTTCGTTTCTTCATCCTGAACTCAAAAAAAGAACCTTCTGCATTTTTTCTTTTGGAAAAATGTTTCATTCTACAGGATGGAAAGTGGGGTATCTTTTGACGCCTGAAGAATTAACGGCAAAATTCCGCTGTCATCAACAGTACATTTCCTATAGCGCAAACGCGCCATGTCAGTACGCAATAGCCAAATATCTGGAAGTTTTTGATGTTTCTGAAAATCACACTGTAATGCAAAAAAAGCGTGATCTTTTTAATGATCTGATTAAAGAAACGCCTTTCATTGTGGAACAAAAAGCAGAAGGTGCCGTTTTTCAAATCGTGAATTTCAGAACTGTTTCAAAAACAATGACAGATGTAGAGTTCTCAAAATGGCTGACTATCGAAAAGAAAGTCGCATGTCTGCCTTTATCGGCTTTTTACAATTCCAGACAGAATTCAGATTATATCCGGTTTAGTTTTGCTAAAAATGATGATCTGATTATTAATGCGATTGAGTATTTGAAAAAGAATCTTTAAAATTACTGCCAGTGTAAAGATCTTCATTTCTTTATTTGTAGATATATCTTTTGTCGAAATGACAGCATGAAATATTTTATTTTGTTGATTGAGCAGATTTCTTGGCAGGAAAATTTAAATGATATTTAAAACAAAAGCACCGCATGATGCAGTGCTTTCAATATTTAAAGTTGATTTTTACAGAGACAAAACTCTTACATCAATTCTTCTATTTTTTGCCATACATTCGTCCGTATCGTTGGCTGCGCAAACAGGATGCTGAGAACCATATCCTTCTGCTTCTACCCTGTCTCCTGAAATCCCCAATTCCAGCAGTTTCAGTTTTGCAGTCTGGGCTCTAAGATTGGAAAGTTTCTGGTTGCTCTCTTCATTTCCTGAATTATCGGTGTAACCTCCCAATTTAATTTTTAAAGACGGATAGGCATTCATGATTTCAACTAAATTTAATAACTGAACTTCCGAACCCACTTTTAAATCACTGGAACCTGTTTCAAAGTAGAGATTTTCTACCGTAAACCATTTATTCGGATCCAAAACTCCCTGATCTTTATTTTTAACCGAATTGTACATTTGATACAACTGGCTTCCTTCTCCGATTTTTATTTTTTTTCCTCCATTCAGCTGTATTTCCTGAATATTTCCTGTATCATAAACAAAGTCTCCGCTTTTATTAACATAGCCTTTTATTTCCTGTGGAACAACGGCTACTGTTCCTGTAGGATTATTCACTGAAACACCTGAAACGCCTGTTAAAGCTTCAATTTTCGCTTTTCTGTTGGCCTCTATTTTATCTTTATGTAAAATAGCCAATGTCGGAGCAATCACCAAAGAAACAATCGACATCAGTTTAATCAGGATATTCATTGAAGGTCCTGAAGTATCTTTAAACGGATCTCCTACCGTATCTCCCGTTACGGAAGCTTTATGTGGTTCAGAACCTTTATAGTACGTCTGCCCGTTGATATCTACTCCTTTTTCAAAAGATTTCTTTGCATTATCCCAGGCTCCGCCTGCATTATTCTGAAACATTCCCATTAAAACTCCGCTTACCGTTGCTCCGGCAAGAAAACCTCCCAAAACTTCAGGTCCGAAAATAAACCCTATCAGTAATGGGGAAACAATAGCAATCGCTCCGGGAAGCATCATTTTTCTAATGGAAGCATCGGTTGAAATAGCTACACATTTTTCGTATTCCGGTTGCGCTTTTCCTTCCAGAATTCCGGGAATTTCGCGGAACTGCCTTCTAACTTCTTCTACCATTGCCATTGCAGCCTGTCCAACCGCAGTAATTGCGAGAGATGAAAAGATAAAAGGAATCATTCCGCCGACAAATAATCCGGCAAGAACATCGGCTCTGTAAATATCAATTCCGTCAATTCCTGCAATTCCAACAAAAGCCGCGAATAAAGCTAAAGCCGTTAAAGCAGCAGAAGCGATTGCAAAACCTTTTCCTGTGGCTGCCGTTGTATTGCCTACTGCATCAAGGATATCCGTTCTCTCACGAACTTCTTTGGGAAGTTCACTCATTTCGGCAATTCCTCCTGCGTTATCTGCAATCGGTCCGAAAGCGTCAATAGCCAGCTGCATAGCCGTTGTTGCCATCATTCCGGCTGCTGCTATGGCTACACCATATAATCCTGCGCAAAGATATGATCCGTAAATTCCGCCTGCCAAAACAATAATCGGAAGCAACGTAGATTCCATTCCTACAGAAAGACCTCCGATAATATTGGTGGCATGACCTGTTGAAGATTGTCTAACGATGCTCGAAACCGGTCTCTTTCCCATTGCAGTGTAATATTCTGTGATGATACTCATTAAAGTACCTACAACCAATCCTACCATAATTGCCCCAAAAACACCCATTTTAGAGAATTCGTGTCCTCTTAGAACCATTTTGTTGGGCAAAATATAATTTACCAAAAAATAAGCAGCTACCGCCGTAATCACAATACTTCCCCAGTTTCCCAGATTTAAAGCATTCTGCACACTTGAGGTGGAAGATCCTTCGTTATCATTAATTCGGACAAACAGGGTTCCTATTATTGAAAAAATAATTCCTGTTCCTGCTATAAGCATTGGAAGAAGTATCGGGGCAAAGCCACCGAAAGAATCCTGAGAAATGGTTTCTCTTCCCAAAACCATAGTTGCCAGTACCGTTGCTACATAAGAACCAAACAAGTCAGCTCCCATTCCTGCAACGTCACCAACGTTATCTCCAACGTTATCTGCAATGGTTGCGGGATTTCGGGGATCGTCCTCCGGAATTCCGGCTTCAACTTTTCCTACTAAATCAGCTCCCACATCTGCTGCTTTTGTGTAGATTCCTCCTCCTACTCTTGCAAAAAGGGCTATAGATTCAGCTCCCAGAGAAAATCCTGTAAGAATTTCAATCGTTCTTTCCATTTCATGAGAATCCACAGTTGCATGAGGTGCAAAAATCTGTTTAATAATTAAGAACAATGCTCCCAATCCTAAAACCGCTAATCCAGCGACTCCCATTCCCATTACGGAACCTCCAGTAAAAGAAACTTTTAAAGCCTTTGAAAGAGATGTTTTCGCAGCCTGTGCAGTTCTTACATTGGATTTTGTGGCGATTTTCATTCCGATAAAACCTGCCGATGCGGAAAATATAGCTCCGACTATAAAGGCAATCCCGATACTCCAGTGGGAGTTGGCATTACTCATCCCCATCACCGCTAAAAGAATCGCTACCACAACTACGAAATAGGTTAAAATCCTGTACTCGGCTTTTAGAAAAGCCATCGCACCGTCAGCAATATGTCCGCTGATAATTTTCATTTTTTCATTTCCGGCATCCTGCTTATTTACCCAGTTACTTTGGATGAAAGTATACAGTAAGGCAATGACACCAAAAATTGGTACTAACACAAATAGATCCATAGTTTAATATTTTTTTGGTAATAGATTATTAAATATAACGAATAATTTCTATGGATTATGTTAAAATATATATAACTATTTCAAAATTAGCAGTTAAACGATTAAACGGATTGAATTTATTATGTTTAAATTTTGAATAAGCTGTTATGTAAATTGAGTTATTAATTTTTTAATGCAATCTGCGGAAAATCAATGGCATTTTATTCAGTCAATGATGACAAATATATTTGATAGATAAAATTAAAAGGACTTTTGAAGGATTTTTATCATTCATAAATGTTACAGATGAAAACCTCATAGGTTTTAAAAACCTATGAGGTTTGGTTTGTATGATATTAAAAGTAATAATGATTAGCCCTGATTGAAACGACATCCTTTTTTGTTGCGGGCGGAGCTAAGCGGAGCCCGTAACAAAAAAGATACAGTGAAAAGCAGGAAACAGCTCCTAAAAAATTAAAAACTGATAATATTTCTGTTCTTTATTGTTGTCGAAAGGTGTGATTTCTGAATTAAAACTATCAAAAAGAAAAAGGATAAACAAAACCATCTATCCTTTACTTTTACCTGAAAATATGAGAATTTTATCCTCCGTATTTGTTTGAATAATCGTCCTGAGAAGCTTTGATTACCTTTTTAGCGTGCTCTGCTCCGTAAACTTCCTGAATTCTGCATTTTGCAGGCTCATCCGGTAAGTTCTTGTAAGTAAGGAAGTAGTGCATTAATCGTTTCACTTCTGCTTCCGGTAATTCTGAAATATCTCTGAAATGTCCGAATGCGTGATCGCCGATCATTACGGCAACAATTTTATCATCTGCTTCTCCTCCGTCGATCATTTTGAAACCTCCGATTGGAATAGCTTCCATTAACAAACCTCCTGCGTGAATGTTGTGAGAGCTTAAAACACAGATATCAAGCGGATCGTGATCTCCCATTGTAACGTCTGTAGCACCTCTTTCAACCGCTAAGTTCATTACTGCAGTGTCGCAATAGGTTCTTGGAACAAAGCCGTATAATGCCGGAATAATATTTGAGAATTTCTGAGGTCGGTCTACCTTTAAAAATCCTGTTTCTTTATCTACTTCGTATTTAATAGTGTCTGAAGGAACGATCTCCACGAAAACATTGACAACATTTGGCGCATCTTCTCCTGCAGAAATTCCGTGCCATGGATGTGCTTTAAAATTTGGAATCATTATTTAAAATTTATTTTTTAGTTAAGCTATTATTAAAATTTCTTTTCTTAAATCTTCAATGGTCATAGAAATATAATCTTCTCCTTCCATATAATTCATCAGAAAAATGGTTTTGAACTCATCAAGGCTTGCATTACCGTTGATTCCTTCGTAAGTTCTGTGAAGAAGTTCTATAACTGCGTTTTTTGACTCGACAATATTTTTCCACGAATTTTTAGTGATGTACAATTGCTGGGAAGCGTTGTAATCGAATTCTTCATTGATCGCCTTTTCGGTAAGAAAAATAAATTCATGGACTGCAAGACCTTTATCAAACCTCTGGATAAGATTGGACGGTTTTAATCTTTCCATAAATAGTGTCATTCTTTCGTAAGACTGGGTTTTATTTTCGGAATTCGACTTTACAGAAAGTAATCTGATTTCCTGCTCTTTAAGTTTAATATAAGTAAATACAAACTGTCTCAGCAAAACCAGAAAAGGTATTGCAACAATCAATGCGAAAGCATAGGGTAAATATCCTGAAAAACTTGTCATAATTTGAGGTAGCAAAATTAGTAATTATTTGGCTATTTTTCTATAGTATGAGCTAATATTTGCTTTTTCGAATTCTGATACGCAATTAACGACAAAATTATAATTAAGTAAAACCCAACCATCATTCTGTTTACTAATGTTGGGAACATAATAAAACGTAATGAAACAGTAAGATAAACAGCAACATACAGACCTAAGAAAATTAAACTTTTTCTGTTTTTACTAATGATTAATCTATAATCTAAAATAATAATGATAAAAATTAGCAGTAACGGGAAGTAAGATGTATTCCATTCAAACAGTATTTTTCCTTTCACACAGTTTAAATATTCACGAAAATTAAATACATCGGGATTTGAAATCGGATAAAGCTGAACTTTTGTAAACTGGTTCATAAACAAAACAGACCACGGGATCTGGTTAAAATATTGTATGATTGCGAAAGTTAATGTAAAATAGCCAACTGAAAATAAAATTTCTTTTGATTGAAATTTAAAATCCTTTCTGAAAAAGTATACTAGTAAAGATAAAAATGCATAAAAAATAAAATATTCAGGTCTTGTAAGAATACATAAAATTCCAAATATTGTAGAAACAAAAAGATTTCTTTTCATTATTGCAAAATAAAAACTAAGTAATAAAAGTAATGTAGAAAAGCCATCCGGAGTAGCATGTCTTGAGGTATCTAAGAGAGGTTTGAATAATGAGATCAAAATGGTTAAAATAAAAGCCAGATAATTATTTCTAAGTATTTTTATTAAAAAAATAAAAATCAGAATTACGATTAAGACATAGGAAATAATAGTAATAAGAAAAGTAGATGTTGAAGCAGAAAATCCAAACTTAAAAAAGACTGAGTTTATTAAATTGTAAAACGGTTTTACTGTAAATAACTGAAGTTCTTCCTCATACATTTTAGGATTTTCAGATAAATTCTTATAATAACTGTTATCTCCGATCGCTTCCTCTTTCCTTTCCATATTTACCTTACCTACATCCGGATCTTTTTCTTTAAGTTCACTATAAACTTTTTTATGGATCTCTTCAATTTTCATATCAGGGAAATTAGCTTTATATACTAATCCCATGTAAGCTTCAATATCTGAATTGTAATATTGATGCGTATAGAGATAATATGTCATTAAACATAAATAAAGTGATAGTAGAAGTTTAATGATTTTATTATTTTTAATTAACATTTTAAGTATTGTTTGGTAATTTAATTTTTATAGATTTACAAAGCTATAACAAAATAAAAAATAATCTTTTAATCATGAAAAAAACAATTATCTTAATTGCCCTTGCAATTAATGCAATCTCTACAGCTCAATCTTGGAATTTAAATGGCAACTCTGGAACTGCACCCGGAACAAACTACATTGGAACTTCTGATAATCAAGACCTTGTACTAAAAACCAATAATCAAGAAAGACTAAGAGTGAACTCTAGCGGAAATATTGGACTAGCCGGAGCTCCCGCAAACGATATTGCTCTAAAAGTATCGGGACGAACCCAAGTTCTAACTAATATTCTAAGCGACACCTTTTATGTAGGAAACGAAGGAGCTAATCATGACAATGGAAATTCTCTTGTTTTTCTTCGATACACACAATATCAGCCAAATAATCCAGGAATCATTGACGTAGCAGGATGGGGAACTTCTGCAGCATATGGATGGATTATGTCATTAAGAGCAAACGGTAAACTTTTTTTAGGCACTAATCCAAATAACTCTTGTACAGATTGTAATGATTACCGTCTTTTTGTAAAAGATGGAATTAGAACCGAAAAAGTAAAAGTAGATATAGCTTCATCAAATGGATGGGCAGATTATGTTTTTGATGACAGTTATAAATTAATGGATTTAAACAGTTTGGAAAATTACATTAAAACCAATAAACATCTTCCAGAAGTTCCATCAACTGATGAAGCAATAAAAAATGGTATTGAATTAAAAGAAATGAACATTCTTTTGTTAAAAAAAGTAGAAGAATTAACGCTTTATGTAATACAACAGCAAAAGGAGATTCAAAAACTTAAAAATACTGTTAAAAATGATGAAAAATAAAGTACTTCCAATATTATTATTTGCAACATCGTTTTTATTTGGACAGAATAAACTTTATTATGTTGAAATTCCTGATGAAAACAATGTTCCAAAAATAACAACAATTGATGGAAAAACCGTTATATCACATAATGATATACAGGTAAGAGATATCTTTTCCAAACATGGAGTCATCAATTTAGAGAAGGCTTTCCCTACATCAAAAATGCCTTACCTAAGGACCATCTATTTATTAGAAACTAAAAGTGCAGGTTTAATTAGTGACTTAAATAAGTATAAACAATATTTTCCTTATACTGAAGAAACTTATAAAGGAGAAACCTTACTTTATACACCCAATGACTATGATTTGATAGATCCTGTTTATCATCATAGAAATTTTGATTTGATTAATCTTAGAACAGCATGGGATTATAGTACTGGTGATCCAAATTTTAATATTGGGATTTCTGATAGCGGAATTAATACTACTCATGAAGACTTACAAGGAAAAGTAACAATGCTTACAAATGTAAGCGATTGGCATGGAACTTCGGTTGCAGGAATTGCCGCGGCAGCTACAGATAACAATATTGGTATGGCTGGAATTGGCTTTAATTCAAAAGTATTATTTAAATATATGTATGATGGGGCAATGATGAATACTTTGCTTGTTTTATCACAAAATGGCGCAAGAGTAGTAAATGCTAGTTGGTATAATTCATGCAGTTATAGTTCAATAGATCAGCTTGTTATTGACGAAGTTCATCAGAACGGAACAGTTATCGTTGTTGCTGCTGGAAATGGTGGAACTTGTGGAGGTCCGGATAATTATGTTTATCCTGCAAGTTATAATCATGTAATAAGTGTTTCATCAGTGGGTTTTGCAAAAGTTGGAAATGTTGCCTGCTGTGGATCTGGTGCAGGACTTCCTTTCAATTGGGAAGATCGTGTAGGAATTGGTCCAGGTGTAAATAATGATAGACATCAGACAAATGATATGGTAGATTTGAGAGCTCCAGGTTATGATGTGGTTTCGCTATTTGATCCAAATTACAATAATCAAGGAACAAAATATACCCATATTTACGGAACATCAATTGCAGCACCACAAGTTTCGGGAGTTGTTAGTTTAATGTTAACTGCAAATAGTTGTTTAAATACTGAAGAGGTTGAAACAATCTTAAAACTTACTTCAGCCCGACTAGATAACATTCAGGAGAATCAACCCTATCTAGGAAAACTTGGTGCAGGAAGAATTGATGCCGGTGAAGCTACAAAAATTGCATGGCAAATGAATCCTGCAAACGGAGGTGAAGTACTAATAAAGAATAGAAACTTTGAAAAATGGGACTTTGAACTTACAAATTCTCCCGAATCTATAAAAATTCAAAATGAAAGTTTTACACAAAATGCCAATGTTAAATTTAAAGCCAAGAAAAGCATTATTTTAGATACAAATACAGTTCTAGAGCCAGGAAATGGAAAAAGTCATTATTTCTACATAGAAAATCAAAATACTTGTTTTAATTTTAATCCTAACCAAAATAAATCTTTGGATACCGGAAAAATAGCTAAAAATAGCTCTTCAAAAATTGTTGAAATTAAGAATGAAGATATTACGCTCTATCCAATTCCTGCTAAAGACAATCTATTTATTAAAACAAATAAAGAATTAAAAAATAGTACAATTAAAATATTTGATATAAGTAACAGATTAGTGCTTGAAAACAAAATCTCTATCATAAACACTGCATCAGTAGATATTTCAAACTTATTAAAAGGTACTTATTTTATTGAGATTACTAATGATAATTCTAAGTTAAAATATTTCAAGAAATTCGTTAAGGAATAAAAATATAATTTTATAAACAGAAAGATCGCTTCTTGAATTTGAAGCGATTTTTTTACTGCCTGAAAAAACTCTTTATAACTTGCTTTTTTGAGTTAAAGATAACAGGATAGCTCTTCAATTCCGGACGAAAACCTCTGAAAAACTCTTCAATAGCGGGAATATCACTTCCTTCAAAATCAAAGATTTTAGTCTGTATATTCTCACGAATTACATCGTCTATAATAAATGAAGAACCTGATAATTTAACATGATCTTTATCATTAAAAGTACCCAACAAAGCAATCGTTTTATCGTCACTATAGACGGCTATAAGATTGATAATCGCAGTACCATAAAAAAAAGCTTTTAATTTTAAATAACCTGCTTTTTCCAGGTCTGTAAAAATCTGCAGAAAGTTATTTTTATCCTTTTCATTTTTCGCACCAATCAGATTTTTTGAAATAAATTCCCAAGCATTAAATATAGAAACCTCTCTTACTTCAGATTTTTGTAAAACATCATCATCAAGCCTTAATTTTCTCTTTCTCTTAGGAGAGTATTTCTGTCTTACAATTTCATAATTATCCGGATAAATAAGGAAATTTTTTCTCCTTTTTAATAATTTACTAAAAGTATTTTTATCATTAAAACCATAATACCAGATATTATATTTTTTTTCTAAAAAACTTAAAAAAAGATCGTTAATTTTAACATCATCGATATTCGAAAAAATACCTAATTGCTGACAAAGTTTAGGATTAATTACAATTTTAAATCCTATTTTTTTTACAAAAGGAACAGGCATTACTGCTTCATAGTCATTATAAACAAGCAATTCCCACTGCTTTCCAGAAGTAATATCCAAAAAATCCTTGGTAGCGGAATATTTCCGTTGTGCAGAATTCTCAAGACACTTAGAATATTTCTCAAAATCTATTTCATTATATTTCAATCTTTTAATCATAATAATCCTTCGTCTGAAAAACTGAAATACGAATTCTGGGTAATAATCAAATGATCCAGGAGCTGAATATTCAATGTTTTTCCCGCTTCTGTTATTTTTTTGGTAATATCGATATCTTCCCTGCTTGGCTTTAAGTTTCCTGAAGGATGATTGTGCGCAATGATAATCCCTGTTGAAAAATGGTCTAATGCCGTTTTAAACAACACGCGTATATCCACAATCGATTGATTGATTCCTCCTTGTGTAAGCTGGGCAATATGAATGACTCTGTTGCTCTGATTCAGAAAAATTGCCCAAAATGCCTCTGTCCGTAGATCCGACAAATGATTTCTGAAAATCTGATATGCTCCATCACTTCCTGAAATCACAGGTTTTTCAGGAATTTCCTGACTCGCTCTTCTTCTCCCGATTTCCAAAGCAGTGATAATAGATATTGCTTTTACCTCTCCCACTCCTTTAAATTTCATTAAATCTTTTAAAGACAGAAGACTTAACTGATGCCAGCTGTTATTAACAGAGGCTAAAATTTTTCTCGCCAGTTCTATCGCTGTTTCGTCCCTGCTTCCGCTTCCCATGATGATGGCAAGCAGTTCAGAATCAGAAAGCGAACTTTTACCTTTCCGTAAAAATTTTTCTCTCGGTCTGTCGTCTTCGGCAAGGAGTTTAATGCGCATTTTTTTAGTTTAAAATAAAATTAGTAAAAAGCATATAAAATAATCGTTTCTTTTGAACCGTCAATAAACATCGAAGTTTCGTTGAATGCATTCTTAGAAAGCATAGGACATCCAAAACTTAAACAGGCAGGATTTGCAGATTCTTTGTCGGGAATACAATAATAGGAATGCAGTACAATCGCTCTGGTTCTGGCATTGCTGTTGGTATCATCAAGACCATTTAATCGATAGGCTTTACCGAACTTTCCGGAATAACTTTCCTTTATTTCGTATTTTCCCAACGACGACTGGTGAGAACCATCTGCATTACTGAACTTCAAAGCAGAGGAATTTTTAACAACAGATCCGTCACCGTGAGCAACAATTGCTTTCTGCAGGATTTTATTGTTCTTCAGGTCGTAAACGAAATAACGGTACTTTCCTGAATGAATTTTAAAATTGATAAAGACAGCAAGGTTCTGATTATAATTTTTTCCTTTAATAAAATTCTTTAGTTCTAAAATTCTGGATTTTGGCAATATTTTAGTATTATTTGAAGCCTGAGAATCAAATTTTGTACAAGAAATAAATAAAAAAAGTAAAAAAATAAAGGGTTTCATCATTTGCGGAAGTTTTATTCGATAATCATTCCGTCTTTCATTACCAGTTTCCGGTCAGTAATTTCTGCCAGATTCGGATTATGGGTTACAATCACAAAAGTCTGGTTGTACTTATCTCTAAGATCAAAAAACAACCTGTGAAGATCATCTGCATTTTTCGAATCTAAATTTCCGGTAGGTTCATCTGCAAAAATTATTTTCGGTGAGTTGATTAAAGCTCTTGCCACCGCTACTCTTTGCGCTTCACCACCTGAAAGCTGATTGGGTTTATGGTGCAGTCGCTGTTCAATCTTTAAATCTTCAAACAGAGCATATGCTTTTTCAATTGCTTCTTTTTCATTGGCTCCTGCTATTTTTGTCGGTAATAAAACGTTTTCTAAAGCTGTAAACTCCGGCAACAACTGATGGAACTGAAATACAAAACCAATATTCTGGTTTCTGAATTTAGAAAGCTGCTTATCATTCATATTGATGAAAGATTCTCCGGCAATTTCAATTTCCGTATCAAACTTATTGGAAGTCGTTGGCTGATCCAGTGTTCCCAGAATCTGCAAAAGTGTAGATTTTCCGGCTCCGGATTCTCCCACAATTGAAACCACCTCTCCTGTTTTGATGTGAATATCAACCCCTTTCAGTACTTCTAAATTCCCATAAAATTTATGGATATTCCTTGCTTTAATCATGATTCAAAAATAGTGAATTGATTTAAATCTGAAAAGCAATAAAAATATAATTTACTTCGACTACCCATTTTCCAGTCGATATTTTTTCTCAATTTTATTGGCAAGCCAGCTCACGTAAAATAGCTGAAAACTGTGATAGATCATTACAGGAAGCAGAAACAGCACTTTCTGATCTTCCGGTATCCCCAAAATCATGACAAAAAGACTTCCGTGAACAAGGGATTTCTTTGATCCACAGAAGGTAGCTGTGATGGTATCTTCCCTTTTAAAATGAAGCTTTCCTGAAATTAATTTTAAAATTCCGTATACCGAGAAAAATAAAGTGATGACACTGACAGCAATAATCAGGAATACTGAAGAAGGAACTGAGGCAAATAGATTTTGTGAAAACGCTTCCGAGAAACTTTCATAAACGATGAGTAATATGATCATTTTATCAAATTCCGCAATAATTTTCGCATACTTTGTCACCCAGTTTTTCAATAACGGGTTTAAAATCAGTCCTAAAACGATCGGCAGTAAAACTTTAAGCAACAATTGCTGAATAATTTCTGCGTTATTAATATTTTCCTGATCGGGCTGTATAAAAAAGCTCATCAGTAAAGGAGTCATAACAATTCCGATGATTCCTGAAATAGAGGCGTTGAAAATAGCCGAAGTTACATTTCCTTTTGCAATAGAAACCATTACAACTGACGAAGAAACGGTTGAAGGCAGACTTGCCAGGAAAAATATGGAAAGCCACGTCACAAAAAATTCGGTATCTTTTACAAAACCATAAAACAAAAATGCAAGCAGCGGAAAAATAATAAATGTTCCGGATTGTACCAGAAGATGCAGTTTCCAGTTGGAAATATCTTTAATAATTTCTTTTATATTCAGCTTTAATCCGTATAGAAGAAAGATTGCAGCAATTCCCCAATCGATAAATGCAGATAAGTTAAAATACTGATTGTATTCGCTTTTGAATGGAATCAGCTTGCCTGCTGCAACCATTACAATCAGCAATATAAGGAAAATATTTTGTTTGTCTAATTTTAGTGTTATTAACTTCATTTTTAAAAACCTGCAAGGATCATTCTAAAATTTATTTAAACAGATTAAAATCACCTTAAAATTAAAAAAGGTCTACCGAATTTGTTCCGGTAAACCTTTTTAAGTTGTATATCTAAACAGAAAATTACAGTAACAATGTTAAAGGACTTTCCAGATAAGTTTTTAAAGTCTGTAAGAACTGTGCTCCTGTAGCACCGTCTACGACTCTGTGATCGCAAGCCAATGAAAGCTTCATGATGTTTCCAACTACGATTTGTCCGTTTTTCACAACAGGTTTCTCGATGATGGCTCCTACAGAAAGGATCGCAGCATTTGGCTGATTGATGATGCTTGTAAATGTTTCGATTCCAAACATTCCCAGGTTTGAAATAGAGAAGGTAGAACCTTCCATTTCGTTCGCTTTAAGACCTTTGTTTTTCGCTCTTGAAGCCATATCTTTTACCGCAGCAGAAATCTGCGTGTAGTTCATCTGATCTGTATTCTTAAGAACAGGAACTACCAATCCGTCCGGAATTGCAACTGCTACCCCAATATTGATGTTTCCTCTGTGGATGATCTTATCTCCCGCCCAACTTGAATTTACCTGTGGATGTTTTCTTAAAGCAACAGCAGTCGCTTTAATAATCATATCATTGAAAGAAATTTTGGTATCAGGTAAAGAATTGATCTCTTTTCTTGCCTCGATAGCTTTATCCATGTTGATTTCAACCATCAGATAATAGTGAGGCGCAGAGAATTTACTTTCGGAAAGACGTTTTGCAATTACGTTTCTTACCTGTGAGTTTGGAGTTTCTGTATCTTCACCCTGTACGAAACTTAGCGCAACCTGAGCCGCCGCAGGACTTGCAGACGAAGCTGAAGCCGCTGGTTTAGCAGCAGAAGGCTGATAATTTTCGATATCTTTTTTAACAATTCTTCCGTTTTCTCCGGAACCCTGAATACTGTTGATATCAACTCCTTTATCCTGAGCCATTTTCTTCGCTAAAGGAGAAATGGCAACCCTGTCTGTAGAGGAATGATCCGCAGCCGGAGCCGCTTTTTCTTCTGCTTTAGCCTCGGTTTTTTGTTCAGCCGGTTTTTCTGATGATGAAGCAGCCGCTTTTGGAGCACCAACTCCTGAAACATCTGTTCCTTCAGGTCCGATAATTGCCAAAACGGAATCTACCGGAGCAGCACCTCCTTCTTCAACCCCCTGCTTCAACAATACTCCGTTGAATTCAGATTCGAAATCCTGAACGGCTTTATCTGTTTCTATTTCAGCAAGAAGATCACCTTCTTTTACAGTATCACCAACGTTTTTATGCCATTTTGCTACCTTACCTTCCGTCATTGTATCCGAAAGTCTTGGCATGGTAATCACTTCCACCCCTGCAGGAATTTCCGCAGAAGTCTGTTCCACACTGGTAGAACTGTTTTCAGTTTTAGATTCTTCTTCTGTTTTTTTCTCTTCAGAACCACCCTCAGCCGGAGCAGCTGCACCGCCTGTAAGTCCCGAAATATCTTCTCCTTCATTACCTATAATTGCAAGAACAGAATCTACCGCTGCTGCATTACCTTCTTCCACTCCGATATATAAAAGAGTTCCTTCCATTTCAGATTCAAAATCCTGAACCGCTTTATCTGTTTCAATTTCAGCTAAGATATCGCCTTCCTTTACTTTATCACCTACTTTTTTATGCCATTTTGCCACTTTCCCTTCCGTCATTGTATCGGAAAGACGTGGCATTGTAATTACTTCTGCCATAATTTTTTATAATTTGAAAATTTGGGATTTTAGACTTTGAAAATTAAAAAAGATATGATAATAAATCATTTTCAAATTTTCAAACTTTCAAACCGATTTATTATCTTTTAGTTTTCTAATTTATCTAAGAACGGATAGTCTTCCTGAGCATATACATACTCGTAGATTTTCTCTGCATCAGGATAAGGGGAATTTTCCATGAATTCTATGCACTCTTCCACGAAATCTCTGGATTTGTTATCCATCGCTTCCAATTCCTCTTCTGTTGCCCAGCTGTTAGCCAAAATTCTTTGTTTGATAAGCTCGATAGGATCATCATTTTTGTGAAGTGCAACTTCATCTTTAGATCTGTACGGCTCTGCATCAGACATAGAGTGTCCTCTGTAACGGTATGTTCTTGCTTCAATGAAAGTAGGTCCGTCTCCTCTTCTTGCTCTTTCAATTGCTTCATAAGCCGCTTCAGCCACTTTTTCAGGATCCATTGCATCTACTGCAAGACAAGGCATTTCGTAACCTAATCCTAATTTATAAATATCTTCGTGGTTTGCTGTTCTTTTAACAGAAGTTCCCATCGCATACTGATTATTTTCTACAACGAAAATTACAGGAAGCTTCCAGTTCATCGCCATGTTAAACGTTTCATGTAATGAACCCTGTCTAGCCGCTCCATCTCCGAAGAAACAGATATTCACCGCTTTTCTGTCGAAGTATTTGTCTGCAAAAGCAATACCTGCTCCCAAAGGAATCTGACCTCCTACAATACCGTGACCACCGTAAAATCTGTGCTCTTTGCTGAAAATGTGCATAGATCCGCCCATTCCTCCGGAAGTACCTGTAGCTTTACCACAAAGTTCCGCCATGATTCTTTTAGGATCCACTCCCATCGCCATTGGATGGATATGGCATCTGTAAGCAGTGATCATACTATCTTTAGTTAAATCCATTGCATGCGTAAAACCTGCAGGGATCGCCTCCTGACCGTTATACAAATGTAAAAAACCTCTGATTTTTTGTTTTAGATAAAGAGAACGGCATTTGTCTTCAAACCTTCTCCACATTGTCATATCTTCATACCACTTCAGGTATACCTCTTTAGAAAATTCTTTCATGTGTTGAGCTCTTGCTTATTTATTATGAAATAGTTGAGCAAAATTATAAAAAAAACTTCATTTTTATTGTATACATACCAATTGTTTTTTTGCTTATAGTATTATATTTACATCATCAAACGTTAACATGGAAGAAAAACAGCCTTTATTATTGCATAAAATATCAAGAGTTATTTCAGATTTTTTTAATCCTCTGTTGTCTTTATTTATATTTTTCGTCTACATGAGTTTTCTGAAATATACTCTTAAAGAATCCATTCTATCATTCCTTCCTATATTAATAATAGTTATTGCTCCCGTCATTATCTGGCTGATCTGGAATGTAAAAACGGGCAGATATACCAATATGGATGTTTCCAACAGAGTTCAGAGGAAAACCTTATACATTTTTATTGGAATTTGTGTAGTTTCCTATATAGCTTATCATTACTTCAGAAACGGGCAGATAGATTTTGTTATGCTTTTTATTCTGATATTGCTTTTCGCACTGCAGATCAGCAACTATTTCATAAAAAGCTCGATGCATACAGCATTTAATATATTTGTAGCCGCTTTATTTTTTGCACTGAATACCACAATGGGAATCATTTGGTTAGGCATTGCAACGCTCGTAGGAATTACAAGAATTATCCTGAAAAGACATACCCCAAAAGAGGTGTTCATGGGAGCCGGAATTGCTTTTATAGTATCTTTTCTTTACCTTTATTGCCATATTCAGTTTCAACATTAAGAATTTATATGAAAATCAATCATCTTACATCTGCGGAAGAAAATTTAATGAAGCTGTTCTGGAAGCTGGAATCATTTTATTTGAAGGATATTATGGAACAGCATCCTGAACCTAAACCCCATCAGAATACCGTTTCCACTTACCTTAAAATATTAGTTGAAAAAGGATACCTTTCTACAGAGAAAGAAGGAAGAATCTTTAAATATACCGCAATTGTACCACTGGAAGAATACCGCAAATTTTTATTGAGAGAACTTTCGCATAATTTTTTTGATAATTCGGGCAGGGAGATTTTAAATCTTTTGCTTCACGAAAATTTAATTTCTCAGGAAACTTTAAAAGAGTTAAATCCTTCCGCTGAGACCAAACCTTTAAAAGTAAAAGAAGAGTTTGAATATGCCAATGAAATTTTAAATCCTAAAAAGGACAAAAAGAAAGGCAAGGAAAAAGACAAAGAGAAGAAAAAGAAAAAAAAGAAGGAAAAAGAATAATTTTCTTAAAAAATTTCACAAAAAAAGCGGTTCCCTAAGAACCGCTATATTTTTTACCAACGTTTTCCACCGCCGTTTCCGCCACGATCTCCTCCGCCGTAGCCACCGCCACCGCTTCTGTTACCGCCGCCGTAGCCACCGCCACCTCTGTTGTTACCGCCGTAACCTCCGCCTCTGTTACCTCCACCGTTGTTGCTGAAAGTTCTTCTTGGCTTCTCTTCTCTTGGCTTAGCTTCTGAAACATTAAGAGTTTTTCCGTTGAAATCCTTCTGATTAAGAGCGTCAATAGCTTGTTGTCCTTCTGCGTCCTCCATTTCGATAAATCCGAAACCTCTGGAACGACCAGTTTCTTTATCTGTAATAATTTTTACAGAAGAAACTTCTCCAAATTCTGAAAATAAATCCTGCAACTCATAATCTTTAGTTGCGTAGTTGATGTTTGAAACAAAAATGTTCATCTTGATTAATAAAATTAAAATAAGTTAAAAATGATTTGGTTTATAAAAGAAAAACAACATAAAGAATGAACAAATATTGATTCCAGATATAATACGGGTGCAAGATACGATTATTAATTTCATATCAAAGCTTTTTTTGAAATTATTTTAATAAAATTTTCAATTAAAATATTATTTCGTTAAAAAGTATTAATTCATCATGAAATATTTATGAATAATCATTAAAGAGAACAACATTAATAAAATTATTGTAAATTGTGATATATCCATTATGGATAAAGTAAAATTCCTGATGCCTTAAAACAGCCATTTTTAACCGGACAAAATGAATATGAAACAGCATACAACCAATTACAAAAACACCTTCATTGAAGTTGCAGAAGACTGCCTGATTTCTGAAGCAAAAATCCCTCCTGAGAAAAAAGAAAAAACAATGGCTAATCTTCAGTACGAAATAATACTGAAGAATCCTTACAAATACACGTCGGATGATATTATTTTTGAATGCTATTCCATTAAAAATGACATTACAGAGCGTGAAAAATCCGCAGAAAGACAAAACTTTTTCTCCAAAGGTCAGCCTTGTCTCAGATGTTCCCCGTTAGCCAAAACTTATGGTTTTGGTATCCATCACAATAACGAAGGAAAAGTCGCAGTCTATCCTTTAAAAAGTGAAGACTATCAAAAATTTTTAAAAGATGACACTGTTACAAAAGTGAAAGCGATGCGTTCCAAAAGAAAATAATTGAGAATATAAATATCTTTCTTCGGAATCCTGAATGCAAATCTTTTGAAAAAGCCGGTTTTAAAAGCTAAATTTGTGCAGTAAAATTTCAGATATGAACTACCATACAAGAAAATGGGTAAAACCCGAAGACCTTAATCCCAATCAGTCTCTTTTCGGAGGAAGACTGCTGCAGTGGATTGATGAAGAAGCTGCATTATATGCTGTTATTCAGCTCGAAAACAAAAAAGTAGTTACCAAATTCATCTCAGAAATCAACTTTGTAAGTTCCGCCAAACAAGGCGACATTATCGAAATCGGCATCGAAGTTTCTGCGTTTGGTTCCACATCTCTTACTTTAAGATGCGAGGTTCGAAATAAAATGACGCATCAGACAATTATCACGGTAGATAAAATCGTTATGGTAAATCTCGACGAAAACGGAAATCCTGCCCCGCACGGAAAAACAAAAGTTGAATTTGTGAAAGACAGATTGAACAACCCAAGCTCCTTATGAAGATTTTCATAAAAAATATGGTCTGCGGAAGATGTATTTCTGCTGTAGAAGGAATTTTCACGGAGATGAATATCCCTTTGAAATCCATTGCACTCGGAGAAGCGGAAACACAAAAGGATATTTCCGGCGATGATATGGAAAAACTGGAAAATCTTCTCCTAAAAACAGGTTTTGAAAGAATTAAAGACTCTGCCCATCAGTTAATTGAGAAAATTAAAAATTTAATTATCGTAAAAATCAGCGAACTGGATATTGATGAAAATTTCCTTTTGTCTGAATTTTTGATCTCCAAACTGCATAAAGATTACAGCGTCCTTTCCAAAACTTTTTCTCACAACGAAAACATCACGCTCGAACAGTTTTTCATCCTTCAGAAAATCGAAAAAGTAAAGGAACTTCTTCTCTATAACGAATTTACGCTGACCGAAATTTCCGGTAAACTAGGGTATAAAAGTGTTCAGCATTTATCATCTCAATTCCGGAACAGCACCGGCTTCACTCCTACTGAATTTAAAAAACTGAAAATTCACAACAGAAAACCGCTGGATCAGATTTAAGTTGGAGGGTTTGAGAATTAGAGAGTTTTTTTGGGTTTAAAATCGCGCAGATCTATCACGTTAAGCAGATGCTTGTGTAAATTTCTCTTGTATTTAAATTAAAAAAGAAACTGCGTAATCTGCCAAATCTGCGATAGAAATTAAAAAAAACACTCTTACCCTAAAACACAAAAACCCTCCCACTCATAAGACAGAATTCTGTAAACATTATCCTTAAAATTATAACAGGCTTCTGATTGCTTTTTGGAAATTTGTATCATAAATCAGAAGGATCATGCAAAAACAATATACAATTCATGGAATGACCTGTTCCGGATGCCAGAAAAAGATTTCTGAAAAGCTGAACAGTTTAGAAAATATAAAAGCTGATATAAATCTCGAAAATAATACAGCAACCATTATCTCCGACAAAGAATTTGAAATCAATACTTTAAATAAAGTACTCGAAGAAATCGGTAACTACAAACTGGAAGATCCGGACAATCCTGAAAAAACCTTCATTAAACCACAGGACAGAGTTTCTCCGTCTTCGGTTTACTATTGCCCAATGGAATGTGAAGGCGATAAAGTTTATTTTCAACAGGGAAAAAGATGTCCTGTCTGCAATATGTATCTGGTTCCTATTGAGGAAAAGCACGCAAAAGATCCTAATTTTAAACCAGCTTATTCCCAAACAAATCTACCTGAAAATTTCAAAGACAATATCGGAAAATACTACTGTCCGATGTTCTGCGAAAGCGATAAAATTTATCCTGAAAAGGGAGACTGCCCTATTTGCAATATGCATCTGGAAGAAATTACAGAAGATTTAGTTAAAAATTCCACTTCAAATTCGCATCAACATTCTCACGATCACCCCCATCATCATGAAGTTCCGGAAGTAACCACTGATATGGCAGGAAAATACTATTGTCCGATGTATTGTGAAGGCGATAAAGTCTACGACAGCAATGTCGGGTGTCCCGTTTGCGGAATGGATCTCGTAAAATATCCTGAGAAAAAAGCGGCAAAATACACCTGTCCGATGCATCCTGAAATCATTCGTAACGAACCGGGAGAATGCCCGATCTGCGGAATGGATCTCGTAAGAATGCCCGATAAAAACGAAGAAGAAGATGAAACCTACAATGTCTTAAAAAAGAAATTCATCATTTCACTGGCTTTTACCATTCCTGTTTTCATTCTTTCGATGGGCGGAATGTTTTTTGATTTTCCTTTTTCCCATCAAATTCAGGGAATTTTTGAATTGATTTTAACGCTTCCTGTCATTTTTTATTCAGGTTGGTTTTTAATGAAAAGAGGATTTGTTTCTTTCAAAACAGGGAACTTAAATATGTTCAGCCTGATTGTTCTGGGAGTTGCAGCCGCATTTATTTTCAGCATTGTCGCTTTGATTTTCCCGGATATAATTCCGCATGAAATCCGTGGCAGCCATCATGAAATTCCTTTATATTTCGAAGCGGTCTGTGTTATTTTAACGCTGGTTATTTTGGGACAGCTAATGGAAGCTGCGGCGCACAAAAAAACAGGAAATGCCATCCGTGAACTGATGAACTTATCTCCTGATGAAGCCAATCTTATCGTTAACGGAGAAGAGAAAAAAGTACTGCTTTCACAGGTGAAAATCGGCGATTTATTAAAAGTAAAACCCGGGGAGAAAATTCCGGTAGACGGAAAAATAACGGAAGGAAGTTCTGTAGTTGATGAAAGTATGATTACCGGAGAGCCGATTCCTGTTGAGAAAAATGTTCATGATAAAGTTTCTTCAGGAACCATCAACGGAAATCATGTTTTCATCATGAAAGCGGAAAAAGTCGGCGATGAAACTCTGCTTTCCCAAATTATCAAGATGGTTAACGAAGCGAGCCGAAGCAAAGCCCCGATTCAGAAACTCACAGATAAAGTTTCTAAAATATTTGTTCCGACGGTCATTTTCATTGCGGTTTTAACGTTTGTTTTATGGCAGTTTTTCGGTCCGGAAGGTCAGAAAACCCTCTTTGCTTTTGTGAATGCAGTGGCAGTTTTAATTGTAGCCTGTCCATGTGCCTTAGGTTTGGCAACACCAATGTCTCTGATGGTGGGAATAGGTAAAGGCGCAAAAAACGGAATTTTAATTAAAAATGCTGAAGCCCTTGAACAGATGGATAAGGTAAATGTGCTGATTACCGATAAAACAGGAACTTTAACCGAAGGGAAACCATCCTTAGAACATGTTGAAACAGTTGATAAAGACGAAAAATTCATTTTAAAATTAGCCTATTCATTAAATCAGAATTCGGAACATCCGCTTTCAAATGCAGTGATTAAAAAGGCAAAAGCTGAAAGTATAACTCCTGAAAAAGTAGAAAAATTTGAAAATATTTCCGGAAAAGGAATCAAAGGAAACATCAACGGAAAAACAATTTTCCTTGGAAACGAAAGTCTTTTAACCTCGCATCAGATTTCTCTTCCTCAAAATATAAAACAAAAGGCGGAAGAAATTCAGTCAAAAGCGTACACCATTTCTTATGTCGCTCAGGAAAACGAAGTTTTAGGATTTATCAGTTTTACCGATAAAATTAAAGAAAGTTCTAAAAAAGCAGTTCAGCAGTTATTAAATGAAGGAATTGACATTATTATGATGACCGGAGACAATGAAAATACCGCAAAAGCCGTTGCAAACGAATTGGGTATCCGACATTTTAAAGCAAACTGTCTTCCTGAAGATAAATTAAATGAAGTAAAAAAACTTCAGAAACAAGGGAAAATTGTAGCGATGACCGGCGACGGAATCAACGACTCTCCTGCTTTAGCTCAGGCAAACATCGGAATTGCGATGGGAACAGGAACCGATGTTGCCATCGAAAGTGCAGAAATTACTTTGCTGAAAGGTGATATTTTAGGCGTTGCAAGAGCAAAGCTGTTAAGTGAAAAACTACTGAAAAATATTAAAGAGAATCTGTTTTTTGCTTTTATATACAATGTTTTGGGCGTTCCCGTTGCGGCAGGATTATTGTATCCGTTTTTTGGAATCCTGTTATCTCCTATGATTGCAGCCGCGGCAATGAGTTTTAGTTCTCTTTCTGTAATTTTAAACTCTTTGCGACTGAATTCGGTGGATCTGGATATTGAATAAATTTTTCTCGCAGATTTGGAGACTAAAATCACTGATTATCAACAAAAAAAAGATCACAATAGCTTCTAAAAAATTTTGATTTTTATTCTTTTGAGAAATTTAAAAATTCTAATAATCGCTGTATAATTGTCTTTTGCAACTTTTGCGGTTAATTCTGAAATTAGTTTAAACAGGTCTCATTAATAAACATAAATAATTACAGTACAATCAAATTTGCGAGAGTAATAAAGCAACAATATGAAAAAAGAAAATTTATATATCGGCTGTTCCGGATTTTACAATAACGATTGGAAGGGTTCATTATATCCGGAAGATTCGAAAAGTAAAGACTTTCTAATCCTTTATTCAAAGGAATTTAACTGTGTGGAAATTAATTCTACTTTTTACAGAAAACCTACTGCAAAAACGTTGTTGAAATGGTATGACGAAACTCCCGGTGATTTTAAGTTTTTTATTAAAATTCCGAAAACCATTTCCCATGAAAAGCGACTGAAAGACTGTAAAGAAGAAATTGCGGAATTCTGTCATCATATTGAATCTCATCTGAAGGAAAAACTGTCCGGATTTCTGTATCAGTTTCCTCCATCTTTTAAAAATACTCAGAAAAATACTGATTTAATGCTTAACAATCTTCATTTTAATTATCTGAATGTCATAGAATTCCGCCACGAATCGTGGTGGAATGAAGAAGTGTTTAGAATTTTGAAGGAAAACAAGGTCATTTTTTCAGGTGTGAGTTTCCCCGGAAATTTGCCGGAAGATGTTAATCATCAATAATCCTGAAATTTTATATTATCGGCTTCACGGAAAACCTGTACTTTACAAATCTGAATACAGCAATGAATTTATTGAAAATTTAGCTGAAAAGATTAAAAATTCACAACATAAATCCTTTATCTTTTTCAATAATACGTGGGGAACTGCTGCCATTAAAAATTCACTGTATTTAAAGAAGATTCTGGACTAAAAATATTTTATTAAAATAAACTTAGAAAGTCAAAAACAAGTGAAATTTGGCGTAATTTTTGTTAAGAATAATTTGGGAAAATTAACAATTTTTAACAACAAAATTCCATTAAATTTTATGACAAAAACTTTTGCGGAAAAGTCTAGAAACAAGACTTTTCTAGGGATGTTTGCATTGGTGAGTGCAACTTCAATCTTATTAAACAGCTGTAATCAAAAAAAAGACAAGAAAGAATCTGAAAAACTGATTCCGAAAGACCATCCCGTCGCAAAAATTGTCCCCAAACTTGATGATGAAAATGTTCCTTCAGATAAAAGAGTAATTTATCTGACCTTTGATGACGGTCCCAATCGGGGAACCGAAAATCTTCTTAAAATTTTACACAAAAGAAATATCTGCGCCACTGCATTTCTTGTAGGCAAACACGCTTACGGAAGCAAAAAGCAACGGGAAGATCTGGAACTGTTAAGAAAAGATCATTTAATAGAACTTGCGAATCACAGTTTCACGCACGCGCACAACAAATACACCGATTTTTACAAAAATCCGGCGGGTGTTGTTGAAGATTTCAATGCGGCAAAAGACAGTCTGAAACTGTATGATAAAATCGCGAGAACTCCCGGAAGAAACATCTGGAGACTGAATAACATTACCGTAACAGATCTTAAAAGTTCTACCGAAGCCGCAGATAAACTAAAACAGGCTGGTTACAAAGTAATCGGTTGGGATCTTGAGTGGAAACCGACCAGTAAAATGGCATTAAAAGGGAAACATGAAGAAATGCTGAGAAAAGTAGACAGTATTTTCTTTAATGATCTTGAAAAAACTTCAAGACATCTGGTTTTTCTTACGCATGACCAGTATTTAACCGATGCAGATTCTATAAATGAGCTCGATCTTTTTATTGAAAAGCTCCAGAAAAGCAACCGTTTTGTTTTCAGAAAAATATCGGAATATCCTAAAATTAATGAGGTTTTGAATTAAATTTAATATACATTTTAAACCATTGTGTTTGTCATTCTGACGAAGGAAGAATCTAAGTTATGGTATTGGAGATTCTTCACTCCACTTCGTTTCGATCAGAATGACAAACACATTTTTTTAACTCAAAAACAAATATCTCATAACTAAAAATTTCAATATTCATTAGCTTTTCGTCTTTAAAATTCGGAAATTTGCCATTATGAGTATTCAGGAAAATTACAATCATATTAAAAGCCAGCTTCCTTCTGATGTGCAGTTGGTTGCTGTTTCAAAAACACATCCTGTTTCGGCGATTCAGGAAGTTTATGATTTGGGACAGAGAGTTTTTGGTGAAAATAAAGTGCAGGAAGTCACAAAAAAGTACCCTCTCCTTCCCAAAGATATTCAGTGGCATCTGATCGGGCATCTTCAGACAAATAAAGTAAAATATATTGCAGAATTTGTAGATACGATCCAAAGCGTAGATTCTGAAAAGCTGATCCGTGAGATCAATAAAGAAGCGGCAAAGCACAACCGGATTATTAAATTATTGCTTCAGGTGAAAATTGCGGAGGAAGAAAGTAAATTCGGACTCGATATCAATGAAGCCAAAGATTTGTTTGAACAATACTTAAGCGGAGAATTTCAGAATATTGAAATTACCGGATTGATGGGAATGGCAACTTTCACGGACGATAAAGATCAGGTAAAGAAGGAATTTTTAAACCTGAAAAATCTTTTTGATGAATTAAATCAATTAAAAAAGCTCGAAACATTATCAATGGGAATGAGTGACGATTTTCCGATCGCCATTGAATGTGGTGCCAATTCCGTAAGAGTGGGATCGGCGATTTTCGGGAGAAGAGATTATTCTAATTAGACGATTAGGTATAGTTTTTGCTAATAATTCAATCAAAAAAATCTAAATTTGCAACTATGCAAAAAATCCTTATTGTAGAAGACGAAAAAGCAATCTCAGGAGTACTCCACAGTATTCTTTCTGACGAACTAACCGACTATGAATTTGTAATCGCCGAAGACGGACTTGAAGGCTATAAACAGGTAGAAAAAGAAGATTTCGCACTGGTGATTTCCGATATTAAAATGCCTAAACTTTCAGGTACTGAACTTTTAAAGCAAAGTTTAGCACTGAAGCCGGAATCCACTTTTATTATGATTTCCGGACACGCAGATATTGATTCTGCGGTTTCATGCCTTAGAGACGGTGCTTACGATTTCATTTCCAAGCCAATCGACATCAACAGACTGATTACGAGCGTAAAAAATGCTTTAGCCAAAGAAACACTGAAGAAAGAAAATAAAAATCTTCAGACAGAAAATAAAACGCTGAAGAAAAAGGTAAATAAAAAATACCAGATGATCGGCGAATCGGCAGGCTTGAAGAAAATTCAGGATATGATCGAAAAGGTTGCTGTTTCTGATGCAAGGGTTTTAATTACAGGACCAAACGGAGCCGGAAAAGAGCTTGTTGCACATGCGATTCATAATCAAAGCGACAGAGCGAGAGGTCCGATGGTAGAAGTTAACTGTGCGGCGATTCCTTCTGAACTGATTGAATCTGAATTATTCGGTCACGTAAAGGGATCTTTTACAGGGGCTATTAAGGATAAGCAGGGGAAATTTGAGCAGGCAAACGGTGGAACAATTTTCCTCGACGAGATCGGAGATATGAGCCTAATTGCTCAGGCAAAAGTGTTGAGAGCATTACAGGAAAGCAAAGTTTCGCCTGTAGGAAGCGATAAGGAAATTAAGGTGGATGTAAGAGTTCTTGCAGCAACCAATAAAAATATGCAGAAGGAAATTGAAGTGGGAAGATTTAGGGAAGATCTTTACCACAGACTTTCTGTGATTGAAATCTACGTTCCGCCATTGGATGAAAGAAAAGAAGACATCAGGTTACTGGTTGAGCATTTCTCCGGAATGATTGCCGATGAACACGGTACTGCTGTAAAGAAATTCGATGATAAAGCGATTGAAGCTTTAAAAGCACTTTCATGGACAGGAAATATCAGAGAATTAAGAAACGTTGTGGAAAGATTGATTATTTTAGGAGGAAACACAGTTTCTGCCGAAGACGTTGCAAGTTTTGTAAGGAAGTAATATAATGGTTACTTTAAAATAAATTATGAAAATTGCAGTATCATTTGTTACTGCAATTTTTTTTGAATAAAAACTATATGAATTGTAAACAATTATGAACTTTTTGAATAAAAACTATACGAAAGAATGCCTTACTCTGGCTCTTCCTGTGATGTTGACGCAGGTTGGGCAGGTTTCGGTGAATCTTTTTGATAATATTATTGTAGGAAATCTTCTGGGAGCCGATGCTCTGGCTTCAGTTTCATTGGGAAATGCTGTGTTTTTCTCGATGTTTGTATTGGCTTTGGGATTTTCTTTTGCCATTCCGCCTTTGGTTTCGGAGGCGCACTCGAAGCATGACCACAAAACGATCAATTCCGTTTTCAGTCATGGCTTTATCATCAATATGACGGTGGGAATTTTGCTGATGGCAATTTTACTTTTAGGAATGCCGCTGCTTTACAAATCCGGACAGCCGGAGAAGATCATTCCGGATACGGTTGATTTTTTAACGATTATGGCAATCAGTATTGTTCCGTTTATGGCTTTTCAGACACTGAGAGAAGTTTCGGAAGGGCTTTCTTACACCATTGGAGTTACTAAAGCGACCATTATTGCCAATGTCATTAATATTGTTTTAAATTATGTTTTCATTAAAGGTCTTTGGATTTTTCCTGAAATGGGGGTAAAAGGTTCTGCCCTTGCAAGTTTAATCGCCAGAATTTTTATGGTGGTTTTTCTGTATTTTGTGCTTTCGAATGAGAAAAAAACGAAACAGTACATCAAAGATTTTTCATTAAAAATTGAAGTTTTTTCAAAGAAAATGTTTGAAAAGATGATCAGACTCGGTTTTCCGACGGCTTTACAGATGTTCTTTGAAGTGACTGCTTTTGCGGGAGCCGCTTTTATCTGCGGGCTAATTTCGGCACACGACATTGCTTCTCATCAGATTGCCTTAAGCATGGCTTCTTTTACCTTTAATTTATGCATCGGTTTCAGTGTGGCTTCAACGGTGATGATCGGGAGAAAACTGGGAGAACAGAATTTTGTTGAATTAAGAAAGGTAGGAATCAACAATCTGAAAATTGCGTTTATTTTTATGTGCATCTGCGGAATTGTCTTCATTTTGGGACGAAATATTCTTCCAACATTCTTTACCAAAAAAGAAGAGATTGAAGTTATTGCTTTAGCTTCCAAATTAATGATTATCGCTGCGTTGTTCCAGTTATCAGATGGAATTCAGGTGACAGCTTTGGGAATGTTGAGAGGTTTACAGGATGTAAAAATTCCTTCTATTTACACGTTTATTGCATATTGGGTTATCACAATTCCTTTAGGATATTTCCTTTGTGTAAAGATGGAAATGGGTGCTTTCGGAATGTGGATCGCTTTAGGATTGGGATTAACGGTTTCCGCTGTAATGCTGGTCAAACGGTTTTTGAATATGTCTGCAAAGAGAATTAAGCAGAATTTGTAATAGGAAAGCGATCTTTTGGGATCGCTTTTTTATTTAAATTTGTTTTTAAGAATATTATTTTAAATGGAATTGACAAACCGCGACCTGAGAAGACATTTATTATTTTTTGATCCTGCTTTTTCAAGACTGGAAAATATTCTTGGAGGCTTAGATAATGGCATTAAACATCTTTATAATTCTGAATTATGTATTGATTGGTACGGTACAATGGATGAAAAACATGAATGTGAAACTATTTACAGATTGGCTATTCTGGCTTTTGAAACTTATATTACTTCAAGCGCTGTTTCCTTGTGTAAGGAGAATGAAAATCCTCAGCAGTTTTACGACCTTTCATCATAAATTATTTTAATTTCAGCTCTCGCAAATTATCTTACTTCTACAACAAAAAATTATGATACCATTTTTGAGAAATATTCTTTAGAAATTAATAATTATCCTCTTTACAATGGAATCAAGATTTTAAATAACGAAAGAGATTTACTTCAGATTGGTAAAATTTTGAAATCGTGGAGAAATCAAATTGTATATATTCAATATCCTAGCCCCGATTGAACGGCATGTCTGAGCTCTTTTTAGTTTTCGGCGGCAGCGAAGCTGCCGCCGAAAACTAAAAAGCGAGTAGTGAAAGCGGGAAAAAGCTCCTAAAAAATAAACTTTTTAAGATGGCTTTGCTCCTGACAAGAACAAACTACCCTACCCTTTTTCCCAAAATCACTAAAGTTCTTTCAACGCCGTCCAAAACTGCTACATTCGGAAAAACGCCCCAGTCTTCAAAACCAAAGTGTCGGAATAATTTCAGGCTGGGTTCATTATGTAAAAAGATGAATCCCAATAGTGTTTTTACTTCAAATTTTGGTGCGTTATCAATGCAGTATTGCAGTACTTTTTTTCCGTAGCCTTTTCCGCGCGAGCTTTCGTTCATGTAAATGCTGAGTTCCACGGTTCCGTTGTACGCAGGTCTTCCGTAAAATGATGAAAAACTAACCCAGCCTAAAACTTCGTTCTGTTCATTTTCAATGATCCAGAGTGGTCTTTTTTCAGGATTGTGGTCATGAAACCATTCGATTCTGCTTTCTACAGAGATATTTTCAGTATCGGCGGTCACCATTCTCGAAGGAATGGTTGAGTTGTAAATTTCTACAATTTTGGGTAAATCTTTCAGTTCAGCATTACTGAATTTCAGTTCTTCCATTGATTTCAGCATATTTCTGCAAAGATAAAAGAAGCGTTTAAATCTGTTGAATTTATTCTTCAGAATTATTCTCCTGAAGCTCTTCCAAAGCCCGGTTCAGGCTTTCCACAGTAGTTCCGAGATAGGTTGCCATGTCTTCTTTTGAAATTTCCATTTCTCTGGATTTTACTTCCAACAATTGAGAAAGTGTATGTTCTGTTTTGTGAAGCTGCTGATAAGAAGCGCGGCTTGAAGTATTGAAAATGCGCTCTGCAAAAACATCCAACAATAAATTATTGAGGGTAAGATCTTTTTTGATCAATGCCTGAAAATAGGGAATCGACATGGAATATACCGTAACTTCCGTAATTGCTTCAATGCTGCAGATACAGGGAACGTTTTTGATGACTTCGATTTCACCGATGATCTCTCCTTTTCCCATAAATTCCACAATATATTCTTTCCCGCTTTCTTCCACGAAATAGCATTTGGTGATGCCGCTTTTAACGAGCATGATCTTTGTGGAGATCTGATTTTGAATTAATATTTTATCACCTTTTTCAAAAGATTCTAAAACAATATTCCCTTTATGTTCTTCACTGCTGTACAGTCCTTCAAGGTAGTCTAAAAATGTCTGATTGGTTCTTAACATATTTTTTCGGAATCAATGTTCCTGTTTTTTTTTATTTTTTACTGAATTTTGCGGGCTGAAAATTACAAAAACTAAAGTAAACACAATATGAATAATGTAAGTAATCAAATTGTTTTTTGATGTTCCGGTAAAGTCTGCCTGAATCTAATTATCTGTAATTCTTAGCATTATTTTTCTTAACATATTCTCAGATTGATTTTAAATCTGCATTATCAGCGAGAAATAAATATAATACAAAATGAAAACAGCTTTTTAAAACAAATTTTACATGATTTTCTGAAAGTTTATCAGTTCTAAATTATCTTTCCAACCACCAGATTCCATCATAGAAATAATAATCATCTTTTTAAACTCTTCAAATTGTGTTGTTTCACCCTTCACGACAGCATTTTTCCACGGACTTTTGTGTTCCGGAATGAAATACTGTACCGCAAATACTTCGTGAGATTCTGATTTAAATCCTATAATTTCAACATAATGTCTATCCTCTTCATCGTTATTGAATAAAAGCAAATGTGCATGTGAAGTCAAACCATAAATGAACGTATCTTTAAAAGTATTATTCATAAAATCCAAAATTTTAAGCATCGGAATTCCTGCATTTCCAAATGTATCCCCCGGTTTGGGAAGAAATTCTTTATAAAAATCCTGAAGCGACTGTCTGCTTTGTTCTGAACGTCTTACGATTGGCATTTGAATTTTTTGACAAAGAAAATAAAAACCCGTCCAAA